>DASVNP010000286.1:0-192114 GCA_036383775.1 Paraburkholderia sp. | reverse complement strand
AGAGCTCAATCTTTCCGACGCTGCGTTGACTGACGCTCAGTTATACGAAGCACTGGCGAACCACCCTATCCTTTTGCAACGGCCGATCGTGGTGCGAAACGGGCGAGCCGTGATCGGCCGCCCGCCGGAAAATGTCGCCGCGCTATTTGCGTAAATATCGCAAAGGAACGCGCAATTCGAAAACGAACACCACGCCGGCAACCTAGACTTTCGCGGCAGGCAATGCGGCATCCCGCGTAACGATCTTCGTCGGGATAATGCGTAGCTCGTTGAACGTATCGGCGATACGTTGTTGTTCCGCAAGTACGTTCGCGTCGATGGGTTTGTAGATGTGCGCGTAGTGCCGCAAGCCCGCTTCGATCACGCCGGCGTCGAGCCCCTGAATGGGGGCAAGCTGCGCGGCAGCCTCGCTGTAGTGGCCACGCACCCACGCGCCTTCCTTGCCGACTTCGTCCATCGTGATGGCGATCACATCGCTGTTCTGTTGCACGAATGGTCGCGCGCCCAGAAAGAACTGGTGGTGGTTCACGATACCTTCGCCATCCGCGAGCAAGCGCGCGTTCGATTGCCGCTTTGCCGCCTCGAGGAACGGATCCCAGATCGCCCAGGCATCGATGGCGCCTCGCTCGAAGGCCGCGCGAGCGTCCGCGGGCGCGAGGAAGACGGGCTGAATCTCGCTGTACTGCACGCCACCTTTCTTCAGTGCGGCGACCAGAAGCCAGTGAACGTCCGAACCTTTGTTGAAAGCGATTTTCTTGCCTTTCAGATCGGCGAGCGTTTTGATCGGCGCATCCTGATGCACGAGAATACCTTCGGCGTGCGGCGTCGGTACTTCGTACGCAACGTAGACAAAGTTCGCGCCCGCGGCTTGTGCGAACACCGGTGGTGCCTCGCCGACGTAGCCGAAGTCGATGGCGCCGACATTCAGCCCTTCAAGCAACTGCGGCCCCGCCGGAAACTCGGTCCATTTGACGGTGATGCCGAGCGGAGCGAGCCGCTTTTCAAGCGTGCCGTGGGCCTTAAGCAATACCAGCGTATTGGCGGCCTTCTGGTAGCCGATGCGAAATTCCTTTGCGCGCGAGTCGGCGGCAAAAACGGAAGTCGAGACAACAGGCAACGTGGCGGCGGCGAGCGTTGCGCCGACACCAGTAATGAACGCGCGGCGCGTAAGCGGAAGACGGGACATGAAGGGCTCGTTAAAAAGACGGACGCAAAGCGGACCGATTGATTCCGACGATAATTCGTCTGCAAGCCTGGACGAACCGATTAATTCGCATAAGCAAATTACACAAGCGGACGAAACACATCGCATCGTCGTCTGCTTGCCTTGCTGCGTCGAACCACACCGCCTCGCCACAATTCGTCATCCACGCGCGGCCACGGCTTCGTCAATCGATAGAAAAGGGACGCCGTGCATCTGACAACAACACTCGCGCCGTGGTCATCCCACGACACCCAAATGATCCTGTCGTGCGTACTCGGGCTCGCGCTGATCATCGTTTTCATCAGCGTGCTGAAGCTGGCGCCGTTCCTGTCGATTCTGGTCGGCACGTTCGCGGCGGGTTTCTCGGCCGGCCTGCCGCTTGAGGCCGTGGCCAGCGCATTCAGCAAAGGCGCCGGCGCGCTGCTCGGCGATGTCGGCATCATCATTGCGCTCGGGGCGATGCTTGGCGCGCTGATGGCCGAATCTGGCGCCGCCGACCGGCTCGTCTCAACCATTCTCAATCATTCCACGCCACGCACGCTGCCATGGATGATGGCGGCCGTCGCTCCGATCATCGGCTTGCCGCTCTTCTTCGAAGTTGGCCTCGTGATGATGGTGCCGATCATCTTCGTCATGGCGCGCCGGTCGCAGCAGCCGATCCTGCGCATCGCGATTCCGGCGCTGGCCGGCATGACCACGCTGCACGCGCTGCTGCCGCCGCATCCGGGTCCGCTGATCGCCGTGAGTGCGCTGCACGCCGATCTCGGCCTGACGCTCGGGCTTGGCCTGATCGTCGCGATTCCCGCGGTGATTCTCGCGGGACCGCTTTATGGCATGTGGTTGTCCGGCCGGATGCACGTGGCCGAGCCGGAAGAAACGGGGCAAACTGTTCACCGCGCATCAGAACGCCGCGGAGCCGCCGGGTTTTGCGATCTCGCTCATCACAATCCTGCTGCCCGTCGTGCTGATGCTCGGGCGCACGGTCGCCAAGCTGTTGCTGCAGCTGGAGACCTTCCTGTTCAACACGCTGAATTTCGTCGGTGAGCCGCTGGTTGCGCTCGGGCTCACCGTACTTTTCGCCATTGTGGCACTGGGGTGGTCACGCGGCATGGCGCGCGAGCGCGTCGGCGGCATTCTGCGCAAAAGCTTGCCGCCCATCGCCGCGCTGCTGCTGACCATCGGCGCGGGCGGCGGCCTCAAGCAGGCGCTCGTGGTCGCTGGCATCAGCACGACAATTGGCAAGATCGCGGTCGGCGCGCACATGCCGCTGATTCCGCTGGCCTGGCTGATCGCCGTCGCACTGCGCCAGGCAACCGGCGCGGCAACCGTCGCCACCACCACGACGGCCGGTATCGTCGCACCGGTCGTCGCCGGCCTCAGCACGACGCACAATTCGCTGATGGCGCTCGCCATCGGCGCGGGCTCGGTGTTTTTCTGCCACGTGAACGATGCCGGCTTCTGGATGGTGCGCGAATATTTCGGTCTGCAATTGAAGCAGACCGTGATGGTCTGGTCGATCCTGCAGACGATCGTCTCCGTCGTCGGCCTCACGCTCGTGTTGTGGACCGCTCTGACGTGACGGCGGGACAGGCTTCGGTGAACCTGGCAGGAATTGATGCCAGGCTGTCCTTTCCGGATCGTCCGCGCCACATACACTGCGCCGCAGGCGAGGCACTGCCCGTACCTCGCCGTCCTTAAAACCCGGAGCCACGATGCTTGAATTGAGACCGTCTTGTGAAGGATGCGGCAAAGCACTACCGCCGAGCGCGTCCGACGCGATGATCTGCACTTACGAATGTACGTTCTGCGAAGTGTGTGCACTCACTACGCTGCGCAACGTGTGCCCGAATTGCGGCGGCAATTTCCAGCATCGGCCGATCCGCACACGCGCGCAGCTCGAGAAGCATCCGGCGAGCCTCGAACGGCACCCCGTTTCAATCGACGACGCGTCCCATGCACAGTTTTTCGAGCGCTATCGCGACACGCCTCCCGGCGAGCGTTAGACACAGTCGTTGCGTCCGTGCGCCGCGCTAGAAACGCCTGCGTTTTCGTGCCGCGCCTCAGTCCTCGCTGCTCCCCGCATCCGGCGTCGCAATGCCGCTCACCGTGCGCGCGGCCACGCGCAGCAGACGGATCTGCTTGCGGTAGTTGCGGCAGCCGCTGCAGGTCGGCAGATGCAGCCGGATCGCGACCCATTCGCCGGTCGTGAGGCGCCGGTCGAGCGAGTCGGACAACAAGCGTGTGATGTGCTTACACTTCCCCATTCGCATCCTCGCTGGACAAGCCCTTTTCGCTCAGGCAAGTGCGTAAGCGCAGCCGCGCACGGTAGATCAGTACGCTGCAATGATTCGCGGTCATCTGCAGTTCGGAGCAGATCGCTTCGGTTTCGAGATCGAGGAACTCGCGCATCATGAACACGCGCCCGATATGCTCGGGCAGATGTTCCAGACACATCTCAAACAAGGTCCAGAATTGCTGCTGGCGCAGCGCGGTTTCAGGCGTCGGCCACGGCTGCGGCTTGGCCTCGCGCGACCAGTGGCCGTTGTCCTTGAACAGTTCGCGATCGAGCAGTGCTTCGCCGTCGAGTTCGGATTCGAGCGCTGACAAATTGACCGTGCGTCGCCGGGCGCGCAGGGTGTCGACGAGCTTGTGCCGCAGGATGCCGAACACCCAGGTCTTGTGCTCCGACTGCGCGGCGAACCGGTCGGCTTGCGTCCATGCCGCAGCCAGGGCTTCCTGCACGGCGTCTTCGGCGGCTGCGGCGTCGCGCAGTTGCAGCCGGGCGAATCGCACCAGATCGCGCCGCAATTGCGTCAAATAAACGGGATCGTCGAGCGCCGGGCCGCCTACTTGCGCCATGGCCCGCTCCGTCGATACAGCGGCGTTGTCCGGGCGCTTTCGCGCGAATCTTCGTGGCTCATGAGCGGATGATTTTCCTTGCGCGGGTTTGGGACTCGTGCCCCATTCTCCCGCGAGTGCGTGCGCAAGCGAATTGGTATTGAACATATGCCCGCCGGAAAGCGATGACTTGATGTGCTTAGTCGTGCCGTGCCGGGTGCTTATGACAACAACAACATATTATTGCGAAAATTGAAATCACGCCTGCTGAAGCGCTCAACAAGCACTGCCGCGTGCGCCAGCAGTGCTGCTGGACTTGCCGCAAACCTGCTTCCAGCACACATTCCGACTGTTTCATTTTCTGAAATAAAATCTTACCGTTCGCGGTATTTGTAGGCGGACACTGAATCGCTATTCTCCTCTCCATCGATCGCCCCCGATCGCGAACCACACGCTGAAGAGGAGTAGCACCATGAAACGCATTCTTTCCGCCCTGATCGCCTCCGTCGCCCTGTTTGCTGCAGCTTCCGGCGCGGCTCACGCTGCCGCTCCGTCGCAATGCAACGGCCCGGCATCGTACTGCAACGTGTTCTTCGGCAACTAATCGGTGGACGGGCGCAGGCCCGTCGACGCGACAGTCTGTCGAAATTGAAAAGAAGGGTGCCCACGTTGGCGCCCTTTTTGTTTTTTTCAGGATTCTCGTGCGTCCTTGCCGCGCCCGCGACAAGGTAAATTCGCTCTTCGTCGCCCTTCTTGCCGGTCATTTCTTCGCGGCGTTCGGACTTCCATCAGCGCGAATACGCGAAGTGCGCCCGTTTGCCTCAAAACATTTCAGGCCGAAAGCACGCTTGATTGACAAGGCAAAAGTACCAGTTATCCACAAGGTTATTCAGAAAAACTGTGGATAACTTTTGAGGGTAGCGGGTTATCCACCGGCAACCTGGATCACCGTCTGTTTCCCAATAATTGAATTCCCGTGTTTGGACGGTCGCCGTCGCCGCTCAATCGGCTTTTGCCTATGATGGACGGTTCGTACCCTTATGCCCGTCCAGCGCCTATCCACAAGGAAGCGAATCATGGCCCATCACATTGCAGTTGTCGTCGGCAGCCTGCGCCGCGAGTCATTTAACCGGCAGTTGGCACACGCCGTAATCTCACTCGCGCCGCCCGATTTCACGTTCGAATTCATCGATATCGGCTCATTGCCGCTCTACAGCCAGGATTACGACGCGGACTATCCGGAGGCCGGTAAGAAGCTGAAGCAACGTATTGAAGCCGCCGATGGCCTGCTATTCGTGACCCCCGAATACAACCGCTCCATGCCCGGCGTGCTGAAGAACGCGCTCGACTGGGGTTCGCGGCCGTGGGGCACCAATTCGTGGGGCAACAAGCCAGGCGCCGTGATCGGCACGTCGCTCGGTGCGACCGGCACGGCGCTCGCGCAACAGCATCTGCGCAACGTGCTGGCTTATCTCGACGTCGCCACGCTGGGTCAACCGGAAGTGTTCATCAAGCACGATGCGGCGGTGATCAACGAGAAAGGCGAGATTCTCAACGAGGGCACGCGAAAATTCCTGCAAACGTTCATGGATCGTTACGTGGCGTGGGTCAAGCGGTTTGCCGCCGCCTGACGACGCGATGTGGCGGCGAGCGGCGATGCCGTCAATGCACGGTATCGCCGCTCGCCCTCCCCGATCAAACGTGGTGATGGCCTGTCACTCGCTCCCAACCGTGACGCACGGCCAGCTTGAAGCGCTCCCACGTGCTGTCTGGCGAGGTGCGTTCCCAGTGACGCCGGGCTTCCGGCTCGACATCGTCCCAGGCACGGTCGCGGTACCGTTCGTCTTGGCCGATTTCCGCGCCATAGCGATACGCCGGCACGTAGTCTTCGTAACGCGTGCTTTCAGCCGAGTATTGCGCGTCGAAGTGCGAGCGGAAATCTTCTTCGTACTCCAGATATTCGTTCGGCATCTGGCCGCTCGAATCCGCGGCAGGCGGCTCCGCCCGGTAAGCGGATTCCGGTGGCGGCTGCATGATCGCGCCCGAGCCCGGCACTGAGCCGGCAGCAATCGCGCTGCGTCCCGCATCGCCCACTAGCGGATCGGTCATCGGCTCGTTGACTGGATCACGCATTGGGCGCTCGCTGGGCGGCGGCGGTACGAACGGCTCGGCGGTGGTGTTGCTGGGCGCCACCGTGTACTGCGGATCGGCGGCGCCGGGCCGCGTTGCCACACCTGGCGTTGTCACGCTCGACGTGTGCGGCGTGCCCGGCGTCATGGCGCCGATGCCGAGTTCGTCGAGCACCGAATGCTCGCGCCTCGATTCCGTTGACGAGTCCCAGTCGGGCCCACGTTCACCGATGTCGGTGGCCCCCAATCTGGTCAAGGTGTTACGAGCGAGCTCCGCATGAGCCCCGCTGGCCGCGTTGACGCACACCAGCACCGCGCCGCGGCGCACAGCTTCGGCATAATGCGCCGCCTCCGCTGCACGTGGACCGCTCGCGAACAGGCTCGCAAGGAAGCGTTCGATATTCGCCAGCACGCCCGAGCCGGCTTCGTCAGTGGCGGAACCGGCGAAGGAATCCGGATTTGCCTGCAACTCGATCGCTTCATGTGCGAAGCCGGTCTGCACGAGCGTATTGCGGGCGTCTTCGGCTCGCGCATAGGTGTCGAATAATCCAATCACAGTATGTCGCATGGCTGCCTCCCGACGTGAATCTGACCTAACGGACGACGCATCTCGCGCCCTCCTACTCCTCAGATTACGCCGCAACGATCATGCCGGACACGCGCGATGCGCTCATGGACCACGCCGGCGCCCACCCGCACGGCGGCGCCACGCAAAAACGCACGGCGCGCCGCGGCGTTTTTACAACCACTGGTAAATGACACGATCTCGGCAGGTGTCCACCAGCCCGGTCTTCAGCTTGCCGAATGGGTCTCCGGATTCGCGCCGGCCTGCGCGAGAGCATGCTGGATGTCGTGCAGCATCTTTTCCAGCAAGCCGATATCGAACGGCTTGGAAAGCACCCGCACCCCCGCGTGGCGCGCCCGGTCGAGTTCCTCCGCGTAGCCGGTGACGAGAATCACCGGCAGTTTGCGGTCGAAGGCGCGCACCGCCTCGGCCAGATCAATGCCGTTCATCTTGCCCGGCATGTGAATGTCGGAGAGCACGAGATCGAACGGCAATGGATTGCCGCCTTCGGACCGCCTTGCCCGGGCATCGTCGAACAGGTGCAGGGCGGTATCGGCGTTGAAGACGCACGTGACCTGATGGCCCATCATCTGCAGCAAGGCTTCGGTGCCGGCGGCCACTTCGTCGTTGTCTTCGACCAGCAGAATCCGCAGGCCCAGCCGCGTACTGCCTTCATCCACGGGCGGTTCGGCTGCACCGTCGGCCTCGGGCGCAGCCGTGGCGCGCGGCAGATAGAGGCGCACCGAGGTGCCCGCGCCGACCGCGCTGTCGATGGCGGCAAGGCCGCCGGAGCGCTCACAGAACGCGAAAACCTGCGGCAAGCCGAGGCCCGTGCCCATGCCTTTCGGCTTGGTGGTGAAGAGCGGTTCGAACGCATGCGCGAGCACGTCGGGCGCCATGCCGCCGCCGGTATCTTCGAGCGCCAGCTGCACGAAGTCGCCGGTCAACGGAAAGCCATCTTCGTGGCGGAAATGGAGATTGGTGGCCCGCACCGTGAAGCGACCGCCATTGGGCATGGCATCGCGCGCGTTCACCGCTATGTTGATGAGCGCCAGCTCCAGCTCGGCGACGTCGACGCGCATCGGCCAGACCTCGGAGCCGATATCGATCACGAGCGACACTTTCGCGCCGAGCGACGCGCGCAGCAACTCGCGGCTTGCCGGCAGCCAGCGTTCGAGGGACAACGTCTCGTTACGCAGCGGCTGCTTGCGCGCGACGCCAAGCAACTGACGGGTGAGCGACTCGCCGCTCTTGAGCGCGCGCTCCATCGCCGACAATTCCCGGTCGAGACCGGTCGCGCCGCGCCGCCGCGCGATCTGCACGTTGGCCGAGAGGATCATGAGCAGGTTGTTGAAATCGTGCGCGACGCTGCCGACCAGCGTGCCGAGCGCCTCCATCTTGCGCGACTGGCGGTAAGCGGACTCGATCGAGCGGCGCATGGACGCCTCGGCCTGCCAGCGCTCCCACGCTTCCTCTTCCGCGCCGAGGCGGCGAAGCGATAGCCAGATCACGCACCATAGCGCGATGGACGGCGTGAACATCGACAGAAGCAGCACGGCGAGGTGTTGATACCAGGCAGCCCAGATCGCCGAGGTGCGATAGCCGCACAGCACGTACACGGGATACGAGCCGACGTGCCGGAACGCGACGATCAGATCCTCACCGCCGACGTTCGAACGCATCCGCACGACGCCGGCGCGCCGCCCTTGTGCCACCGCCTCGGCGAACGGGGATTGCGGCGCCATGGCCGCGGGCTCGCGGGGCGTGCGCGGATAGTGCGCGAGGATCGAACCGTCGGTGCGAACGAGGCTCATGGTCATGCTGCCGTCGGCGCCGATGAGTTCGCGGTAGAACGCTTCGAAATAGCTCGGCCGCAGCGCGACCGAGACCATGCCGGCGAAAGCGCCATTCGCATCCGGTCGCTCCACGCCCATGTTGAAGACCTGTTCGCCGGCCACGTGTCCGGTCATGACCTTCGAGACGTGTTCGAGATCCTTGCCGTCGCGAATGCCGGTGAAGTCGTCGCGCGTGCCGATCGAGATGACGGGCGACGGCAGGTAACGGCTGCTGGCGAGCAAGTCGCCGTCGCGTCCGAAGATCGACACCGCGGCCACCTGCGGATAACCACCGCCCATCACGCGCAGCTTTTCGTGAATGGCGGGTTCGCGGGCGCGAATGCCGCCGTCGTCCAGACCTTCCGTCAGATCGACGATGCGCGCATCCAGCGTCTCGTTCATGTCGAACACTTTCAGCGCGTGTTCTTCCGCGACCCGGACGGTGCGCAGGGTCATGTCGGTGGCGTCGGCTTCGCGGTTGTGCAGATCGGTGAAGGCCATGGCCGCGACATACACGCACGGCAAGATGATCGCCACGATCAGCAGCGCGATCAGCGTGATGCGCCGGACGTGGAAATTCTGTTCCGGCACGGCGGGATATAACGCCTCGTCCTGCCGGTCAGCGGAAAGGCGGCTCGCTTGAGGCGGATCGAACCGGTCGGATTTCATTGTCGGTCGTGCGAGGGTCGTTCAGGGCAAAGTGCCCGGGAATAGGCATCATACGAGAAGCATAGACGCCGCGCGGCGGTAGAAGTTACCGCGCTCAATGAATGAGCTTGGGCTCGAGCCTGATTCGTCGGACTTTTTTTAAACAGCGACGAATCGAGAAGCGCAAACGTACACAAAAGTATAAAACGAAAGAAATTGCTGAAAATTCAACAAAATATTTTATTAAATGGTGGGTGACAGGAAAATCTCATTAATGAAAGCGAAATTGGCGAGTTGCTTTTCCGCTGTTTTGCTTTGAAAATCGGTTCCATCAAAAAAATGCGTCCGCCACGTTCGGATGCCTTGCCCGCGAGGACCGCCCGACCAGACATGCGTACAACGCGTGGCGGAAGGTGTTCGCGGAATCACGCGCGCGGCAAGGGACCAACCCGATCCACGTAGCTGCGCAGATTCATCTACGGGGTAGGCTTCGAACATGCTGGTCATCGCCGTCGTCCACCGTGCGCGCACGCATTCGTGCCTGCCCGCCGGGTTCTCCCATCGCGCCGCACAAAGCGGCCTCCCCGTTTATCGACAGCAGCCGGCATTCCAGCCAGCGTTAGCGCACTTCGCACTTCGCCGTTCGCCGACAGCGCGCGCGCTAAAGAAAGCGCCTCCAACTGCCGATAACGCGTAAGACCCCCATTCCGCCTTCCGACCCGCCCATGCCGTTGCCCATTGTGATCGCCGATGATTCGCTGCTTGCCCGCAAGGTGCTCACCAAGGCATTGCCGCCGGACTGGGATGTGGACGTCTCCTACGCATCGAACGGGCGCGAAGCGCTCGGCCTGTATCGCGAGGGCAAAGCGTCGGTCATGTTCCTCGACCTGACCATGCCCGACATGAACGGTTATCAGGTGCTCGAAGCCTTGCAGCATGAGGATCTGAACACTTTCGTCATCGTCGTCTCCGCCGATATCCAGCCGATGGCCCAGTCGCGCGTGCGCACGCTCGGCGCGGCCGCATTCGTTGCCAAGCCCGTGACGCCGGAGGTGCTGGTGCCCATCCTCAAGGAGTACGGCTTGTATGTCTGAGCCCGCCCTCACCGAAGATCAGCGCGACGCGCTGCAGGAGGTCGCCAATCTGGCGATGGGCCAGGCGGCGACGCGTCTGGCGCGTCTGCTCGACGCGTTCATCGAATTGTCGGTGCCGCGTGTGAAGGTCGTGGCGGTCGGCGAGGCGGCGCAGGCGCTGCGGGAAATGACCGGGATCGAAGACACCGTGAGCGCGGTGCGCCAGGGTTTTCGCTCGGACATCAAGGGCGAGGCGCTGGTGATCTGCCGCAGCGACAGCATCGAGCAACTGTGTTCGCTCGTGAGCGACCCCTATTCGCGCTCTTCCTACGACGCGGTGAGCCAGAAAGAACTGGTATTCGACGTCGCGAACGTGCTGACGGGCGCCTGCGTCTCGTGCATTCTCGACCAGCTTGGCCGCACGCCGATTTTCTCCGCGCCGGGTTTGCTCGGCGAAGCCACCACGCTCGACGAGGTGTTCCAGCCCGGCGTGCTGCAATGGGAAGTGGCGCTGCTGGTCGAAGTGAATTTCGCGCTCGAGGATCAGAGCTTCCGCGCGCACCTCGTGATGTTGATGGCCGAAGAATCGATTCGCCACATGAACGGGGCGCTTGACGCGCTGTTGTCGAGCCTATGAACGTACCCGTGGACTCGTTGAGCGATCTGGTGGTCGAACGTGTCGGTTTCGGCATTTTCGTGCTCGATCGCGACATGAACGTGCTCATGTGGAACCGGTTCATGCAGGACCATAGCGGCCTGCCGCCGGAACAGGTGGTCGGCAAATCGCTCTTCACGCATTTTCCGGAACTGCCGCGCGTGTGGCTGTCGCGCAAGATCGAAAGCGTGTTTCAGCTCGGCAGTTTTGCGTTCAGTTCGTGGGAGCAGCGCCCGTATCTGTTCAAATTCGACCACGACCGGCCGATTACCGGCGGCGTCGATTTCATGCAGCAGGACTGCACATTTATGCCGCTCATGCGCGATCGTGAAGTGGTGGCCGTGTGCGTCACCATTTCCGATGTCACGCACGTGAGCATCGTGCAGCGCGAGCGTGAAGAGGCGGTCGCGAAACTCCAGGAATACGCGGACCGCGACGGTCTGACGGGTATCGCCAACCGCCGTTATTTCGAAGCCCGCCTGCGCGACGAATATACGCGCTGGCAGCGCTACGGCGGCGAGATGTCGATGCTGCTGTTCGATCTCGATCATTTCAAGAAAATCAACGACCAGTTCGGCCATGGTGTCGGCGACACGGTGCTGCGTGTCATGGCGCAGCGGGTTGCCGAGGTCGTGCGGGCGCAGGATACGTTCGGGCGTTTCGGCGGCGAGGAATTCGCGCTGCTGCTGCCCTGCACGCCGCTCGACGACGCCATGCACGTCGCGGAAAAGATCCGCCGCACGATTGCCGACACGCCGGTTGAAGTGCAGGGCACGAGCGTGCCGGTGACCGCGAGCGTAGGCGGTGCGGCGGCCCGGACGGGCGTGCCGGCATACGACGTGCTCATCAACGAAGCCGACGCCGCGCTCTACAGCGCGAAGCGGCAAGGACGCAACCGTTCGGTCGCATTTGTCTGACGGCGCACGGCGGCGGCACGCTGTCTTGCCGGAAGCGCCGCGTGGCCCCGTCGGGCGCTGGATGACGCAGGTCCCCCCGGTTTCTGACACTCTTCCGGCCCCCTATTCGCCCGCGATTCTGCGGCATCTCACAAACGTTGATATACTTTTCGCCGTTTCCGGCCTCCCAGCCGGGTGTTTCGCGCGTGTCCGCGCGCGCGGGCCGCTTGCCCTGCGGGTAGGCATTAAAACTTCTTGAACGCCTTTCAGCGGGCGCCTCCAGCGGAGATCGTCTTGGCTGTTTCCAATCTTGTCGTGGACGATACAGAAATCGACGCCGCTGCCGCCACGTCCGGCAGCTCGTTTTATCTCGCCATGCGCATCCTGCCGGCTGCGCAGCGCGACGCGATGTATCAGGTCTACGCTTTCTGCCGCGCTGTCGACGACATCGCCGACAGCGACATGCCGCGCGCCGAACGCGCCGCCGCGCTCGAGAGCTGGCGTGCCGACATCGACGCGTGCTACGCCGGCGCGCCGCGTGCGTCGCTGCGCGCGCTGACGCGGCACATTCATACGTTTCAACTGCAACGCGAAGACTTTCACGCGATGATCGACGGCATGGCGATGGACGCCGCCGCCGACATCTGCGCACCCGACGAAAACACGCTCGACCTCTATTGCGACCGGGTCGCGAGCGCGGCGGGCCGTCTATCGGTGAGAATATTCGGGATGCAGGACGAGCCCGGCCGTTTGCTGGCGCACCACCTGGGCCGCGCGCTGCAGCTCACGAATATCCTGCGCGACATCGACGAAGATGCGGGCATCAACCGCTGCTACCTGCCGCACGAATTGCTCGCGCGCGAAGGCATCGCGGTGAAGAACCCCACCCAGATCGCCGACGACCCGTCGCTGCCGCGCGTGTGCGCCACGCTCGCCGAGCGGGCCAAGGAGCACTTCGCCCTGTCCGACGCGATCATGGACCGCGAGCCGCGCAGCCAGGTGCGGGCGCCGCGCATCATGTCGGGCGTATATCGCGTGCTGCTCGAGCGCACGCTGGAGCGCGGCTTCGACATTCCGCGCACGAAGGTCAGCAAGCCGAAGCTTCGCCTGCTGTGGATCGTCGCGCGCTACGCGCTCTTCTGAGCCGATGCAGCGGCTCGTACACGTGGTCGGTGCCGGCCTCGCCGGCCTGTCTGCCGCCGTGCAACTGCAACGGCGCGGCGCGCAGGTCGTGCTGCATGAAGCCGCCGCCCAGGCGGGCGGCCGCTGCCGTTCGTATTACGACGCCAAATTGGGCGCGACCATCGACAGCGGCAATCACATGGTGCTGTCGGGCAATGCCGCGACGCTGAACTACACGCGAGCGATCGGCGCCGCCGACGAGCTGGTCGGTCCCGCGCAGCCGGAGTATCCGTTCGTGGATCTGGCCACCCGGGCGCGCTGGACCGTGCGCCTGTCGTCGGGACTTTTACCGTGGTGGATCTTCGACCCGAACGCGCGCGTGCCGAACACCGGGCCGAGCGATTATCTGGCGCTCGTGCCGCTGCTGTTCGCCAAACCCGGGCGCAGCGTCGCGCAGACCATGCGCTGCAACGGCCCGCTATGGGACCGCCTGCTGCGTCCGCTGTTTCATGTCCTGCTGAACGTCGAGCCGCGCGAAGCGTCGGCTGAAATGACGGCCGCCATGGTGCGCGAAACCCTGCTTGCCGGCGGCCTCGCGTGCCGGCCGCTGGTCGCGCGCAACGGTCTTGGCAGCGCCTTCGTCGATCCGGCGCTGCGGCTGTTGCAGCATGGCGGTGCGGCGATCAGGCTCGGATCGCAGTTGAAAGACATCGTCTTCGCTCCCGGCAACGGCCGAGTGCAGGCACTGAATTTCGCCGGCGAGAGCATCACGCTCGAACCGAACCACGCCGTGATTCTCGCGGTGCCCCCGGAAATCGCGCAGCCGCTCGTGCCCGGACTGCGCGCGCCAACGCGCTTCGCGGCAACCGTCAATGTGCATTTCGCGTTCGAGCCGCCGTTTGGCTTGCCGCTGATCACCGGGCTCCTGAACGGCACCGCCGAATGGCTGTTCGCCGCCGACGGGCGCCTGTCGGTGAGCGTGAATGGCGCCGAACGCCTGCTCGATATGCCGCATGAAGCACTGGCGGCCACCGTCTGGGCCGAGGTGGCCAAAGCCGCCAGCTTGCCGCTTACGCCGATGCCGGCCTGGCAGGTCGTGATGGACAAACGCGCGACATTCGCCGCGCTGCCGGACCAGGAAACGCAGCGCCCCGGCACGCGTACTCGCTGGAACAATTTGATGCTTGCGGGCGACTGGACGGCCACTGGCCTGCCCGCGACGATAGAAGGCGCGATCCGCTCCGGCCAGAAGGCTGCGGATACGATGCTGAATCAACCGATGGAACGCCGATGAACGACCTTTCTCAAGCCCAGCCGCTGGACGCCGTCCTGCCCGAATTCGCCGACCCCGCGCCAGGCGCGCCCGCGCCGGCCGTTGCGGGTGAAGCGCACGCAGCGTCGCTCGACGCCGCGATCACGCGCGCGACCGACGCGATTCTCGCCGCGCAAAAGCCGGACGGCCACTGGGTCTACGAACTCGAAGCAGACGCGACGATTCCCGCCGAGTACGTGCTGCTGGTTCACTACCTCGGCGAAACGCCGAACGTGGAACTGGAGCAGAAGATCGCGCGCTATCTGCGCCGCATCCAGATGCCGAACGGCGGCTGGCCGCTCTTCACCGACGGCGCGCTCGACATCAGCGCCAGCGTCAAGGCGTACTTCGCGCTGAAGATGATCGGCGACCCGGCGGACGCCGAGCACATGGTCCGCGCGCGCGAGGCGATTCTCTCGCACGGCGGTGCCGAAGCCGCGAACGTCTTCACGCGGATTCTGCTCGCGCTGTTCGGCGTGGTGTCGTGGCGTGCGGTGCCGATGATGCCCGTGGAGATCATGTCGTTGCCCATGTGGTTCCCGTTCCATCTGTCGAAGGTGTCGTACTGGGCTCGCACCGTGATCGTGCCGCTGCTGGTGCTCAATGCGAAGCGGCCGGTGGCGCGCAACCCGCGCCGCGTGCGCATCGACGAATTGTTCCGCGGCGCGCCGGTCAACACCGGCATGCCGCCTCGCGCGCCGCATCAGCACGTCGGCTGGTTCCGCTTGTTCCGCGGCGTGGACGTCGTGCTGCGCGCGGTCGACGGGCTGTTCCCGAAAGCCACGCGCGAGCGCGCGGTGCGCCAGGCGGTGGCCTTCGTCGATGAACGGCTGAACGGCGAAGACGGCCTCGGCGCGATTTTCCCGGCCATGGCGAATTCGGTGATGATGTACGACGTGCTCGGCTATCCGGCCGATCACCCGAATCGCGCGATTGCGCGCCAGTCGATCGAGAAATTGCTCGTTATCAAGGATGACGAAGCATATTGCCAGCCGTGCCTTTCGCCGGTCTGGGATACCTCGCTCGCGGCGCACGCGCTGCTCGAAACCGGTGAAGCGCGTGCCGAGCAGGCAGCCGAACGCGGGCTCGCGTGGCTGCGTCCGCTGCAGATTCTCGACGTGCGCGGCGACTGGATTTCGCGCCGTGCCGACGTGCGGCCTGGCGGCTGGGCCTTCCAGTACAACAACGCGCACTACCCGGACGTCGACGATACGGCGGTGGTGGCGATGGCGATGTATCGGTCGGCGGCGATTACGAAGTCCGATGTCGATCGCGAAGCCATTGCGCGCGCGCGCGAATGGGTGGTCGGCATGCAGAGCAGCGACGGCGGCTGGGGCGCGTTCGAACAGGAAAACACGCAGTACTACCTGAACAACATTCCGTTCTCGGATCACGGCGCCTTGCTCGATCCGCCGACCGCGGACGTGTCCGGCCGGCGCCTCTCGATGCTCGCGCAAATCGGTGAACTGCCGCAGGGCAGCGAGCCGGCGCAACGCGCGTTCGACTACATGCTGAAGGAGCAGGAGTCGGACGGCAGCTGGTACGGCCGCTGGGGCCTGAACTACATCTATGGCACGTGGACCGCGCTGTGTTCGCTGAACGCCGCCGGCATGCCGCACGACGACCCGCGCATGAAGCGCGGGGCGCAGTGGCTCGTGTCGATCCAGAACGAGGACGGCGGCTGGGGCGAGGGCGGCGAGAGCTACAAGCTCGACTACCACGGCTATGAGCGCGCGCCGAGCACGGCATCGCAAACCGCGTGGGCGCTGATGGGCCTGATGGCGGCGGGCGAGGTCAATCACGAGGCGGTGGCGCGCGGCGTCGCGTATCTGGAGCGCGAACAGCGCGAACATGGCTTGTGGGACGAAACGCGTTTCACCGCGACGGGCTTCCCGCGCGTGTTCTATCTCCGTTATCACGGCTATCGCAAGTTCTTCCCGTTGTGGGCGCTGGCGCGCTTCCGTCATCTGAAGCGCAACGGCCTCACGCGCGTCGCGGTCGGGATGTAACGCATGCCCGTGTCGACAACGCCGTTAGCTGCTGATGGCCGCTCTGCCTTGCCGGTGATCGTGGTCGCGGGCATGGCCTTCGAAGCGCGGATCGCGCGCGGCGAGGGCGTCGAGGTGGTGTATGCGGCGCGCGCCGATCTGCTGGAGCGTGCGCTGAGCGCGGCGGTCGCGCGCGGTTGCTCGGGCATTGTGAGTTTTGGCACGGCGGGCGGGTTGGCACCGGATCTGGAAGCAGGTTCCCTGATCATCGCGGACGCGGTAGAAGGGCCGCTGGGGCGCCTCCAGACCGATCGGGCGTGGGCGGGCCGGCTGGCGGACGCAATCGCGGCAGGGCCGCTTGCAGCGCGTCTGCGGCGCGGCCTCATGGCCGCTGTCGCCGCCCCGTTGGTGAGCGCGAGCGACAAGGACGCGCTGCATCGCTCGAACGGCGCCCTAGCGGTGGATATGGAGTCGCATATTGCGGGCGCGGCAGCCGCCGCGCATGGGGTGCCTTTCGCCGTGTGCCGCGCTATCGTCGATCCGGCTTGGCGCACGTTGCCTTCGGCCGCCACGGCCGGTCTGCGTGACGACGGCAGCACGGCGCTTGGACCAATTCTGCGCGAGTTGATGCGGCAGCCGTCGCAGATCGGCGCCCTCATCCAATTGGCCGGCGACGCCCGGGCGGCGCGTATCGCGCTGGTTCAGGCGCGCCGCGCGATGGGCGCGGCCGGGGCTTTGCGCATGGTGGCGGTTGCCTGACACGCCGTTAGTAGTGAGCCTCTTGCCGGCCACGGGCCGGCTCGAGTGCTCTTTGCACGTCTTCTTGGATTCTCTTTCCCTACTGCGAAACCGGTGCTGACGCCGGCTTTGCGCCGTCAGCCGGTGCGGGCTGCGGCGCCGGCACCGGCGCGCCTGAAGCGGCGGCGGGCGCGGCGGGCATCGAGCCCGCTGCGCCGCTCGCGGGAGCCTCGCCTGGGTCGGCATAGTCAGGCACGCCTGCCGGGGCTCCTGTGGCGGCGCCAGAGGCTGCATTAGGGGCTTGCGCGGCGTCGCCCGGGTCGGCGTAGTTCGGCAGGCCGCCCGCTGCCGGTACGCCCGCTGCCGGCGTGGCCGACGCGCCGGAATCGCCCCCCTGGTCGTCATAGTTCGGCAGCGGCGCCCCATTTTCGTTCGTGCCGCGCAGACGCGCCTTGCGTTGCTGCGTGTAGGCGTCGCGCACGAACGAATACTTGTCCAGCGCGGCCTGTTCCAGCAGGCTGCTCGCACCCAGCAGGTCGGAGCGCACGCTCACGAACTGCAGCACGTACAGCGGATTGCGCACCGCCGGTTCCACATAGTTCAGAGGATTGAACTTCACATCGACGATCAGCCCCATGCTGTCACGCACCGTGCTCGGGCCGAACAGCGGCAGGACGAGATACGGGCCCGACGGAACACCCCAGTGGCCCAGCGTCAGACCGAAATCCTGATGATGCTTGGGCAGGCCGGCCGGTGTCGCCCAGTCGAGCAGGCCGCCCAGGCCAAAGGTCGAGTTGAACGCGAATCGCACGAGGTCTTCGGTCGCGTCGGTGATCTTCAACTGCAGCAGTGCATTCGCGGCGTTGGTCAGGTCACCCAGGTTCGAAAAGAAGTTGCTCACGGCGGTGCGCAGCGGCTGCGGCGTCACTTTCTGGTAGCCCTTCGCAACCGGAACCGCGACGTAGCGGTCCACCCCGTCGTTGAAACTGAATATCGCCCGGTTCATGGGTTCGAGCGGGTCGCCCGGCTTGCGGTCGGGGCCGGTTGCGCAGCCAGAGATCAGACCGGTGGCGGCGAGCGCCAACACGGTGTTACGCAGCTTCATGCTTATTTTTCCTTTTTGCTTCGCGCAAGACGTGCGCGCGGCTTACCCATCAGCACGGGCTGAAACACCACTGCACCGATCAGCGTGCAGAACAACGACAGCGCCAGCAGCCGCCCCATACTGGACGTGCCAGGGTGGTGCGACAGCCACAGGCTGCCGAACGCCGTCGCCGTGGTTGCGGCGCTGAACAGCACGGCATGCGTGAGGCTCGACTGCAGAAGACTGGTCTGACCGTGGCGCCATGCCATCACGAAGTAAATCTTAAACGCTACGCCGACGCCGAGCATCAGGGGCAACGCGATGATATTCGCAAAGTTCAGTGGCATACCGAACACAACGCACAACTCCAAGGTCACGAGCGCCGATACCAGCAGCGGAACCAGCGTGCGCAGCATATCGCTAAACCGCCGCAGCGCGACCCACAGCAGGACCGCAATCGAGATGAGCGCGTAGGCGGCGGCTTGCAGGAATGCCTTGATGATGGTGTCCGCCGAATGGAGGATCGAAATCGGCCCCCCGATCGCGCCCGGCTCCGCCTTTTTCACCTCGTGGGCGAAGCGGGCCAGCACGGTGTCGTCGTTCGGATCGGCGCCGGCCTTCACCTTCGGCGAAATGTCGATGAGGGCGCGGCCGTCCTTCGACACCCAACTGCTGGCGATCTCCTTGGGCAGGTTCTCGCGCGTGATCTCGGTAGGCTGCAGCAGGTCGGCCAGTTGCTTCAGCGCGATGCGCAGCGTCTCGGACATCGCGGTCTCGGCGCGGTCGCGCGTGGCCGCGTCGGCGGCGGCCAGCTTCTGGAGCGTGGCCGACAGATGCTTGGCTTCGGCGGCGCCCGGGCCAGGGTGATCGTCAGCGGCGAGCGAGAGCTGGTTCGAAGTGCGCTTGAGCGCGTCGACGCGCACCGCGTCCGTCGCCTGCGGCGCGGTCTGCTGCTGCAGCGCCGGCAGGAGTTGCTGCGCGGCGCTCGCGATCAGCATCAGCTTTTGCTGCTGCTCAGTGGGAACGAAGGTGTCGAGCGTGGTCACGCGGCCCACTTCCGGCAGCGTGCGCAGACGGGCGGCGATGCGGTCGGCGTCGGCGAGCGACGGCGCCAGCGCTTGCACGTTGTTGACGGCGGCTTCCGGCGAATCCTTCAGCGACAGCAGCGTCGCCATCGACTCCGTATGCGGGTCCTTCAGATGCAGCGGATTGAAGTCGAAACGCAAATGCGTCAGCAACGGCGTGGCGCCCATCACGACGATGAGCGTGCCGATCAGCACCGGCTTGCGATTGCGGTCGAGGAAATCGTCGACGGGCGCGAGCTGCCTGAAGCCGGGCGAAGCGGCCTCGCCGGGCGGTTTGAAGAGCTTGATCAGGGCCGGCAGCAGCGACATGTTGGTGAGGTACGCGACGAACATGCCGACGCCCGCAATCTCGCCCAACTCCGACACGCCACGGTATGCCGTCGGCAGGAACGAGAAGAAGCTCAGTGCCACCGCGACCGCGGCGAGCGTCAGCGGCACGCCGATGCTGTGCGACGTGTGCATCAGGGCGGCGGAAAGCCGGTTGTCGCGATTGCGCTCCTCGCGGTACTTGACGCCGAACTGCACGCCGAAATCCACCCCGAGGCCGACGAACAGCACCATGAAGGCCACCGAAATCATGTTGAGCGCGCCTACCAGCAGCAGGCCGAGCGCCGCGGTGATCGCGAGTCCGACGAACAGCGTGATGAACACCGCGACGATCATGCGGCCCGAGCGCAGCGCCAGCCACAGAATGATCAGCACCACGATGAAAGTGCCAATGCCGTTGAGGACGGCGCCGTCCTTGACCGACGCGAACTCTTCATCCGCGAGCGGCTGTTCGCCGGTCAGACGGATGGTGGCGCCGAAGCGCGAGTCGAGGTGCAGCGAGGCGGCGGTGTCGCGGATTGCCTTGGATGCCGTCGCGCCCGCCTCAAGCGCGTCGTAGTTCAGGACCGGCTGGACGACCACAAAGGCGCGAGCCGGATCGGTGGCCGTGCTCTTATCGACCAGCGCGCGCCACGAGAACGCCGCCGGCTGGCCGGCCAGCACGCGGTCGAGCGTGTTCGCGCTTTGCGAGAGCAGGCCGCTCATGTCGCCGAGCTTCACCTGTCCGAGCTGAAGCGGCAGCAGCAGGCTCGTGGTGAGCGTACCGGCGAGGCCGGTCAGGCTGGGATCGTGGGCGAGGACGTTGACGAGCGGGCGGGACTGAACGAGCTGCGAGGTGGTGGACATCACCTCGTCGGCGGACGGGAATAGCAGCCCGTTGTGTTCGAAGAACGGACCGCCGGCGGGCTGCGAAACCGAGACGAATTCCTTGGGATCGGCCTTGAGGGCGGTGGTCAGGGCATTGGCGGCGGCGTCGGCGAATTCCGGCGCACGCGCTTCGACCACCACCAGCACCGAGTCGCCCCGATCCGGGAAGGCCTTGTCGATAGCGTCGCCGAGCGACGACCATTGCTTGTCGGCCTCGACGAGACGGCTGACGTCCGTGTTGATCTTGAAGTTGTTGACAACGTAAAAGCCGCTCAGAACGGCGAGCACGAGCGACAGCGCGACGATCCGATAAGGATGGCGCACCGAATAGGCGACGAGACGGACAATTGATGACTTCAGCATGTAGGCGGAGATAGCCTTCTTACGGACGTTGTTTTTAAAGAAAGTGCACAAGTATACAGAGCCGGAGCGGTCCGACTCGTATTTGACAGCACGTGCGGTTCCCGGCGACGCTCATTGGGGTGGGAACGCAATCTCGGTATACTGGTCTATCCTGCTTTCGCCATGAGCTCGCGGGCTCGGTGGCGCTTACTTCTTTCAGGTTCTGGCGAGCGTATGAAACGTTATCTCTCTGCTTTTCTGGCTGCGGCCGTGGTGTCCACGGCGGCCTACGCGCAAAGTGCGCCCGACGCGGTTGTCAAAAGTGCTGTCGAGGGCACGGTTGCCGCGATGAAGGCGGATCCGCAGGCGCGCGGCGGCGATATGGCGAAGATCACCCAGCTGGTCGAGTCACGCTTCGTGCCGGCCACCGACTTCCAGCGCACTACGCGCATTGCCGTCGGCAAGGCCTGGAGCACCGCCACACCTGAGCAGCAGAAGCAGCTTTACGAGCAATTTACGCTGCTGCTCGTGCGCACTTACGCTGCCTCGCTGTCGCAACTGCGCGACCAGGACGTGAAGTTCAAATTCTTGCCGGCCAGTGCGGTGGGCTCGGCCAATGACATCGTCGTCCAGTCGCACGTGATCAGCAACGGCGGCGACGACGCGATCGACTACCGCCTGACCAAAGGGCCGTCCGGCTGGAAGATTTACGACATCAACATGATGGGCGCCTGGCTGATCCAGGTGTATCAGACCCAGTTCGCCGATCAGCTGTCCAAGGGCGGCGTCGATGGACTGATCAAGTTCCTGACCGCCCACAACGCGCGCAGCGCCGGGTAAGAATGGATTGCCTCGCAGGGCAGGAGGCATAAAGAAAAAGCGCGGTGGCCATCGAGCCACCGCGCTTTTTTTGTGCTTACATCCAGCCGCAAGCAGCCTTCAGGGGCGGCACCCCACCGCCCCGGCGAGCGTTCAATGCGCCGCTGTCGCTGCCCGCACGTTCTTGCCCGTGCCGGCGACCTTGATCTCTTCCAGCTTGATCTCGACGTGGCGGGAGAAGACATACTCGGCGGGACGCTGCTTATCCAGCGGAATGTCTTTGGTGAACGCGCCCGAGGTCTTCGGTCCGCGCAGGCTCACCTTCAGGGCCTTCAGCGGATGCGCCACCGTATCCATCACGGCTGTCGCTTCGAAACCGCAGTGCACCATACAGTCGGCGCACTTTTCGTAGTTGCCCGTGCCGTAGTTGTCCCAGTTGGTGGTTTCCATCAGTTCCTTGAAGGTCTTTACGTAACCTTCGCCGACCAGATAGCACGGCTTTTGCCAGCCGAACACCGTGCGCGCCGGGTTGCCCCATGGCGTGCATTCGTAGGTCTGATTGCCGGCCAGGAAGTCGAGGAACATGGCCGACTGGCTGAACGACCAGTTCTTGCCGTTGTTGCCGCGCTTGAAGATCTCGCGGAACAGATGCTTGGTCTTGTCGCGGTTCAGGAAGTGCTGCTGATCCGGCGCGCGCTCATACGCGTAGCCCGGCGAGACGGTGATGCCGTCCACGCCCATCGGTCCGAGCGTATCGAAGAACGCAGCAACGCGTTCCGGCACGGCGTCATTGAACAGCGTGCAGTTGATGTTCACGCGGAAACCACGGCGCTTCGCTTCCTTGATGGCGGCGACAGCCTTGTCGTACACCCCTTCTTGCGACACCGAGTGATCGTGCGCCTGCTGATCGCCGTCCAGGTGGACCGACCAGACGAAGTACGGATTCGGCTCGTAGTCGTCCATCTTCTTTTCCATCAGCAGCGCGTTCGTGCACAGGTACACGAACTTCTTGCGCGCGATGATGCCCTTGACGATCTCCGGCATCTCCTTGTGCAGCAGCGGTTCGCCGCCTGCGATCGAGACCACCGGCGCGCCGCATTCGTCGACGGCGCCGAGGCATTCTTCCAGCGACAGGCGCTGGTTCAGGATGGGATCCGGATAGTCGATCTTGCCGCAGCCATTGCAGGCGAGATTGCAGCGGAACAGGGGCTCCAGCATCAAGGCGAGCGGATAGCGTTTGTTGCCGGACAGATGCTGACGCATGATGTAGGCGCCGACCCGGACTTTCTGTAGCAGCGGAATAGACAAAACGTCCTCCTTAAACTTCGCGCGCGGCGAGTGGTTGCATCAGTTTCGATGGCAACTTGAATTCGACTTTCTCTTCACGGCCCGCCATCGTCGTGACATCGACAGGCCCCAATGCGCTCAGCGCATCGATTACGTTCTTCACCATCTCTTCCGGCGCTGAAGCGCCGGCCGTGATGCCGACGGTTTGCACGTTCGCAAACCACTCCGGCTTCACTTCCGAACCGTCGGCGACGAGATAGCTCGCCACGCCGCTTTCGCTGCCGATCTCGCGCAGCCGGTTCGAGTTCGAACTGTTGGTTGCGCCCACCACCAGCAGCACGTCGACCTGCTTGCTCAGCTCGCGCACCGCTGCCTGGCGGTTTTGCGTGGCGTAGCAGATGTCGCGCGTGTCGGGGCCGACGATGTCGGTGAAACGGCGCAGCAGGGCGTCGATAATGCCACGCGTGTCGTCGACGGAGAGCGTGGTCTGCGTGACATACGCGAGCGGCGTGTCAGCCGGCAGGTCCAGATGCGCGACCTCGGCCTCGCTTTGCACCAGCAGGACCTTGCCGGGAATCTGACCGATCGTGCCTTCCACTTCCGGATGCCCGGCGTGGCCGATCAGGATCAGCGTGCGGCCGGCGCCGACATACTGGCGGCCCTGTACATGGACTTTGGTGACCAGCGGGCAGGTCGCGTCCAGCACGTCGAGCCCGCGCGCTTCCGCGTCGCGCTCGACGGTTTGAGCCACACCGTGGGCGCTGAAAATCGCCACGGCGCCTTGCGGCACTTCATCGAGTTCTTCGACGAAGCGCGCGCCTTTCTGGCGCAGATTCTCGACTACGTGCCGATTGTGAACAATCTCATGGCGTACATACACGGGTGCGCCGTGTTGCTGTAACGCGCGATCGACGATCTCGATTGCACGAACAACACCCGCACAAAAGCCGCGGGGCTGAGCAAGGATGACTCGCATAAGTTGGCGAACTCCGACTGACGCGGGTTTCGAAGAAGTCGGTAAATATGACTTTATCGCCGCGATCATCTAGTTAGTTGACGTCTTGAGCCCCGGCAGCGGGCCGGTACAGCAAAACCAAACGCGCATTCTAACGCTATCAGGCCGGCTTTGCTTCGACGTGCCCGCCGGGTGTTGGGCGGGCGCCAAAGCAACTGGGCGATCTTACGCGGTATTGCACCTGCGGCGCCCGTGGCACAGGCCGCCAGACAGGCCCGGCACAGCGACCCGGGCAAAGCAGGCCTGGCAAAGATTACACGCTGCACCGGTTGAACGGAACCCTTAAACTACGCAGTTCACGGCGCTTGGCGCCAGCATTACAAAAGGGTTTCGAGGCTCGCTGGATGGACGTCGATCAATACGAAAACTTTCCGATCGCGAGCGCGTTGCTGCCAAAGGCGCTGCACGCGCCTATCGGCGTTATCTATCAAGTGGTCCGCACGGCGGCTGACATTGCCGACGAAGGCGACTGGAGCGCAGCCGAACGGCACGCCTGTCTCGCCGATTTCCGCGCGGGTCTCGACGCGGTGGCCGAGCGGCGCGCGGCGCCGGTGCACCCGCTGCTGTTCGGCAAGCTCGCGGGCGTGGTGGCGCACTATCAACTGCCGCTCGCGCCGTTCTACGACCTGCTCGACGCCTGCGCTCAGGACATCGACACCCGGCGCTACGCCGACCGGGCCGCGCTGCTCGGCTATTGCCGCCTGTCCGCGAACCCGCTGGGGCACCTGATGCTGCATCTGATCGGCGCCGGCACGCCGGAGAATCTCGCCGACGCCGACGCGATCTGTACCGCGTCGCAGTTGATCGGCTTATGGCTCGATGTCGCCGCCGACTGGAAAAACGACCGTGTGTACCTGCCGCTCGCGGATCTGCGGCGTTTTAATGTCACCGAGGCGCACATTGCCAAAGGTGTCGTGGACGACAACTGGCGCGCGCTCATGGCGCACGAAGTATCCTTCGTGCGGGACACGCTGGTGCGCGGTGCGGCGCTCGCGTTGCGCATTCCGGGGCGGCTGGGGTTCGAGCTCTGCGGCGCCGTTCACGGCGGTCTGCGCTTCCTCGAGCGGATCGAGCAGGCGGAGTACGACGTGTTTCGCGCGCGGCCAGCGCTTAATACATTTGACTGGTGCGTTGTCGCGGTGCGCACCGTGGTGATGTGGCTGTCACGGCGCGTTGGGGTCGAGGCGCGCTCAATCGAGGGTAATGCGTAATGGCG
This sequence comes from Paraburkholderia sp., assembly GCA_036383775.1. Taxonomy (GTDB): domain Bacteria; phylum Pseudomonadota; class Gammaproteobacteria; order Burkholderiales; family Burkholderiaceae; genus Paraburkholderia. Next base: position 167,069 of record DASVNP010000286.1, on the reverse strand, counting down.
GTGGTTCTGTTTCTTCTTTCGTGTCTTTCGCTGTTGATCTGGTGCGTGCTGCTATTCGCGCGCGGCGGCTTCTGGCGCGCGCGTCCTGCCGCGCCGCTCACGATCGGGCCTCGCGAGTCATGGCCGGCGGTCGCGGCCGTGGTGCCGGCCCGTAATGAGGTCGATGTGATCGGCGAGGCGGTCGCGAGCCTGCTTCAGCAGGACTATCCCGGCGAATTCCACGTGATCGTCGTCGACGACCACAGCACCGACGGCACCGCCGACGCCGCTCGCGCCGCCGCGTTGCAGCTGCAATGCCCCGGCCGCCTGACGGTGCTGAGCGCGAAGCCGCTGCCGCCGGGCTGGTCCGGCAAGGTCTGGGCGCAGTCGCAAGGCATCGAGGCCGTGCGCACGCTCGGCCTGCCGGCGGACTTTCTTCTGCTGACCGACGCCGACATCGGCCATCCCGCCGACGCGGTCGCACAACTCGTGGCGCGCGCCGACGCGGAACAGCGCGACCTCGTCTCGCTGATGGTCCGTCTGCGCTGCGACTCGTTCTGGGAAAAGGCGTTGATTCCGGCCTTCGTGTTCTTCTTCGCCAAGCTGTATCCGTTCGCGTGGGTCAACAATCCGCGCAATCGCACGGCGGCGGCCGCGGGCGGCTGCATGCTGGTGCGGCGTGGCGCGCTGGAGGAGGCGGGCGGCATCGAGTCGATCCGCGCCGAACTGATCGACGACTGCAGTCTCGCGGCGCGCATCAAGCATCGCGGCACGGGGCGTCATGCGATCCGGCTGGATGTGGCGGCGCGCAGCGTGTCGCTGCGTCCGTACGACAGCTGGCGGGACATCTGGAACATGATCGCGCGCACCGCCTTTACCCAGCTTCGTTACTCGCCGCTGCTGCTGGCCGGGACGCTGGCCGGCATGACGATCATCTATCTGATGCCGCCGGTGGCCGCGCTGGTGCTCGGACCGACGGGCTGGCCCGCGTGGCTCGCGTGGGCGGCCATGTGCTGCGCGTACGCGCCGATGCTGAGCTACTACCGCCGCTCGCCGTTGTGGGCGCCGTTTCTGCCGCTGGTCGCGCTGTTCTATGTCGGCGCGACGTTTGCGTCGGCGGTGCGCTACTGGCGCGGCAAGGGCGGCCAATGGAAGGCGCGTGTGCAGGCGCCGGTGCAGGAGCGCTGAGGCGGCGCGCGCTAATTGGAGAAATGAACAGTGGAATGAAAAAAGCGGCGCTAAGGCGCCGCTTTTTTCGTATCAGGCTTTGGTCAGCATCATATAGAGCTGGATGACCATGTCAGGCGAGAAGGAGAACGGCACCCAGCCGTGGCCGGTGTGGCGCATGACCAGCAAACGGTCGCCATTCGACTGCTTCTGCACCGCCATGACCGGATTCTTCGTCGACACGAAGCGCCAGCCCGGCGGGATGCCCGGGGGCGGCTCCGGTGTCATCGAGGCGCGCGCGTTCGACAGTTCCTCGATCAGTTGGCCGATCTGCTCCGTACGCAACGCGACCGTCTGATCGCCGATCGTCATCGTGATCTCGTTCTGCGCGGGACGATTGATTTCGAGCGTGGGCTGGGGCTTTTGAGCCGGCGCCTTGTCGTCTTCAACGGCTGCCGCGGTCTCGGCCGCAGGCGCATCCGCCTGAGGTTCGGCCGCGGACTGTTCCGCCGGCACGTTCTCGGCGGCGTTGTTGGCGGGTGTCTCGGGAGTGTTTTTGGCCTGCGGGGCCACGACAGCCTGAATGAGCTGAGCGACGCCCATTTCCAGTGCGCCGAGCTGTTCGTGAAGATTCATGCGAGGTTTCTCTGGTAAGACCCACGATTTTACCTGCTGCGCGTAGGCTTTTACCTTTCGCTAACACAGTGACGTTGTAACAAAATCTTGGCGGCCGAGCCGGATGACCCGGCGCGCGCCGCGTGTTCAGCAAGGCGTTACGGCTTCAGATAGCCCGCTTGCCTGAACCAGTCGAGCGCATCGCGCAAACCCTCGCGATACGGGCGCGCCTGATAGCCGAGTTCGCGTTCCGCCTTCGCCGACGTGAAATACATCTTGTTCTTCGACATTTTCAGACCGTCGACGGTGACGAACGGTTCGCGTTTCGTGATCTTGGCGACCGCTTCCGCGCCCATGGCGAGCGGGTAGAGCGGCCAGCGCGGCAAGCTCAGGGTCGGCGCCTTGCGGCCGGTGAGTGCCGCGATGTCCGCGAGCATCTGCTGAAGCGGCAGATTTTCGCCGCCGAGAATATAGCGCTCGCCGATCTTGCCGCGCTCGAGCGCCAGAAAATGGCCCGCTGCGACATCGTCCACGTGCACGAGGTTCAGGCCCGTGTCGACGAACGCGGGAATCTTGCCGAGCGCCGCCTCGACGATGATCCGCCCGGTCGGCGTGGGCTTGACGTCGCGCGGACCGATTGGCGTGGACGGATTGACGATCACCGCCGGCAGCCCGTCTTCGGCGATCATCCGTTCCACCGCGCGTTCGGCCAGCACCTTGCTGCGCTTGTACACGCCAATCGCCTGGTCGGCCTTGAGGGGCGAAGTTTCATCGGCGGATTGGCCGGAGCTGGTCACTTTCAGCGTCGCCACGCTGCTCGTATAGACGATGCGCTCGACGCCTTCCTTCAGCGCAGCGCGCATGGTCGCCTCGGTGCCTTCGAGATTGGAGCGCTCGATCTCGCTCGGGTCCGGCGCCCACAGGCGATAGTCGGCGGCGACATGCAGCAGATAGCGCACGCCGCGCAGCGCATGGCGCATCGACGCTTCGTCGCGCATATCGCCGACCACGATTTCCGCGTTCAGCGCCTCGACGTTCTGACGCGGACTGGTGGCGCGCACCAGCACGCGCACCTTGAAACCCTTCTGTTGCGCGATGCGCGCCACCGACGAGCCGACGAAGCCGGAAGCGCCGGTCACTAGCACGAGATCGCCATTCTGTTCGGTCATTCTTTTCCATTCCCTGCGTGACAGTCGACGGATTGTACGTGGCGGGCGCTCGGATTGCCGAGCAAGCTCGCCGCGACGCGACTAGAATGCCGGCTTGAAAGACAGCTTAGTGAGGACGGCATGGCCCCGGATCTGGATCAGCGGATCGAAACGTATTACGTGCGCGTGCGCGGCACCGTGCAGGGCGTCGGTTTTCGCCACGCGACCGTGCGGCAGGCGCACGCGCTCGGCATCAAGGGATGGGTGGCGAATCTCGAGGACGGTTCCGTCGAAGCGATGTTGCAGGGCGCGGCCAACCAGGTCGACCGCATGCTGTCGTGGCTGCGGCACGGCCCGCCCGCGGCGCGCGTGACCGAAGTGACCGGCGAAGAGCGCGTTACTGAAAAACGTTACGAGCGCTTCGAACAGCATTGAGAAGCAGCACTGGGCGGCATGACGCAAAAAAGGCGGCGCCGTCATGCACGACGGTGCGCCGCCCAGGCGTCAATGTGCGGCCGCTTCAAAGCGCGGCCATCAGCGTTGCCGGCGTTTATCGCGCCACCAGCAGGCTCTCCGCGAATCCCCATTCGTCTTCGACCCATTGATGGCTGCACGCGAAGCCGGCGTCGTCGGCGATCGCGGGCACCTCTTCCGCGCGATATTTGTGGCTGCTCTCGGTCCAGATCGTTTCGCCGGCCTTGAGCGACACCGTCAGCTGCGCGGCGCCCACGTGCGCCGTGACATCGCGCTTCGCGCGCAAATGCATTTCGATGCTGCGCGCGTCCGGATTGAAGCGCGCGACGTGCTCGAAAGCGTCGAGCGGAAAGTCGCCGTCCAGTTCGCGATTGACACGTGCGAGCAGGTTCAGATTGAACGACGCGGTGACGCCGATCGAATCGTCGTAGGCGGCCACCAGTACCGGCGTCGGCTTGATCAGGTCCGTGCCGAGCAAGAGCGCGTCGCCGGGGGCAAGCATATTGCGGATATCGCGCAGGAAACGCGTGGCCGCGAGTCTGCCGAAATTACCGATCGTACTGCCAAGAAACAGCACGAGTAACCGCTCGTCCGTTGCGCGCTTTCTGCTGACTTCGGCGAGACCGGCCAGGTAATCGCGTTCATAGCCCACAATCGAAATCCGCTCAATGTCGCCGAGCTCGCGCCGGCACAACTGCAAGGCGCTGCGCGAAATTTCAATCGGATGGTACGAAGTGGGGCGCTTTTTACACAGTGCTTCCAGAATGCGCCGTGTTTTCCGGCCGCTGCCGCTGCCGAGTTCGGCAACCGTCACGTCGTGCGGCAGATGCGCGACGATGTCCGCGGCGTGCTTCGCGAGCAGGCGTTCCTCGGCGCGCGTCACGCCGTATTCGGGGAGCACCGTGATCACTTCGAAAAGCGCGGAGCCCACTTCGTCATACAGATACTTCGACGGCAGTTCTTTTTGCGGTGTGTGCTCGAGTCCCGCGCGTACTTCGGCGGCGAAGGCCGCGCGCAGGTCGGGCGATACGTCGTGTGATAGGGCTGGCTGGGTCATGCTGGCTCCAGTAGTCACATACGATGAACGGGATTGCTGCCGGGCGGAGCATGCGAGATATAACGCCGTTCGGACACGCCAACAGCGTCGCAAGACTCCGTAGCAAGATTCGCGCGTGGCTGTCCTGCGCGAGAGAAATGCGGCGCCGCCGATGAAAAAGCGTGTTCGGGCCACCGCACGTAAAGTTATGTTCTAGTGCATCCATGCACGATGTGCACGAAATAATTACAACCTGCCGCCGGAAGCGCGCGACCCCGGGGTTGGGCAACCCGTCTAGAATGCTGGCTCGCGTCGCTTAATGAAGACAAAAAACGCAGCGCCTGATTTGCACTGCCCGCTTGTGAGACTGCATTTCCCATGACAACCATCAACGCCGCGCGGCCGTACGCTGCGCAGCAAACCGCCATACCCGCCGAGACGGTCGCGCAACGGGGTGCGCGATGAACCAGTATGACCCCAGGCGCGGCATCGCGCTGTCGGTCGGCGCGTCCGCGCTGTTCGCATTACTGTCCGCTTACGCTACGTTGCTCGCGCCGCTTGGCGGCCTCGATATTTTCGCGTGGCGCATCATCTGGACTGTGCCTGGCGCGCTATTGCTGGTCGCATTGCGCAAGCGTCTGCCGATTCTCCGAGAGCTTCTTTACCGCATGGTGACGCAGCCGAAACTGGGCGCGGCGATGATCGTAAGCGCGGTGTTGCTCGGTTTGCAATTGTGGGTGTTTTTATGGGCGCCGCTGCATGGCCGGATGCTCGAGGTCTCGCTCGGCTATTTCCTGCTGCCGCTGGTGATGGTGCTGGTGGGGCGCTTCTATTATCACGAGCGTCTCGACGGTTTGCAGTGGTTGGCCGTTGCGTTCGCGGCCGTGGGTGTCGTCCATGAGCTATGGATGACCGGTGCCTTTTCGTGGCCCACCTTGCTGGTCGCGCTCGGCTATCCGCCGTACTTTGTCTTGCGCCGCCGGATCAATCGCGATTCACTCGCGATGTTCACGGTGGAGATGGCGCTGCTGCTGCCGGCGGCGATCGTCTTCGTGATCAGCGGCGGTTCGCTGAGCATGATCGCCGGCCGTGTGGGCATGTGGTGTATCTTGCTGCCGGGCCTCGGCGCGCTGAGCACCGTTGCATTGGCTTCGTATCTGAAGGCGAGTCGCTTGTTGCCGATCGCGTTGTTCGGCATCCTCGGCTATGTCGAGCCTGTGCTGCTGGTGCTGGTCTCGATTGCGCTGCTCGGTGAAACGCTAAGCAGTGCGCAGTTGGTCACCTACGTTCCAATCTGGATCGCGGTCGCGTTGACCGCATTGCACGGCGTGCGCCTCGTTCGCTTCGCGCCGAATTAAACGGCTCGGTCGGCTCGGGCGGCGCGCTTTAGCGATGCGCCGCCGCGCGATCCGCGTTGATTCGCGTGGGGCCGACTTGCTGTTCGATGGCTTCACGCAGCGCGGGCCGCCATCCAAAGCCGAATAGCGCTTCCGCGAGGACGAACAGCGGCCCGATCAGCAGGCCGATGACATCGTCGATGAAGGCCGGCTTGCGATGCTCGTAAGCCACATGGCCGATGAACTGAAACACCCAGCCGACCACAAAGAGTCCGACGCCGATTGCGAGCCACACTAGCGTGGATTGCGCCGCCGCCCACTGGCCGAACGCGAGGCATATTGCCGACACGACCGCCATCATCAAGCCGAGCGGCACATCGAGCTTCAGGTAGTAGAGGGTTGCGGCGACGAACAACACCGAGGCCGGCGATAGCGTCAGCGAGAGTGCGCTGGGCACGACAGCAGGGCGGCCCAGCAACACCGCCAAAGCCAGCACGATCATCGGAATGCCGATGAAATGCGTGGCGATATTGCGCCGGTCACGATGGTAAGCCGCGTACTGCGTGAGCTGTTGGGTCAGCGTTCTCATGGATGCCTCTTCTGCGTCAAAGTCAGCATAATCGCGGGCAGCGGATTTTGAAACCATCGGGTAGCCGACAATCGGGCGTGGATGCTGTTCTATGACTGCGAGTTTCCCATCGAATGAGTTTGCCGTGTTGCTTGGGCGCAGCGCGTGGTTTCGCTCGGCGCCAGAGGCTCTGCAGGCGCAGCTGATCGAAGCGGGGCGTGTCGAGCGGCTCGCGGCCGGTCAACGGCTCTTTATGCGCGGCGATACCGACGACGGCCTCTACTGTGTGCTCGACGGGCTGGTGAGAATCGGTGCGGCCAGTTCGGCGGGCAAGGAAGCTTTGCTTGCCGTGATCGAACCGGTGAACTGGTTCGGCGAGATCGCGCTGTTCGACAACCGGCCGCGAACCCACGACGCGTATGCCGAGCGCGATTCCGAGCTGTTTCATGTGCCGCGCGCCGCACTCGCCGCGCTGCTCGCGAGCACGCCCGCGTATTGGCACGCGTTCGGCTTGCTCTTGACGCAAAAGCTGCGCCTCGCTTTCGAAGCGATTGAAGAAGCCGCGCTGCTGCCTGCCGCGCCACGCGTAGCACGCCGTTTGCTTTTGATGGCGGGCGGTTACGGCGAGCCTGGCGCATTGCGGCGCGTACTCAAAGTCCCGCAGGAAGATCTCGCGATGATGTTGGCGTTGTCCCGGCAGACGATCAACCAGGTGCTGAAGCAGTTCGAATCGCAAGGCGCGCTGAAGCTGGGTTATGCGGAAATCGAAATTGCCGATGTGCAAAAACTCAGCGCGCTGGCGGAACTGGACCACGCGGCGCCTGGCGCATAAAAATACGTATACGCGCTTCGCAAGCGGCGCATTTTTATAATCATTTTACGGCGCACCCCCTATTTCTTTGGCGATTCGCTACGCCAAGCCCGGTAAGGTCGAGAGACTCCGGTCAGGAAGCGAAAACATGCATGGAAATAGCGCACTGAATGGTGTGTCAGTACAACGAAAAGCAGGCCGTCACCGGGCATCGGGTCTGACGGCCATGCTGGCGGCGATCGTGCTCTCGTTCGGCGTAGCAGCCCAAACCGCTGATGCCGCCGATACGCAATCGGACGCGGCGATGCCGGCTGCCTCCACGCCAGTTGCCGCGAGCGACATGTCTTCATCAGACACCGGCTTGCCTTCGCTTGACGACATCACCACCATGCTGCGCGCGCAATTTCGCGTAGCGCCGGCTGAGTCGATGAAGATCGCACGCGCTGTGCTGATTGAGGCCGACCGCCACGCCATCTCGCCCATCTTGCTGCTTGCCGTGATGGCGGTTGAGTCGAGCTTCGATCGCCATGCGGTGAGTGTGGCGGGCGCGCGTGGGCTTATGCAGATCCTGCCGGCGGCTCATCCGCAATTGATCGCAGGCGTGAGCGATCTGTCCGATCCGGCCATCAACGTGCGGATCGGCTCGGCCATTCTGCGTGGATACCTCGACGAGAGCGGCGGTGATCTCGATGCCGCGTTGCTTCGCTACAGCGGTGGTGGACGTGGTTACGCGCATCGCGTCGCGCTTCGTATGCAGCGTTTCGACGCAAGTTTGCACCGCGAATGATGTCTTCATTCGCGGTGCATTTCAGGAAAGTAAAACAGAGGCGCGGAGCAGAAACGCTTTAATGAATCGCGCAGGCGAACTCAGCGCGCAGGTCTTGCAGCCGGTCGCGTGCGGTGCTCAACCGCTCGACGAGTTGCGCCGAGGCGCGCGTGATCGGCATGCGTGTTTCGTCGCTGAGCGAATGATCGAAAGCGAGCATCGCCTTGATGGCGGACGGATTCGGTGCGGCGAACAGAAGCCGCAAGACCGGCAGCAGACTCGCGAACAGCGTGCGTGCGTCCTGGCAGCGTTTAGTACGCAGCAGTTCCTGCACGGCGACCAGCAGGTCCGCGCAGACGTGCGCGCTCGCCAGTATGCCGCCCGTGCCGCCGTGGTTCAGGCAGTCGTCGAACGCTTCGTCCGTGCCGCACAGCACATTGATCGGCAGGCCGCTTAGTTTCTCGAAGTGCTCCTTCACGCATTCCTTGATCGCGACGATGTTGTCGAACTCGACGAGTCGCGCGACCGTATCCGGCGTGATCGTCACGCCGGTTCGATGCGGCACGTTGTATAGCACGATGGGACGCTCCGTGGCGAGCGCGGCCTGCTCGAAGTGCCATTGCACGCCGGCCTGAGCCGGGCACACGTAGGACGGCGCGGAGACCAGATAGCCCGCGCAATCCCACCGTTCGTGGCGCTGGATATCGTGCAGAACGTCGCGCGTGTTCGAACCGCCGACGCCGATCAGCATCGGCAGACGTGTGCCGACCACTTCGGTGAGCGCCTGTAAAACGGCGAGCCGCTCGGCCTCCTGTAACAGCGCGGCTTCACCGGTCGTGCTCAACGCGACGAAGCCGCTGATCTCCGTATGCAGGTAGTAATCCACGAGGCGCTGCAAGGCGTCGATATCGACTTCGCCGTTACGCAGCGGTGTGACGATGGGCAACCAGATACCTGAGAACATGATTAGCGCGCCTTTGTGTTGGCGTTGCGGCGCGTCAGCGGTCCGATCAGCGCTGCCGGCAGCGTGGAGATCAGCGTGTGAAGGGTAAAGTCGAGATCGTCGTACGAAATGTCGAGTAGCACGCGAACTTCGTCACGATCCGCTTCCGTGCTGACCACATACACGCCGAGCGGCGAGTGAAGCAGTGCGCGCAGTTGGGTGCCGGGAAGTTCGTGCGATGCGTGTGGCAGAGTCACCGGCAGGCGCACGCGCGCCGCGGGAAAGGGAATGACGTTGTTGCGTGGCGCTTGCGGCTCGTTCAGGGGTCGCGTAGCGAATCTGTCGATTGTTTGAGTGAGAGCCATATGGGTGGCGTTCGTTGACGCCATGGTTGATCAAGACAGTTCGAGATTAGACTTCTGCGGGTAAACGCGGTGCAAAAATTGAGGCGTGTGTTGAAAAAATCGTACGGCCTGAATCCAGACGTATTCGAATTCGGTGCGCGTAACGCCGAATGAACGCACATAAAAAAAGGCGAGTCGTATGACTCGCCCTCCCTGAACGGCACCGTTCGGCTTTGTTTATCTACACGTGCATGGCCGATGTGTGCCGAAGCCGATCACGTGTTATTGCGTCTTGGTCGTGTCGGTCTTTGCGCCATCCGTTTTTGCCGGAGCAGTGCTGGCCTCTTTCGCGCTCTCCGTTTTGGTCTTGGCGTCGCTGGTATCGACCGTGGGCTTCTTGGTGGCTTTGTGTGCCTTCGCCGTGTGATGCGTGGAAGCCTTCTTCACGTGCGATTTGCTCTCGGCCTTGGCGGGCGCTTTCGTGGCGGCCGCGCCTTGGTCCGTGGCGCCGGTTTGCACGGCGGTGCTTGCCTTCAGATTTGCCTGGCCGGCAGGCTGCGCTTGCGCGGGCTGCGTGGCCGGAGCGGCAGCGGGTGCTGCGGTCGGTGCTGCGGTCGGTGCGGCCGTTTGAGCGAAAGCGGTCGACACGAGCAGAGCGGAAGCGAGAGTGGCGAGAAGCGTCTTCATGGTTTAACTCCTGGTTTAACCGGTTGATTCTTGTGTCGCGGCTGAAAAATTTCAGCGCTGCCGGTTTAACGTTGACGAGAAGACAGGAGTTGACGACGCTCTGGTGACAAAACGTAACCGTTGAAACATGTCGGGATACCGAAGCAGTTGCGGTTACTGCGGCGAAGGCAGGGAGGGACCCTCCGCCTTCGCGCTAATGTGCTGCGCTGGTATGTTACTGAAACGGATTCTGCACGACGCCCGGCTTCGCATCCGGTTCGTCCTTCACCTTCGCGGGCAAATTGCTCTGCGCCTGCAAGGCCGCCACGATCGCATCGACCGCTTCCTTCAGCGCCATTGCGGCCTTCAGCCCGCGCTGATCCTGCGTCAACTCCAGCGTGCCGTTCAGCACGATGCGCGTGGTGCCGTTCGTCACGGTCAGCGCATCGCCCTGAATGTTGAGCACGTTGTCGTCATTCGAATAAGGTTTAAACACCTTTAAGTCCTCCTGGTCGCTGATCTTTGAGGCTGTCCGGGATGCCCGGGAAGCGGATACCCGATGCGGCTTCGAGTTCGTGAATCGTCTTCATCTCATAGCGGTTGGTCGACACATTGTCGACCACGACCGCGAACGCCAGTTGCCGTGACGGCACATAGACGACCTTGAACAACTGCGTCGGCACGAACACGCGTGTCGGACCGATGGTTTGCAACTGCTGGCCGTTGAAGATCGGCCCCGTGACCACATACGTGTCGCCGTACGACACCGCGATCTTGCGCACGGACGTTTCGATGCGTGCCCATAGCCGCTGATTGTTCTCACGGTTTTGCGGCACCACGTTGGCCAGCGAGAACGATTGTGCCATCGCTTCAGGATTCCAGCGATTGCCCGCCGGGCTCATATGACCACGATCGAAGCCACTGCGCTTGTAGTCCGCGAGCGTCGCGCCCTCGCCATCAGGCAAGCGCGCGTCCTCGAAGAATTTGTTGGTGCGCACCATGTCTTTGGCGGCTTCGATATGGTCGCGCGTCAGATACTCGGCGGACCACAGTGGACCGTGCGTAATGCCGGAATGCAGAACCGCGAAATCGCTATAGCAAAGCATGCGCGTTTTTGGCGCCATCTTCTGATTGGTCAGAGCGGGCCATTGCGCATTCGGTGTGAACTGGGTGCAGGAAGGCGCTGCGCTCACGTGAGCGGCAGCGGCGAACAACAGACAGGCAAACCACTTCTTCATGTGTCAGTCAGTCGAGGGATGGGGGCGCAAGTATAGCGTCGCGAGCATGCATCGCGCGACGTCGAATACGGGGGAAAGACTGGAGGGAAAGTGGCGTGACGCGCTACGCGCGCCAGCAAGAAATAAATGGCGGCGCGTGGCGCGGGCAGACGCGTTCACCATGCGCAGCAGCAAAAAAATGGGCCGCTTTGCAGCGACCCTAATGCGTGGACTTCCAACTCTACGCACGCAAACTTAAGGCGGGCTTAAACGGGCGAGAGCGGGAGATTCGGAATGCGGGGTAGTGCACGAACGGGTATTTCGACCGATGTGAAAAAGCGCTCGAACCTAATTACCGAATACGCTGTGTTCGGCGTGAATGTTTTGGCGGTCCACGGCTTGCAGACGCCAGAAACCGCTGGCTGCCGCATGCGTCGGCAAGGCCGTCCATGCGGCGGCGCCTTGTGCCGCGCTCACGCGCTCCTTGCGGTCGACGTGCAATCCGCGCAGCGTGCAGAGCGGCGAGTCCGCGCTGGGGGCGCAGAGTGTCGTCACGCCGTTTTCGTCGTGTATCTCGCCCCACGGGGGCAGATCGATCCCTTGATGCGCTTCCCTCGACCACCGGTGTTCTTCGGTGTCGAGCCATAAGACCGCATAGTCGTGATTGACGGTGGGATCGGAACCGTTGATGAGGATAGTCAGGCGCATAGCACTCCCGTACAAATTGCGAAGTTTTGCTCTAACAGTCTATGCCGCGAACGGCGTTATGCAAGGCAAAAGGTATGAGGTCCAGACACGAAAAAACGGACGCGCAATATGTGTGCTGGTTGTACGATAGCCGCGTCCTGATGACGTTCGCGGAGGCGGACTATGGTGCATCGATTTTTGTGCTGCGCGGTGGTGGCGGGCTGCCTGAGCATGGTAGCGGACGTTTGCGCCGCGGCGGACAGCGCGCCGTTCGCCGCGCCGGCGCCGGTCGTCTATGTGTCCGACTTCGAACTCGACGCGGCGGACGTCACGCCGGACAGCGGCCCGGGGCAACGCTTGCGCCGATTGCGCGGTTTGCTGCCGAGCGGACCCGGTCCGATGGGCCAGGACAAGAATCCGCAAGACCACGCTAATCACATCGTGGACGAGATGGCGCAAGCGCTTACCGCGGACCTTAAAAAAGGCGGCGTCGACGCGCGCCGCAGCGCGCCGGGTAGTCCCCTGCCCACGACAGGGTGGGAAGTGCGCGGTGTGTTTCTGAGCGTGGACGACGGCAACCGGCTCAGACGCGCGATGGTGGGTTTCGGCGCCGGCCAGAATTCGATCCAGGTGGCGGTCTCGTGCGACAGCCTCGGGGCGGCCGACTTGCCGCCGCTGTATCAGGCCGTCGAAGAGGCCGGCAGCAAGGATAAGCCGGGCGCGGTCATCAAACTGAATCCGTATGTGATTGCCGCCAAGTTCGTGATGTCGCGCGGCGACGAGCAGAAGACGATCAAGAAAACCGCGCAGGAGATTTCAGACGCCGTGATTGCCAAGCTGCACGGCGCGGCGCAATAGGTCGCACGACCGCCCGCGGCCACGCCGCAGGCGGTTCAACACCGACGAAACGAACGATTCCCGCCCCACCCACGCTGCGCCGCTCAAGCCAGATCGAGAGACGCCGTCAAATCTCCCAACGGCGCGAGCCCATTACCCGCGAACGCCCGATCCCGCGCAGCCACGCCGTCAAGCGGCGCCAGTCCATGCACGCGGCTAATCAGGCGAAGAATGGAATTGGTGTCGTACACCGTGTGATCGACATACCCTTTCTTCGCCAGCGGCGACACCACCAGCGCGGGAATCCGCGAGCCCGGCCCCCAGCGGTCGCCCTTCGGCGGCGACACCGGATCCCACCAGCCGCCGTTTTCATCGACGGTCACAATCACCACCGTATTGGCCCACTGCGGGCCGCGCTGAATGTGCTCGATGACGGTCGCGATGTGCCGGTCGCCCGATGCCACGTCCGCGTAACCCGCGTGCATATTCAGATCGCCCTGCGGCTTGTAGAACGTGACGGCGGGTAGCCGCCCCGCGTCGATGTCGGCGATAAAACGATTGGTCGAGGCGTCGTTGCCCAGGCCGCCGTCGCGCAGATATTTGCGCCGTGCCGCGGTGCCCGGCGCGTAATTGACGAAGTAGTTAAACGGCTGATGGTGATACTGGAAGTCGGGCACCGCGCCGGTGTCCTGATGTTCCAGCGCGTATTGCCATGCGCCGCTGTACCACGCCCAGTCCACGCCTTTTTCCGTCAGACGGTCGCCGATCGTCGCGTAATTCTGCGGCGGCAGCACGCGCGGACTCGACGGATCCGCGTAAGCCGGATTGCCGCCTTCGGCCGGGCGCACGTTGCTGGGTTGATAGGGTGGAGCCATCGTGTTGACGGCGTAGCCGTCGGCGGTGAACGCGCCGTCGTTGACGAACTTCGGCGGACCGTCCAGCGCGGAGGCGGGCGAGTCCGCCGTCTGCTTGAGCCGCGTGCCGGTGGGATCGTCGCCTTCGACCACCGACACCATCTTCTTCGCCGGACTGTTCTGGATGTCGGGATAAAACGGCGCTTGCGCCGAGATCAGAAAGATGTGATTCAGCCACGAGCCCCCGAAGGCCGCCATGAAGAAGTTGTCGCACAACGTGTACTGCTGCGCGAGATTCCACAGACGCAGCGTGTCGGCGGAATTGCGGTAGTGCCCCATCACGAGGCCGCCGGAATCGCCCCACGCGGCGAACTGGTTATTGCGGCCGGCGTTGATCTGCATCTGGTTCTGATAGAAGCGATGGATCAGATCGCGCGTGATCACGCCGGTCGGCAGCGGCGCGCCCTGCGCGTCGGTGATATGGAACGGGCGGTTGTGCAGGCTGGCGATGTCTTTCTGGCCAATCATGTAGCGCTTGCCGTCCACTTCCTGCGCTTGCGGCACGAGGCCGCCCCAGATGGCCGGCAAACGCGGCAGCGGCGTTTTACCGTCGCGGTCGAGTTGCAGATAGCGTTCGGCGCTCACCGCATCGAGCGGATGCTCGACGCCGGGGAAGTTGCCATACAGATTCGCGAAGCTGCGATTCTCCGCGTAGATCACCACGATGTTTTTGACCTGATCGTGGAGCGCGGCGTCGAGGCGCACGTCGGCGGCGCTGCGCGGCGCGCCGTTTTCCGCCGCGGCTTCGCCGGTTTTGCAGCCCGTCAGCGCCAGCCCGATCCCGACGGCGGCAAGGCCGGTGAGGACGCGGCGGCGTTCGGGGTCGTCGGGCGCGTCATCCCGATTGTTGCCGGGCGGTATGTCGTGGGCGTTCGGTGGCACGGTGGAGTCGTGGTCTTTCATCAGTCGCTTCCGAAGTGGCGGTAACGGACGCTAGGGCGCCGCTCGGGGCGGCGTGCGCTCGGCACCGGTTGCAGAGGGGAGACGGGTTAAAGATCAGGCTACGGCAGGCGGCGCTTCACTCGCCAGCTGTGATGCGTTGCGTCGACGGCAAAGAGTAGCCAGTGCCTCGTGTCGACAGGATGACGCTTTTGTGTGGCATAGCGCTCGACCAGCAATTCGAGTTCGTCGAACGCCCGCCGATGGCAGGTGGCGTTGGCGCCGGAACCGTCCGCGAACTCGACGACGGCTGCGGCCGCGCTCTTCGGTTCCGGCAAATGCGGAATACTCACCGCACAGCCCGGATATAGGTGCGAGTCGGCAACCTGAATCTGGATGGAATCGGACATGAGCGTGGCCTCCGAACGCCTGGGCGGAGCGAAAGCGCGGCGGTGCAGCCTCGCGCATTGGACCGCATGAAAGCATAGCACCGCGCGATTGGGTGGCGGTGCAGCAAATGACGTGGCCGGGCGGCCCGTCCGCAGTGACTGAGCGGCGCGTGCTTCGCGCTATGATGCTGATCTGACCTTGATGAACAGCAGAAACGGCAGCCAAGATGGCAAAAGAAGAGCAAACAGGAGCGGGACGCAAGCAGGGAAGGCCGCGCGGTGCGGCAGCCGCGGCGTCGCAGGATGAGGCGGACGGCGTTGATTCCCCCGATTCCCCCGATTCCACCGGCGAAGAGAGCGCAGGCGGATCGACCTATCTCGTCCCGGGCCTCGAACGCGGCCTGCGCATTCTCGCGGAGTTCAGCGCGCGCGAGCCGGTGCTCGGCGCCCCCGAATTGTCCAAACGCATCGGCATTCCGCGCACCACCACGTTCCGTCTTCTGCAGACGCTGGAAGCGCTTGGCTTTCTCGAACGCGTCAATGGCGACCGCTATTTCCGGTTGAGCGTCGCGGTGCTGCGGCTCGGCTTCGAATATCTGAGTTCGCTCGAATTGACCGATGTCGGCACGCCGATTCTCGAGCGTTTGCGCGACGCCACGGGTTTAAGTACGCATTTGCTGATTCGCGACCAGCGCGACGTGGTGTTCGTCGCCAAGGCGCAAACCCATGAGCCGATGTTCAGTTCGGTGAAGGTGCACGTCGGCACGCGTTTGCCCGCGCATGCAACCGTGCACGGGCAGGTGCTGATGGGCGATCTGAGCTTCGAGGAATTGCGTCAGTTGTACCCCGAGCCGCAGCTCGAACGTTTCACCGAACGCACGCCGGCCACCGTCGAGGAACTGTACGGACGCGTGCGCGAAAGCGCGGCGCTCGGCTATGCGTTGAGCGAGGCGTCGTTCGAGCGGGGGATATCGGTGGTGAGCGCGCCGGTGCGCGATCAAAGCGGCAAGATCGCCGCCGCCTTGACCGTCACGATTCCGCGTTCGGATATCGGCGAAGCCGAAGAGCGCGAGCCGCTCGTCATCGCCGTATGCCAGGCGGCGCTCGAACTGTCCGAGCGCCTCAGCTACCGGCCGCGGCCGGATGATCCGACCGCGCAGCAGGCACGCCGCAAACCGGTTGCGGCGAGCTGACTCTAAACAGCTGAATCAGAACGAGTGGTGGATGCCGGTCAGAATGATCGTCTGGTTCCGGCCACTCGACACCCCCGCGGTGAAGAACGCCGCATCCGTGTTCGAGCCAGCGCGCTCATACAACGCGTTCACATACAACTGCGTCGACTTCGACAGCGCGTAGATATCGCCGATCTCGAACTGCGTCCAGCGGTGTCCCGCCAGCGTCGTCGTGGCGGCGCCGCCGGCGACGCTATTGAACGGCGTGAACTTATAATTCGCGCCGGCATCGTAGCTTTGATACGTGTCCGAGTGACCGGCCGATTCCAGCTTCACGCGCGTGTACAGCGCGTGCACCAGCAGCTTGCCGAATTGATATGACGCGCCCGCGCCCATGTTTTCGACCTTGGATGCGGTGTAGGTCGCCGCTGGCACGCCCTGGAAGTTAGTGATGCCGGTGGTGATGATCGACGGCGTGCGGTCGTGCTCGTTCGCATACGTCGCACCGGCCTTGAACGGACCATTAGCATAGCTAAGTGCAAAGCTCAGTGTCTTGCCGGTCGAGAAGTTGGTCGTGTTGCCGAGACCCATCATCGCGCCGACCTGGAAGCCATTGAAGCTCGCCGAGCGGAATTTCACCGAGTTGTCGAACGGCACCACGCTGGTGTCGGCGAGTTCGTCGATATTGCCCGGGTGGAAGGCGTACCAGCTGGCCGCCAGATAACCGGTGCTCAGCGGACCCAGCACGTCGAAGCTGAACGGCGTTTGATGGCCGAGCGTGACCGTGCCGATCGTGTCCGAACTCAGGCCCACAAATGCCTGGCGATTGAACAGCACGCCGGCTTTAGCAAACGCGCCGGTGTTCGTATAGAAGCCGCTTTCAAGCTGAAAAACCGTCTTCAGCCCACCGCCCAGATCCTCCACGCCCTTCAGGCCCCAGCGGTCAGGCTGCATGTTGCCCTGTTCTTCCATCCACTTCGAATGGCCGCCTACATTGCTGACATACGCGATACCGGCATCCAGGCTGCCGTATAGCGTCACACTGCTCTGCGCCCATGCGCCCGTCGTTGCGCAGATTGCCGTCAAGCCGGCTGCAATGATGTGCTTCACCGTTGGTTCTCCTGATCACCCGACGAACAGCTCTCGCCGGATTCGTCGTCCCTGATCCTTGCTTTGGGTTGAATGCAGTTCTGGGTTTATGCGCCAAAACCGCCACGCTTTATGTTCCACCTATGGGCGTTTGTATCGCCTATGGAAAAGTATAGTGAGTCTTCCGGTGGTCAAAATAAAATTTTGGACCCCGTACAAACCCGCATGAGGACTCCAGAATTTGTCTGAAAATTATCCTAAAACCTAAGCCTGTAAAGGCTTTGCGCGAGATCGCAACAGTCTCCGCAGCCCACACGTCGCTGTCTTGCGAGCGCCACACTCGGTGTTTTCCCCTACCGGTCCAGATTTCTATTTGTTCTCGCCAAAGTCGCTCCTATAATTATCCATACACGAACTGATGTTCCTTGTATGGAACATAAGGCTTCAGGAGAAGGCGAGAAATGACTGAACAATGGCGCTGCGCCGGCCATGCCGGCGACCTGTCCGATGACACGCCGCTCGAGTTCAAGCTCGACGGCACGGAAATCGGCATCTACAAGGTGGGCGATGCGCTGTACGCGCTGGAAAACGTCTGCCCCCATGCGTACGCGTTGCTGACGCAGGGCTTTATCGACGGCGATACCGTCGAGTGCCCCTTGCACGAAGCCGTGTTCCATATCCCGACCGGCAAGTGCTTGAAAGAGCCCGGCGGCCGCGACCTGAAGATGTACTCGGTGCGTCTCGCAGGCGAAGAAATCCAGATCAAGGTGGAATGACATGCGAGAGCAAACCGTGAACTTCAATCCCTTCCTGAAGCCGTGGCTTGCGCCGCAGCCGAACAACGTAGCGGGCAAGGGAGTGATTGAAAAGCCGGGCGAGACCGGCAACTTCATCTGGCAAAACCGTAAGGCCGAGCCGACCCAGTACGAAAACGACTTCGGCGACGCGCTCGAACAGGTTTTCGAAGCCGGCGCAGCGGAGTTGCAGGAAGTGGTCGACGGTTTGAACCGCGTGGGCTTCCGTACCCCGGAAGGCAACACGTGGGACGCCGAGCGCCTCGCCGCCGAATTCCGCCTGCTCGCCGAATAAGCGCGCATTCCCGAACACGTTTCATCGCATACGTATCCGGAGTCTCTTCATGACGTCCCCCAATACCACTCAAGGCGCAGCCGATCCGATCCAGGCCTACCTGAATAAAGGTCTGCGTAATTACTGGTATCCCGTTGCGCCGAGCTGGCAAGTCGGCAACGCGCCCATCGGCATTACGCGCCTCGGCGACCAGATCGTGCTGTGGCGCGACAACGAAGGCAAAGTCCGCGCGCTCGAAGACCGCTGCCCGCACCGCGGCGCGCGTCTGTCGCTCGGCTGGAATCTCGGCGGCAGCGTCGCGTGCTGGTATCACGGCATTGAAATCGACGGCGGCGGCACGGTCACCAAAGTGCCGGCCGTGTCGAACTGCCCGCTGGAAGGCCAGAAGTGCGTGAAGTCCTATCCGGTTCAGGAGCATGCCGGCGCGATCTTCCTGTGGTTCGGCGACGACGCGCATAAGGAACCCACGCCGCTCGTGCTGCCGGAAGAACTGGTCGGCGACGAATACGCGAGCTTCCTGTGCATGTCGAACTGGAAGTGCAATTACCAATACGCGATCGACAACGTGATGGACCCGATGCACGGCGCGTATCTGCACGCCACCTCACACTCGATGGCCGAAGGCGACAAGCAGGCCGACATGCGCGTGCGCAAGACCGAAACCGGCTTGATGTTCGAAAAGGTCGGCCAGCGCGACGTGAACTTCGACTGGGTGGAACTCGGCGAAACCGGCAGCCTGTGGATGCGCCTCGCGATTCCGTACAAGAAGAAGTTCGGCCCGGGTGGCAACTTCGGGATCATCGGCTTCGCCGTTCCCGTCGACGAAGACAACTGCCAGGTCTACTTCTGGCGTACGCGCAAAGTGCAAGGCTGGCAGCGCGACGCATGGCGCTTCATGTACCGCAACCGTCTGGAAGGCCTGCATTGGGACGTGCTCGAGCAAGACCGCTACGTGCTGGAAAGCATGGCGCCGAATGCGCGCGAGCATGAATTCCTCTATCAGCACGATGTCGGCATGACGCGTGTGCGCCGCATGTTGCGTCAGCGCGCGCAGCAGGACTTTGCTGATCTGGACGCGCATCGCGCGCAAGCGGCCAGCGCCACGCCGGCTTCGACCGAAGCAGGCCACAGCCATGCATAACGACGCGCCCGCAGCGCTCAACGGCCGGCGCGTCCTCGTGACGGGCGGCGCGCGCGGTCTTGGCGCGGCGTTCGTCCGCGCGCTGGTGCAAGCCGGCGCTCAGGTGGTGTTCGGCGACGTGTTGCACGACGAAGGCCGCGCGCTTGCGGCATCGCTCGTCGAGCAAGGCCATGCGGCGACCTACCTGCCGCTCGATCTCGCCGATCCCGTCAGCATTCGGGAATTCGCCGATCAGGCGGCGGCGCGCCTCGGCGGTCTCGACGCACTGATCAACAACGCGGCCATCACCAACTCGGGCGGCAAGTTCGCCGACGAGTTGTCGGTGGACACGTGGGACGCCGTGATGAATGTCAACGTGCGCGGCACCTGGCTGATGAGCACCGCCGCGCTGCCGTATCTGCGCGACTCGCACCGCGGCAGCATCGTCAACATCGCCTCGGATACGGCGATGTGGGGCGCGCCGAAGCTGCTCGCGTATGTCGCGAGCAAGGGCGCCGTGATCTCGATGACCCGGTCGCTCGCGCGCGAATTCGGCGCCCATCAGGTGACCGTCAACGCGATCGCACCGGGCCTGACGGAAGTCGAGGCGACCGCCTATGTGCCCGCCGAGCGCCACGAGTATTACCTGCAAGGCCGCGCGCTCACGCGCGCACAAGTGCCCGACGACGTGACCGGGCCGGTGCTGTTCCTGTTGTCCGACGCCGCACGCTTTGTGACCGGCCAATTGCTGCCGGTCAACGGCGGCTTCGTGATGAATTGATCTTGTCGAATCGAAAGGAGAAAGAGATGGCGGACGCCGATACCGAACGCAAATCGTGGGAACAGCCCGCGGACGCGAGCTTTGCGCAATGGCTGGACGGCCGTGTCGCGCGCTTCGCTACGCGTCGTTATGACTGGGACGCTTTGAAGTTCCAGGCCGACTACGACCCGAAGTATCGCCGCGCGCAAATGCGCTATGTCGGCACGGGCGGCACGGGTGTCGCGAAAGACGTGAACACGGTGCCCGCCGGCGGCTTCACGTTCTCGACGATGGTGATTCCGGCCGGCAACATCGGTCCGAGCCATATTCATATGGATGTCGAAGAAATTTTCTTCGTGCTGCGCGGCAAGATGAAGGTGATCTGCGAGAAAGACGGTGAAACGTGGGAAGCCGAACTGGGCGAACGCGATCTGATTTCGGTGCCGCCTGGCGTGTACCGCACGGAAATCAACGTTGGCGAGGAAGACGCGCTGATGTGCGTGATGCTCGGTTCGCCGAAGCCGATCACGCCGACGTATCCGCCGGATTCGCCGCTCGCAAAGCTCAAGCGCTAAGCCGTCGTTCGTTCCAGACACACCCACGAAGGAAATCATGTCCGCAGTCCCGTCCGCTACCGCCAATCAGCACACCTCGCTCGAAGCACGCCTTGCGCGCTTTCCGGCACAGCAGATCTGGCTGGCATCGCAACGCGCCGTGAGCTACCGCGAAGCGGATAGCGCCAACAGCGCTGCGCTGCCGCTCGTGTTGCTGCACGGTATCGGTTCGGGCGCGGCTTCGTGGGTGCAGCAGTTCGAAGTACTCGGCGAGACGCGCCGCGTGCTGGCCTGGGATGCGCCCGGTTATGGCGAATCCACGCCGGTCGCGGCTGAGTCTCCCGTTGCAGCCGATTACGCAGTCGTACTGAAGGAATGGCTCGACGCGCTCGGTATTGAACGTTGCGTGCTGCTCGGCCATTCGCTCGGCGCGATTATGGCTGGCGCGTTCGCCGTGGCGCATCCGCAGCGTGTAGCCGGTTTGCTGCTGCTCTCTCCGGCAGGCGGCTACGGCGCGGCATCCGCCGACGTGCGCGCGAGCAAACGCGATCAGCGTCTTGCCATGCTGAATGAACTCGGCCCGCAAGGCCTCGCCGAACAACGCAGCACCAATATGTTGTCCGCCCACGCCAGCGAAGAAGCCCGCGCCTGGGTGCGCTGGAACATGTCGCGCGTGATCCCGCACGGCTACGCGCAGGCGACGCATCTGCTCGCCAACGCCGATCTCGCCAGCGACCTCGCGCGCCACCAGGGTCGCGTCAACGTGGCGGTGGGCGCCGACGACACCATTACACCCCCTGCAGCTTGCGAGCGGCTCGCGCTGGCTGCGGACACCCCTTTGCAGGTCGTGCCTTGCGCGGGGCACGCCGGCTATATCGAAGCCCCCGCCGCGTACACCGCGATCATCGACACGTTCTGCCGCGCGAGCGACGGACAACGGAGCCAGTGAATGACGCCCGAGATCATTAACCCCGAGCGCGATGCGGACGAAGGCCGCAACGACACCGGCAGCGAATCCAGCTACCGGGTGCCGGGTCTCGAACGCGGTTTGAAGATCCTCACGGAATTTTCGCCACGCGAACCGGTCCTCGGCGCACCGGAATTGTCCAGGCGCCTGAAGATTCCTCGCACGACGGTATTCCGTCTGCTGCAAACCCTCGAATCGCTCGGCTTTCTCGAGCGTGCCGACAAGGACCGCAACTATCGCCTCGGCGTAGCAGTGCTGCGGCTCGGGTTCGAATATCTGAGCTCGCTCGAACTGACCGACCTCGGTCTGCCGATCATCGAAGCGCTGCGCTCGGAAACAGGCCTCACCAGCCACATCGTGATTCGCGACGGACGCGATGTCGTGTTCGTCGCCAAGGCACAAAGCCATGCGCCGATTTTCAGCTCGGTGAAGGTCAACGTGGGCACACGCCTGCCGGCTCATGCTACGACGCACGGCCAGGTGCTGATGGGCGACATGACGCTCGACGATCTGAAGAAGCTCTATCCCGAGCCGGAACTCGAGCGCTTCACGAAGCAGACGCCCGCCACCGTCGAAGATCTCTACGAGCGGGTGCGCGATGACGCGCGGCGCGGTTTCGCGATCAGCGAGTCGTCGTTCGAGCGCGGCATTTCGGTGGTCAGCGCGCCGGTGCGCAATGACACGGGCCGCATCGTCGCCGTGATAACGACGACGATTCCGCGCCACGAGATCGATGCATCGCTGCTCGACAGCGGCCTGATCGACAAGGTCCGCCGCGCAGCCGACGAACTTTCGCAGCGGCTCAACTACCGGCCCAAAAGCGGGCCGAATGCGGGCGGCAAATACATGAAGGCACTGGGGCTCCGATGATTCAAATCGACTTGACTGGGCAGGTAGCGGTGGTGACGGGCGGTTCGTCCGGCATTGGCCTCGCCACCGCCGAACTGTTTTTGCGCGCCGGCGCCTCGGTCGCGATCTGCGGCCGCGACACCGAGCGGCTCGCGCAAGCGGAAGCCGCGCTGAAGGCGCAGTTCCCCTCAGCGCAATTGCTCGCGCAGCGCTGCGACGTGCTCGATGCCGACGACGTCAACGCGTTCGCACAAGCAGTGCAGGCGCGCTTCGGCCGCGCCGACATGCTGGTGAACAACGCCGGCCAGGGCCGCGTGTCGACCTTCGCCGACACCACCGACGACGCCTGGCGCGAAGAACTCGAACTGAAGTACTTCAGCGTGATCCGTCCGACCCGCGCGTTTCTGCCGATGCTGCGCGACGTGGCTGGAGCCGGCCACAACGCGTCGGTGGTCTGCGTGAACTCGCTGCTCGCGCTGCAACCCGAGCCGCACATGGTGGCGACCTCGTCGGCGCGCGCCGGTGTGCAGAACCTGCTCAAGTCGCTCGCGGTGGAACTCGCGCCGCAGCGCATCCGCGTCAATTCGATTCTGATCGGCATCGTCGAATCGGGACAGTGGCGCCGCCGCTACGCGGAGCAGGCGCAGCCGGGGCAAAGCTGGGAAGACTGGACCGCCGAACTGGCACGCAAGAAAAACATTCCGCTAGGCCGCTTCGGTCGCCCCGAAGAAGCCGCTCAAGCGCTCTTTTATCTGGCTACGACGCTGTCGTCCTACACGACGGGCAGTCATATCGATGTTTCTGGAGGCGTTGCACGACATGTCTAACAAAACCACCGTTGGCGAGCTGATCGCCGCTTTTCTCGAGCAATGCGGCGTTCAAACCGCATTTGGCGTGATCTCGATCCATAACATGCCGATCCTCGACGCGATCCACAACCGCGGCAAGATCCGCTACGTCGGCGCGCGCGGCGAAGCGGGCGCGGTCAACATGGCCGACGGCCTCGCGCGTGTCTCCGGCGGCCTCGGCGTCGCGTTCACGAGCACCGGCACCGCGGCGGGTAACGCGGCGGGCGCGATGGTCGAAGCGTTGACGGCGGGCACCGCGGTGCTGCACGTCACTGGCCAGATCGAAACCGAATACCTCGATCAGGACCTCGCGTACATCCACGAAGCACCGGATCAACTGTCGATGCTGTCGTCGATTTCGAAGGCCGCGTTCCGCGTGCGCTCGGTCGACACCGCCCTGCCGACCATCCGCGAAGCCGTGCGCGTAGCGCAAACCGCGCCGAGCGGTCCGGTCAGCGTCGAGATTCCGATCGACATTCAGGCCGCTGAAATCGAATGGCCCGCCGATCTGGGCGCACCGCACATCACCACGCTCACGCACTGCCGTCAGCGCGTCGCGCAACTCGCCGATTCGCTGGCCACGGCCAAGCGCCCGCTCTTGTGGTTGGGCGGCGGCACGCGCCACGCGACCAAGGCGGTCGAGCGCCTGGTCGCGCTGGGCTTCGGCGTCGTGACGAGCGTGCAGGGCCGCGGCGTGCTGCCGGAAGATCATCCGGCCACGCTTGGTGCGTTCAACGTGCATGCGTCGGTCGAGAGCTTCTACAAGACGTGCGACGCGCTGGTGGTGGTGGGTTCGCGTTTGCGTGGCAATGAAACGCTGAAGTACAAGCTCGCGCTGCCGCAGCCGCTGTATCGCATCGACGCCGACGCGCTGGCCGATAACCGCGGCTACCGCAACGAGATGTTCATTCACGGCGACGCCTCAGCAGTTCTCGAAGAACTGGCGACGCTCCTCGAAGGCCGCCTGCAGGTCGATCCGGCATTCGCGCAAGATCTGGCCGCCGCGCGTGAAAGCGCGGTTGCCGATGTGGGCAAGGGCCTCGGCCCCTACAAGCGCCTCGTCGATGCGCTCCAAGAGGCGGTGGGCCGCGACTACAACTGGGTGCGCGACGTCACGATCTCGAACAGCACGTGGGGCAACCGCATGCTGAAGATCTTCTCGCCGCGCGCGGGCGTCCACGCACTCGGCGGCGGCATCGGCCAGGGCATGCAGATGGGCATCGGCGCGGCGCTCGCGGGGAGCGCGGCGAAGACCGTGTGCCTCGTCGGTGACGGCGGTCTGATGGTCAACGTCGGCGAACTCGCGACGGCCGTGCAGGAAAACGCCAACGTGATGATCGTGCTGATGAACGATCAGTGCTACGGCGTGATCCGCAACATTCAGGACGCGCACTACGGCGGCCGTCGTTGCTATGTCGATCTGCACCAGCCGGATTTCGCGCAGTTCTGCGAGAGCCTGAAGCTCACGCACTATCGCATCCAATCGCTCGACCAGGTCGACGCGATCATTCGCGAAGGCATGGCGAAGACCGGCCCGGTGCTGGTGGAAGTCGACATGCTGTCGGTCGGCTCGTTCGCCACCGCGTTCGCGGGCCCGCCGGTCAAGGCACAGGAGCCTGAACATGCATGAACCCGGCTACGCGGGGCATCACGCACCCGTCGACGTCGCGATGATCGGCTTCGGCGCGATCGGCCAGGCGGTGTACCGCTCGGTCGCCGCTGATCCGACCGTGCGCGTGTCGCACGTGATCGTGCCGGAACGTCACATGGCTTCGGTGCGTGAAGTAGTGGGCGACTCGGTGGATGTGGTGGCCTCCGTGTCGGCGTTGAGCAGCCAGCCGCATTTCGCGCTGGAATGCGCTGGACATAGCGCGCTGGTCGATCACGTTGTGCCGTTGCTGAAAGCCGGCACTGACTGCGCGGTGGCGTCGATCGGCGCGCTGTCCGACATGGTGCTGCTCGACACGCTTGCCGCAGCGGCCGATGAAGGCGACGCCACGCTGACGCTGCTGTCCGGCGCGATCGGCGGGGTGGACGCGCTGGCCGCGGCCAAGCTCGGCGGTCTCGACGAGGTGCTGTACACGGGCCGCAAGCCGCCTACCGGCTGGCTCGGCACGCCCGCGGAACAGCTCTGCGATCTGACCACATTGAACGAAGAGAAGGTGATCTTCGAAGGCAGCGCGCGCGAAGCGGCGCGCCTGTATCCGAAGAACGCCAACGTTGCCGCGACGATCGCGCTGGCCGGCCTCGGTCTGGACCATACAAAGGTGCGGCTGATTGCCGACCCGAACGTGACGCGCAACGTGCACCGCATCGTGGCGCGCGGCGCATTCGGCGAGATGTCGCTGGAAATGTGCGGCAAGCCGTTGCCGGACAACCCCAAGACGTCCGCATTGACCGCTTACAGCGCGATGCGTGCGCTGCGCAACCGCGCGGCACGCTGCGTGATTTAAGCCATTAGCTGAAGCAAACCGGAACGACCGACATGACTCACTTCGATACCAGCCTCGTGCCCACCAGCGACATTTTCATTGGCGGCGAATGGCGGCAAGGACGTGGCAACCCGTACAAAAGCCTGTATCCGGCGGATCAGTCGGTCAATATGGAAATCTCGACGGCCAATGCCGAGGACGCCTGCGATGCCGTGGAAGCCGCGGACGCCGCCTGGCGCAAAGCCGATTGGTCGGGGCTGAAGCCGCATCAACGCGCGCTGATTCTGTACCGCATCGCTGATCTGATCATGGCGCGCCACGAAGCGCTCGCGCAATTGCAGCGCCGCGACAACGGCAAGCCGATCGGCGAAACGCGCGTGCTCGTGGCGAGCGCGGCGAACACCTTCCGCTATTTCGCCGCCTGCCTCGAAACGCTCGACGAAGAAGTCACGCCCTCGCGCGGCGACTACCTAACGATGAGCCTGTACGAGCCGATCGGTGTGATCGCCGCGATTACGCCGTGGAACTCGCCGATTGCGTCGGACGCGCAGAAGCTGGCGCCGGCTCTCGCGGGCGGCAATGCCGTGGTGCTGAAGCCGGCTGAAGTGACGCCGCTGGCGTCTCTGGCCTTGGCGCGCATCTGCGAAGAAGCCGGCGTGCCGAAGGGCGTGATCAGCGTGCTGCCGGGCAAGGGCTCGGTGATCGGCGACGTGCTGGTGCGTCATCCGCTCGTGAAGAAAGTGTCGTTCACGGGCGGCACCGAAGTGGGCCGCAACATCGCGCGTATTGCCGCGGACAAGCTGATGCCGGTCTCGCTCGAACTCGGCGGCAAGTCGCCGACCATCGTGTTCGACGACGCCGATCTCGATCACGCGGTCAACGGCGTGCTGTACGGCATTTTCAGCTCGTCGGGCGAGGCGTGCATCGCGGGTTCGCGCCTCTTCGTGCAGCGCTCGATTTACGACGCGTTCATGGCGCGACTCGCGGAAGGCGCGCGCAAGCTGCGCGTGGGCGACCCGTCGCGCGAGCACACGCAGATGGGTCCGCTGATCACGGCGGCGCATCGCGAAACCGTCGAGCGTTATGTCGCGCTGGGTCTGGAAGAGGGCGGACGCCTTTTGTGCGGCGGCGAGCGTCCGGTCGGCGACGGCCGCGAAGCGGGCACCTATTTCCAGCCGACGATTCTCGAAGGGCTGACCAACAGCGCCCGCATCTGCCAGGAAGAAATCTTCGGCCCGGTGCTGGTGGCGATGCCGTTCGACGACGAAGCATCGCTGCTGAAAGAAGCGAACAACAGTGTGTTCGGCCTCGCCGCCGGCATCTGGACGCGCGACTACAAGCGCGCCTACCGGATTGCCCGCGCGCTCGAAGCCGGCACCATCTGGATCAACACCTACAAGCTGTTCTCGATCTCGACGCCGTTCAGCGGCTGGAAAGAGAGCGGCATGGGACGCGAGAAAGGCCGTCTCGGCATCCGCGAATACATGCAACAGAAGAGCCTCTACTGGGGCTTGAACGACGCGCCGCTGGCGTGGGCGAACTAGGCAAGAGGCAGTTATGACGATTCTCGGCATTGAACAGATTACCTACGGCGTGACGGATCTCGCCACCTGCCGCCGCTTTTTCGCGGACTGGGGCCTGAAGGAAGTCGCGCATGACGAAACGCGCGCGCGTTTCGAAACGCTGAACGGCTGCACGGTTCTCGTGGTGGACGCCAACGATCCGTCTCTGCCGCCCGCGTTCGAAGCAGGCCCGACGCTGCGCGAGGTGACGTGGGGCGTGGCGACGCAGGCCGAACTCGACGAATTGCGCGGCCGCTTCGCCGGTCAGCCTGGCCATTTCGAAACCGCCGACGCGGTGGGCTGTATCGACCCGAACGGCATGGCGGTTCGCGTTGAAGTGACGCGCAAGCGTGCGCTCGACGTGCACGGCTCGCCCTCGAACGTGTGGGGCCAGACGCTGCGCGTCGATCAACCGTCGACGATCTACGAACGTGCGGAACCCGTCGAAGTGGGTCACGTGGTGTTCTTCACGAACTGCCTCGCCGAACAGGAAAAGTTCTATCAGGACCTGCTCGGCTTCGAGATGTCCGACCGTTATCCGGGCCGTGGCGCGTTCATGCGTTGCGCGCCGCACGGCGGCCATCACGACATCTTCCTGCTGGCATTGCCCGGCGGCAAACGCGGCCTGAATCACGTGGCGTTCACGGTGCGCGACATTCACGAAGTGTTCGGCGGCGGCATGCATATCAGCCGTTGCGGCTGGGACACGCAGCTTGGGCCGGGGCGTCATCCGGTGTCGTCGGCTTACTTCTGGTACTTCCAGAACCCGGCCGGCGGCCTGATCGAGTACTACGCCGACGAAGACCAGCTCACGCCCGCCTGGCAGCCGCGCGACTTCGAACCGGGTCCGACCGTATTCGCCGAATGGGCGATCGACGGCGGCCTCGACGGCAATACGCGGCGCCAGAAGAACGCCAAGGCGCCCGAGGGCAAGTTCATGACGGAGCGTAAAAATGACTGACGCTGCTGTTGCAAAGGCGCAAGCCGCCCATGCGGGACTCGAAGCGCCGCGCACGATCGTCGTGATCGGCGGCGGTCAGGCGGCTGGCTGGGTCGTGAAGACCTTGCGCAAGGAAGGCTTTGATGGCCGCCTCGTGATGATCGCCGACGAAGTCCACTTGCCGTACGAGCGCCCGCCGCTGTCGAAGGCCGTGCTGGCAGGCGAAGCGGATATCGACACCGTGCGGCTCGTGAAGCCCGACGATTTCGACGCGCTGAACGTCGAAGCGTGGCAACCGGATAGCGCGACCGCGATCGACCGCGACCAGCGCATCGTGCGCACGCAGTCGGGCCGCGAAGTGCAGTACGACCGCCTGGTGATCGCCACGGGCGGCGCGGCGCGCCGTTTGCCGGATTCCCTCGTGACGACCTCGCACATTGCTTACTTGCGCACGCTCGACGAAGCCGTCGCACTTGGCGAGCGGTTGCGGGCGAGCAAGCGCGTTCTGGTGGTGGGCGGCGGCTGGATCGGGCTGGAAGTTGCGGCCACGGCGCGCAAGCTCGGCGTCGAGGCGACCGTGGTGGAAGGAGCGCCGCGCCTGTGCGCGCGCTCGTTGCCGCCGCTGGTGTCGGGCTTCCTGCTCGACCTGCATCGCGCGAACGGCGTCGACGTGCGCCTGAAAGCCTCGCTGACGAAGCTCGAAGATCATCCCAACGACGCCAACCGTATTCGCGCCACGTTCGCGGACGGCTCGACGCTCGATGCCGATTTCGCGGTCGCCGGTATCGGACTCACGCCGCACACCGCGCTGGCGCAAGCCGCGGGCGTGAAGGTGGACGACGGCATCGTGGTCGATCACTTCGGCGCCACCGACGACCCGCGCATTTTCGCGTGCGGCGACGTGGCGAACCATCCGAGTGCATGGCTCAAGCGCCGCGTGCGCCTCGAATCGTGGGCCAATGCGCAGAACCAGGCGATCTCCGTGGCCAAAGCGCTGCTCGGCACATTTGAACCGTATGCGGACATTCCGTGGTTCTGGTCCGATCAGTACGACGTGAATCTGCAGATTCTCGGCGACATTCCGGCCGATGCGCAGCTTGCAGTGCGCGGCGATCTGGCGGGCAAACGCGCCACGCTGTTCCATCTGGAAGAGAGCGCGATTCGCGGCGTGATCGCCATCAATACGCCGCGCGAACTGAAACTGTCGCGCAAGTGGATGAACCAGGGCCGGACTATCGACCTTGCGACCCTGACCGACGCCTCAACGGCGCTTGCCTAACCATACCTACGGACGGCACAACGGCATGAGAACCATCGATAATATTATTGGAGACCGCAGCAGCGCCGGTGTATCAGGCCCCGTGACCCGGGGCTCGATCATCGCGCGGCTCGAACGGATGCCGAAGAATGCGATGCAGGTGCGCGCGCGCATACTGATCGGTCTCGCGACGTTCTTCGACGGCTTCGACGTGATCGCGATCGCGGCTACGTTGCCCATTCTGATCGCGAAGTGGCATCTGACGCCGTGGGAAATCGGCTTCCTGATCGGCTCGGGTTCGGTCGGACAACTGATCGGTGCGTTCGTCTTTCCGTGGTATGCGGAGCGCAACGGTCGCGTGAAGGCAATCGCCTTGAGTTCGGGGATCATCGGCATTACCAGTATTGCGTGTGGCTTTGCACCGACCTTTGCCGTGTTCCTTGTCTTGCGAGTGATTCAGGGTCTCGGGCTCGGTGGTGAATTGCCGGTGGCCGCGACTTACATCAACGAGATTAGCCGCGCGCATGGCCGTGGACGTTTCGTGCTCCTGTATGAAATCGTTTTTCCGGTCGGCCTGCTTGCTTCGAATGCATTGGGCGCGTGGATCGTGCCGCGTTTCGGCTGGCAAGCCATGTACTTTATCGGCGGCATGCCGTTGATTCTGTTCTTCGTGTTGCGCAAGTTGGTGCCGGAATCGCCGCGCTGGCTCGCCGAACGTGAACGGATGGCCGATGCGGATGCTGCGGTGCATGCATTTGAGCGCGCCGTGAAAGGCCCGCTGCCACCGGTGCTTCAATCGGCCGAATTCGATGCGATGGCCAATCGCCATCCGAAGCGCCGCATGAGCGACCTGTTCGGTCCGGCGTACCTGAAGCGCACGCTCGCCGTGGCGATGTTGTGGGTCACCTGCGGCTTCATTCAGTACGGCCTGTCGACGTGGCTGCCGACGATCTACCGCACCGTGTATCACGCGCCGCTGCAACTCGCGCTGAATCTGGCGGTGGCCGCTTCGGTGCTCGGCGTGGTAGGTTCGCTGACTTGCGCATTGCTGGTCGACAAGGTGGGACGTAAGCCGATCATCAATCTGTCGTTCGTGGCGTGTGCTATCTCGTTGCTGCTGGCGGGTGTTTTGCACGACTCGTCGGTGTATGTAGTGGCGACGTGCTGTGCGTTCTCGCTGGGCTTTCTCGCGTGCGGGTTCATTACGGCTTATGTCTACACGCCGGAACTCTATCCGACCAGCATCCGCGCGATGGGTTGCGGCGTGGGCGGTGCGTGGCTGAAGGTGGCCGCGATCTTCGCGCCGGCTATCGTGTCAAAGACGATGATCGGCGGGAATCTGCAGGTGGCGTTCTATATTCTCGCGGCCGTGCCGTTTCTTGCAGCGGTGACGGTGCACTTTCTTGGTATCGAGACCAAGGGTAAGGTGCTGGAGCAACTGGAGGCCTGATGCTCGGCCTGGCAATGAGTTTGGTGGGCGGTTGATGTTGTAGTACCGCGATAGCAGGGAGACGAAGGGCGCACTGGGTGGTGCGCCCTTTGTTTTTGCGCTTGGGACGTTTCTCGTTTCAATTGAGGATGGGGCTGCAGCAAATTCGATTTGGCTTTCGATATCTTCCGTGTGGCTACAAAAACTACAGATAAATGCATTGGAGATATTGATGAACAGTTTGTTTCTACGCCGAAGCGATTGGCTCATCGTACGGCATGCCGTGAGTGGCAGTGTGATGGCGTGTCTTCTGACGTCGCCCATGTCTGCCCACGCGGACGAAATCACCTACGGGTACGACGCCCTGGGCCGGCTCACGACGGTTTCAGTCGCAGGCGCCACGGCCTATTACGACTACGACTCGGCCGGCAATATCACCGCGATCCGCCGGCAGGCGACGGTATCGTCCACCCCGCCAGTCGGCACGGTGGCGTCTTCGCATCCGTTGAGCACTGAAGCGCCTGTTTCCGCGCTGGCTCCCACCCCGACCAGCTCGCGCTAGTCAAGCACACCTTCTCTTTTTCACCTGGGAAACCCATGCAAGTTACCGATGCCCTGACGGCGCGTCGCGCGCTGCTGCGTCCGTTCGTCCTGTTTTTCTTCGTGCTGCTGTCGTGGTTCATGGCACCGCATGCACGCGCGGACTGCTCCAGCGACTACGCGTCCAATGGTGCCTATCCGACCGATCCAAGCTGCGGTTTGCTGGCGGCGAGCGCCACCTTCAAGACGGGAGGCTATGCCTGCGGAGAGCCATTTACGGTCGCCGCCTATTGTGCCGGGCCGTCGGGGGGCACTACCTTCGAACCTTTCTCACCCGACGAAACCATCACGCTGGATGGCGACGGCACTGGAGGACAATCGGGCAACGGCACGGGCGACCAAACGGGCGACGTCACGGGCGGTAAGCCTGGCGATGGCATCGACGGGCCACCTGGGGGCAGCGGAAGCTGTGGTGGTGGTGACGCGACGGCAGGCTGCGGAAGCAGCACGTCCGGCGGCGACCCTGTGAGGTTGTACACAGGCCAGTTTCATCTGGTCGGACATGACCTGCATGTCGCCGACACAGTCGCGGTGGACCTGGCCCGCGTTTATCGCAGCAGTGCTTACGATCTGTCAGGCAGGCCGATGGCCGGTGCTTTCGGCATCGGGGCGACATTCAACTACGACATCTATCTGACGGTAGGCGCCGCGGACAGCAACAACCGGCGGCAACTTGTTCAGCTGTATCTGCCAAGCGGCATCCGAGTGCCGTTCACGCTTCGCACTGGCAGCACGGCGACCTGGGACGATCTGACCAGCCCCGGAAAGTACTTCCGCGCCACGCTTACCGGCAGCGGGACCAAGCTGCTCACCCTGCGCGATGGCCGCACCATGCAGTTCACGATGAACGCCGGCCTGTACCGGCTGACCCGTGTGCAGGACCGCAACGGCAACACGATCACGATCAGCCGGGACAGCAGTACCGGCGCCATCATCAGCATGACCAGTCCCAACGGACGGGCACTGGCGTTCACGTCGATCGTCGGTGCGCGCGGCACGCCGCTCATCTCGCGCGTCACCGACCCGCTGAACCGCCAGGTGAACTACCAGTATGACAGCCAGGACCGCCTCACGCAGGTGACCGACGCAGGTGGTGGCGTGTGGAAGTACGGCTGGGACACGAAGAGCCGACTGGTGAGCGTGACCGACCCCGAAGGCAACCAGCAGGTCGTAAGTACCTACGACGACAGCGACCGGGTAATTGCCCAGACCCTGGCCGACGGCAGCACGTTCCGCTTCGCTTATACCGTGACGGACGGCAGGGTCACGCAGACCGACGTGACGGACAGGCGCGGCAGCATCCGGCGCGTGGTGTTCGACACAAGCGGCCGGGTGGTGAGCAATACCTACCCTGCGGATCAGCCGATCGCCCAGGGGCAGACCTTCACGCGCGACGCCAACGGACGCGTGACGAACCTCACTTCAACCGATCGCCAGTACACCTATGCGTACGATGCGAATGGCAACCGCACCGGAGAGGCCGACCAGTACGGCACGCTGGTGACGCGCACCTTCGACAGCTACAGCCAGTTGCTGACCGAAGCGCAGGCGGGTGACCCGAAGCGCGGCGTGAGCACGATCTACACGTATGACACGAAGGGCAATCTGCTGACGGCGACCGACCGGATGGGTAACCGCACGACGTGGACGAACGATGCTCAGGGGCGTCCGCTGACGGTCACGGATGCACTGAAGGGCGTGACGAAGTATGGCTGGACGGGCGCGGATCTGACGAGCGTGACTGATCCGCTGAACAGAACCACGCAGTTCACGACCGACGCGGCGGGCCGTGTGACCGCCTTGCAGGATCCGCTGGGCAACAGGACGCAGCGCACGATCGACGCGCTGGACCGGACCACGGACGTCACCGATGCAACCGGCGGGGTGAGCCACTTCACCTGGGACCGCAATGGTCACCTGCTCAGTCAGGCCGATCCGAAGGGCGTGACAACGCGCTACACGTACAACGCGATTGGCCGCCCGGTGAGCAAAACCGATCCTCTGGGTCATACTGAAACGTATGCATGGAACAGCTCCGGGCAGATCGCGACGGTGACCGATCGTAAAGGGCAGGTAACGACCTACAACTACGACACGGCTGGACGTGCGGTGCAGATGGACTTCCAGACGGCGGCGGGAGCACTGCCGGCCCGAAGCTGGATATACGGCTGGAATAACGCGCTCAATAAGTTGCAAGCCATACGCGACCTCTTTCCGACCGTTGATGGTCGGAACCAGAAGGAGGTCGACACTTCGTTTTACTACGACAGCGCAAGCGGCAAGCTGATCCGAACATCGGATGTGCCGACTATCCAGGGGTTGTGGACCTATCGCTATGCGCCCGACACGCGCGATCTGGCCGGCATCGACATGGATCGTGCAACGGTGAACTACGGTCGCGACGCTGAACATCAGGTGACCCAGATCGAGTATGTGGTGAATGACGAAGCGCCACGCAGGTTTGGTTACACGTACGATGCTCTTGGGCGGCTCAGTCAGGCTACGTTTGCCAACGGGATGACGGCAAATTACGCATGGGACGCGGCAAGCCAGTTGACGGGCATCACCTACAAGCGCGCCGATGGAAGCGTGTTTGGCGATCTGACTTACGGCTACGACCTGGCAGGGCGGCGGACGAAAGCGGGGGGCAGTCTTGCAAAGGTCAACCTGCCTCAGGCGGTGAACGACGCGCAGTACAACGCGGCGAATCAATTGACGCGCTGGGCCGGCAAGGCGCTGTCATACGATCTGAACGGCAATCTCGCCAGCGACGGCGTGAATCAGTACGGCTGGAATGAGCAGAATCTGCTGAGCCAGATTAGTGGCGGCACGACGGCGGTTTTCAGCTACGACGCATTCGGCCGGCGTACGGATCGCACGGTGAATGGCCACCGGATGCAGACGACCTGGCTCGGCGACGAACTGAACTTCATGGTGCCGGACGGCGACTGGTCACAGCGGATCCGGGTGTTTTCGCCGTATCAGGCCGGCGGGCCGGATGAGCTGACGTTCCGGCGTATTGGGGATGACGCGAGCCAGGACAGGCATGTGCTGCGCGATGCGAACAACAATGTGATTGCGCTGACGGATGCGGATCAGCAGAGCCAGACGCAGTACAGCTACGAGCCGTATGGCGCGATGATCCAGACGGGTGTGGCGGATCCGAATACGCAGCAGTACAGCGGGCGGGAGAATGATGGGACGGGGCTGTATTACTATCGGAATCGGTATTACAACCCGGGCATCGGCAGGTTTATCAGTGAAGATGCGATAGGCTACGCGAGCGGGCAGACGAACGCGTATGCTTATGTGGGTGGGAATCCGGTGCAGTTCAGGGATCCGGCGGGGCTGCAGGCAATTCCGATCCTTCCGCCCCCTCCACCGGCCGGTCCGAGTTGCAGTCCGGGCTCGGGAGGTGTTCCGGATTGGTTCAACAATCTGTTTAACGGACCAACTTTCAACAGGCCCAAAAATCCACCCGATGAGGGTCCAGCAAATGGTTGGATTGAGGGTCCGCGCCGGGGGCGTGAATACGGGGCGGATGGGTTGCCGCAGCGCGACTATGACAAACCGCATCAAGGTAACGAGGTGGATCATGTGCATGAGTGGCCAGGGGGCGCACGCGAGGAGCCCGGACGTCCTTACTCGCCGTGGCCTCGTAAATAATGACAGACGGGAGCTCATCGATGATTGATTTGTCTGCTTTTGTGGAGGCGCATGTCACTGGAATCACCTTTACTGAGGACGATAAAGGCGTCAGCATTTTTTTCCGTGGACAAGCCAAGCAGCGTTTTACTCTAGTTGCGGAAGGAGTAGATCGCTTTGTTGCTGATGAATTCCGCGAGCAGAACATTGTCGATAGAGTCCATCTGTGGGATTCGGCGAGTGAGCCGAATGACTATCGGGACTCTTTAGCGCTTCTATTGTCCGGGGTGGGTGGTGAGCAGCGGAATGAGGCAGTCTGGCTACCGGTGATTGAGCGCGCAGTGATTGCGATCGAGCGAGGAGAAAAAGTGTTCGTCGAGATCGAGCCAGTCTACGGCGGATGGATTGTTCTTCTAGCAAGGAGCGTTGCGGTAAGCAGGTAAATGTGTTTGGGAATGAAGTTGTGGCAGAGGGTCTGTGTTTCGCGGCCCCTCTGCATTTCAAGCGGCGTAGTGACGAGCCGCGGTGTTTGACAGTGACCCTCACCCACCGCTACTCAACCTCACAACGCCTTGCGATAAACCACAAACCCCGACCGATCAGCAACCTTATCGTAAAGCTTCATCGCGGTCTGATTCGTTTCATGCGTCTGCCAATAGACGCGTTGTGAACCATCAGCCT
The DNA here is from genome assembly GCA_036383775.1 of Paraburkholderia sp. Lineage (GTDB taxonomy): Bacteria > Pseudomonadota > Gammaproteobacteria > Burkholderiales > Burkholderiaceae > Paraburkholderia. The sequence continues at coordinate 131,297 of DASVNP010000286.1, read as the reverse complement.
TGGCGCGCACATACACGGCCTCGATCAACGCGCGCCCCACACCTTTGCCGCGCTCGCTTTCAAGCGTGTACAGGTCTTGCAGATAGCAGGTCGGGCCCGCCATCGTCGTATGCCTGTGATACAGAAAATGCACGAGACCGACCAACTGCCCATTGCGCTCAGCAACAAACGCGTGCATCGGCTCATAACCGTCAAAAAAGCGTTCCCACGTAATTTGCGTGATCTCGCGCGGCAGCGCCGTTTCACCCGAGCGGCCATAGAACGCGTTGTACGCATCCCAAAGCGGCAGCCATGCGTCGAAGTCGCCAGGGGTGACGGAGCGGATTTGAATCGAGTCGGACATACACGGTTCCTCGTTAAGTGATGGCGGCAAAAGAATGCGCCGCCGATGCTAAGGCTGAGTCGAGCAGGCGTAGAGCGCCGCGCTCAGCGCCTGCTCGCGGTCTGCAGCGGTGACGGCAGCCGGGCTCGCTGACTCGCTGCGCTGCGCGAGACGTTCGCGCACACAGGCATCCAGCGTCGCCCGCGCCGTTGCGGCCGGTTCAAGCGCGTAATAAGCATACGCGGCGCACGCCATTGCCACACAGCACGTTGCCGCGAGGCCATAGCCCGGCCGCTCGGCTGATGTTCCTCGTGCGTGCGTGTTCATGGTGCCGGCCTCTCTCTGTCGATTTTCGGTGGTAAAAACTCCCGAACCATCAGCATAAGAAAATTGTGGCACCATTGTTAGCTCCACAAGGCAGTCAAATTTTGGAGCCACGAATTGGACTACGGTCTGTTGATGTCGAATGTCGAGCGTGCTTTGGGTGGGCGCAAGCTCACGCAGCAAGACCTGCTGTACGAGAGCCTGCGCCGCGCGATTCTCGACGGCGACATTCATCACGGCAGCCGTCTCCTCGCGAGCCGCGCGCTTGCCGAGCAACTAGGCATTGCCCGCAACTCGGTTTTGTACGCCTACGAACGGCTCACGGAAGAGGGTTTCATCACGGCGAGCCGCCACGGTTCAATCGTCAGCATGGTGAGCGGCGCGGGTGCCGCGATATCGTCCTCAACCGGCAGGCCGGGCGCGACCGCAAACAGCTTGTCGCGCCGCGCTACGGACCTGCCGCGTGAACGCTCGAATCCCGACGAGCCTACGCCGTTTCGTCCCGGCGTGCCCGCACTCGACGAATTCCCGCTCGGGCAATGGCGGGCCTCGATGGAACGCGCCTGGCGCGCCGTCGAGCCCAGCGAACTGGGCTACGGCAACAACTCGGGGCATCCCGCGCTGCGCCGATCGATTGCCGAATATGTGCGCGTCTCGCGGGGCGTGCGCTGTTCTGCCGAGCAGGTGTTCATCACTGCCGGCACGCAGGCGAGCCTCGATCTGTGCGCGTGCATGCTCGCCGATCCGGGCGACAGCGTGTGGGTCGAGGACCCTGGCTATCACGGCGCGAAAGCCGCGTTCCTGGCCGCCGGTTTGCGCCTCGTGCCTATTCCCATCGACGCCGCAGGCATGGCGCCAACACCCGCTCACTGGCAGGACACGCCGCCGCGCCTCATCTACATCACGCCTTCACATCAGTATCCGCTTGGCAGCGTGCTGAGCCTGGAGCGGCGCTGGTCGATCATCGAGAACGCGGGGGCGCGCGGCGCGTGGATCATCGAAGACGATTACGACAGCGAGCTGCGCCACAGCGGTCCGCCGTTACCGTCGATCCAGGGGCTGGCGGAGCACACGCCGGTGATCTATCTCGGCACCTTCAGCAAAACGATGTTCCCGGCGCTGCGCATGGGCTTCATGATCGTGCCGGCGCATCTCGCCGCGCAGGTCGAGGGGACGCTCAGCGAGATCGCGCGGCAAGGACGCGTGGCCGAACAGATCGCGTTGGCCGATTTCATTGAGAGTGGAAAGTATGCGCGGCATTTGCGGCGCATGCGGCGTCTCTATCAGCAACGCCGAGGCGCGCTAGTGGAAGCGATCGAGCGGCACATGGGTGACCTCGTGACGATCTCGTCGGACAGCGGCGGCATGCATCTGACTGTACGGCTCGACGCGCCGCTATGCGATCAGGACGTGAGCGCCGCCACGCGCGAGCACGGCTTGCATGTCTCAGCACTGAGTGGCTTCTGCCATCACCCCGAACGGGACGCCGCGCACTACAACGGTTTCATGCTCGGCTACGCAGGCATCAAGCCACAGAACGCCGATGCGTTGGTGGCACGGCTCGCGACGCTCGTGCGTGGCCTCATGGTCTAACGCGCGTAGGCGCAGCCGCAGTGACGCTGGATGATGAAGTCAGTCGTTCAAGCGATCCATCGCATGACGAATTTCCCCGTCTATGTCGAATGCATGATCTAGGATTTTTTTAGAAATTATTTTTGAAATGTGTTAAAAAACCTTCCGCTACCTTAGCTTGACACGTAGCCTTCACGCGGCGATGGCAGACTGGGGTCAACGAATAGCGTGCGATAGATGTTGAAGCAACGCTTTCAAATTTATTCTATAAGAAATATTACGAGGCATCGAACGCTCGATTGAAACTCGCCTGGACTCAGGCGCGTGACCTGGAGAGCCGGCACGTATCACACAGAGTGTGCGTGCCTCGATGCAGCAGCGGCTGTGGGGGATCTGACTTGACCTGCAAGGGCAAGTCGCATGGGCCTGATTCTCCGGCAGTACGGCCGCAAGGCGTCCGCGCAGGCGGGCGCGGTATCGGTACGCACCTGCTTAGTGCAAGTGCTTGCGAATACGCCCATGCCCATCGAAAAACTCCTTGTTCCGCTGCCCGCGGGCCTGAAAGTCTACGTTGAACGTCACGTATTCGATCCGGCCTTCGAGAGTGTCATTCTGATCAATGGCGCGTTGGCGACCACTGCGTCGTTCGGGCAGACGATCAAATACCTCGGCGAACGCTACAACCCAATCTGTTTCGATTTGCCCTATGCAGGGCAATCGAAAGCTCATAACGACTGCGACTTCATTCTCACCAAAGACGATGAAGTCGACATCCTGTTGCATCTGATCGGCGTATTCGAGCCGAGCTTCCTGCTGTCGGTGTCGTGGGGCGGCGTCGCGTCGCTGCTGGCGTTGTCGCGGGCGCGCACCAGCGTCAGGCGCGCCGTGATCGCGTCGTTCTCGCCGCGGCTCAACGACGCGATGACGGCGTACGTGACCGCCGCGCGCGACTACATCGCCGCGGGCGAAAACCTGAAAGCCGCGCAACTGCTCAACGATACCGTGGGCCGTCATCTTCCGCGCATCATGAAGCTCTACAACTACCGCTATCTGTCGACGCTGCCGCGCGACGAGCAGGAGCAGGTGGCGTTTCACGTCGACCAGATTCTGGCGATACGTCCGGAAGATTATCTGCACGAGTTCCGCAACATCGACTGCGGGCTGAAGTTCCTCAACGGCGAACTCGATGAGTACACCACACCCGATGACGCCCGCTCGTTGAGCGCGCATCTGAAGCGCGCGGAGTTCGCCACGATCGAGCAGGCTGGCCACTTTCTTGACCTCGAAGGGCGGCCTGCCTTGCGCCAGGTTCGCACGGCCATTCTCGATTACTTCGGCCCCGCGCCGGTGCAGGCCTCAAGCCGGGCGCTCGACTGCCTCGACGCGCTGACAGCGCGTTCGCCCAGCCTGCCGCTCGGGCCGCGAGCCATCGTGGACGCCGCATTGCAGTCCGCTGCCGATCACTCGTTTCAACAGGTCGAACTACCGTGAATATTGCTCAGAGTATCGCCATCGTTGTACCGTGGGCCCTTTGGCTGGTGTATTGGGTCGCGACGTCGAACCAGGTCAAGCAGACCGCGCGCAAAGAAGCGTCGTTCTCCCGCACGTTGCAGTCGATTCCGTTGATAGCCGGCGGCGCGCTGATCATCTTGCCGGATGCGCACGCGGCGGCGTGGTCTTTCGATCTGAACGCGATTGGGCCGCTGCAGCTCGCCGGCCTCGCCGTGTTGCTGGCCGGCCTCGCGTTCTCGGTGTGGGCGCGGCTGCATCTCGGCACGAACTGGAGCGTCTCGGTGACGCTGAAAGAAGGACACGAACTGGTGCGCAGCGGCCCGTATGGGCTAGTACGGCATCCTATCTATACCGGTTGCCTGCTGGCGCTCGCGGGTGCCGTGCTGATCGGCGCGGAGTGGCGCGGCGTGGCCGGGCTGCTGATGATATTTGCGTCGCTTGCCTATAAGGTTCGCGTGGAGGAAAGCTGGTTGACCGGCTACTTTGGCGGAGCCTACACGCAGTATCGGCGCGATGTCGCCGCGTTGATTCCTGGCGTCTTCTGAAGCGGGCGCCATGACCAAGGTCATCATTACCGCGATCGGCTCGGCGGGTGACGTGCATCCGTTGCTCGGCATCGGCGCCGCGCTGGCCGCTCGCGGGCACGAGATCGTGTTCTGCACGCATCCGCCGTTCGCGGACGCCGCCCGGCGACAGGGATTCACCTTCGTGCCGATCGGCACCGCCGAGGAGTATGCCGAGGCGATGGCGAATCCGGCGCTATGGCATCCGCGCACGTCGTTTCGAACCTTGTGGGCCGTAATTGCGCCGACGCTACGGCCGCATTTCGACACGCTTGCCGCGTTGACGGATGACGATACGGTGCTGGTGGGCACGTTGTGGGCTTTTTCCGCGCGGCTGATGCAGGAGCTGTATCGTGTGCCGTTCGTGTCGGTTCAGGTGTCGCCGTCCACGTTGCTGTCCGCGCTCGCTCCGCCCACTCATCCGCGGCTCACCATTCCACGCGGCTTGCCGCTCGCAGTGAAGGTAGCGCTGATGCGGCTGATCGAGCGGTATGCACTCGACAAGGTCTGCGGCCCGGCGCTCAATGCGCTGCGTGGAGAGCTCGGCCTCGCGCCGGCGAAGCGCATTTTCGGCCAGTGGCTGCATTCAACCGATGGGGTGCTCTGCCTCTTTCCCGAATGGTTCGCGCAACCGCAACCGGATTGGCCGGCGCCATACCGCGCGAGCGGATTTCCGCTCTTTAACGACACCAACGCGCAAGCTACCGATGCTGGACTCGAAGCGTTCCTCGACAGCGGTGAGCGGCCTGTGGTGTTCACGGCGGGTTCGACGCTGGTCGATCACGCGCAGTATGAATCGGCGGTGCGCGCGGCGCTACTGGAACGCGGCCTGCGCGGCATTCTTCTGACACCGGATGCACCACCTGCTGAAGCGAGTATCGCGCAGGCGGACGCGCAATTCTCGCTGCTCAAGCGCCGCTACGTTCCGCTCCAGGCGCTGTTGCCGCGCTGCCGGGCGCTGGTGCATCACGGCGGGATCGGCACGGCAGCGCTTGCCTACGAGGCCGGTATTCCGCAAGTCGTGACGCCGTTTGCGCACGACCAGTTCGATAACGCGCAGCGCGTTGTTGCCAGCGGTTGTGGCGTTAGGCTCGACGATCCTCTGCAGCCGCGCGCGTTGGCGCGCGCGTTGGGTCACGTGCTCGGCAATCCGTCGATCGCGCTCCAGTGCGTGCGCATGCAGGACAGGCTGGCGGCGTCGCCGGATGGCTGCGAGGCGGCCGCGCGTTATATCGAAGGGTTCATGCCGGGCGGCATGCGAGAGCAATACGTCACTCACCGGCCCGTGTCCAGGCTGCTCCCCGCATTGACAAACAGCGGGCAAAGCGCATGAGCGCCACAACGCCGGTGGCGGGCGGCGCCGCGATGGGGCCGGATGCACATCGCGGAGCGCGCAACCTGCGCGGCGCGCGGCTCGCATTGCTGACGTTCGCACTGTCGCTGGCCACGTTTATCGAAGTGCTGGATTCGACTGTGACCAATGTTGCCGTGCCCGCTATTTCCGGCGGCCTGGGTGTGTCCAATAGCCAGGGTACGTGGGTCATCAGTTCGTATTCCGTGGCCGCGGCCATCGCTGTGCCGTTGACGGGCTGGCTATCGCTGCGCCTTGGCGAAACGCGGCTGTTTCTCGGCGCGGTGATTCTTTTCACATTGACGTCGCTGCTGTGCGGCGTGGCGGGAGACTTTCACGTGCTGGTGGTGTGCCGCGCGTTGCAGGGCCTATTCTCCGGTCCGATGGTGCCGCTCTCGCAAACCATCCTGCTGCGCACCTTTCCACCAGACAAGCGCGTAGTGGCGCTCGCATTATGGGCGATGACGGTGCTGCTCGCGCCGATCTTTGGACCGGTGGTGGGCGGCTGGATCATCGACAACTTTTCGTGGCCGTGGATCTTCCTGATCAATCTGCCTATCGGCATCTTTTCGTTTGCGGTGTGCATGACGCTGTTGCGTCGCGAGGCACCCAACCGCAAGGCCGCGCCGATTGATCTGCCCGGCATCCTGCTGCTGGTCGTGGGTGTGGGGTCGCTGCAGGCCGTGCTCGACCTCGGTCACGACCGCGGCTGGTTCGACTCGCCGTTGATCCTGACGATGGCGATCGTCGCGGCGCTCGCAATCGTGTCGCTGCTGATCTGGGAGGCGGGCGAACGTCATCCGGTGATCGACTTGAGCCTGTTCCGCGACCGCACGTTTTCGTTCTGTGTGCTGATCATTTCGCTTGGCATGATGAGCTTCTCGGTGGTCGGCGTGATCTTCCCGCTGTGGCTGCAGGCCGTGATGGGCTACACCGCTTATCAAGCCGGACTCGCCACAGCGCCGCTCGGCGTGCTCGCGCTGGTGTTCTCGATTCTGGTCGGCATACATGCGGCGCGCTTCGACGCGCGCGTACTCGCTACGTTCGGCTTTCTCGTGTTCGCCGCCGTGTTGTGGTGGGACGCGCACTTCACGCTGACCATGACGTTCACGCAGATCATCACGCCGGGTCTGATCCAGGGCATCGGCTTGCCGTGCTTCTTCATTCCGCTGACGGCCGCCACGCTCTCACGCGTGTCCGACGACAAGCTCGCGGCGGCGTCCAGCCTGTCGAACTTTCTGCGTACGCTTTCGGCGGCGTTCGGCACGGCGATGAGCGTCACGCTCTGGGACAACCGCGCGCTGTATCACTACGACGTCGTCGCGCAGTCGGTGACGGCATCGTCCGGCAACACGCAGCGCTTCGTGCAGGGTTTGCATGGCATGGGTATCGACGGGGTGCGCGAAGTCGGCACCTTGCACCATATCGTGCAGCAGCAGGCCTACATGATGGCGACCGGCGACATGTTCCAGATGGCCAGCATGACCTGCCTCGTGCTCGCCGCCATGATGTGGCTGACCCGCCCGAAGCGCGGCGCGGCGATGACCTTGGGTCACTGAGGAGCACCTATGACGATTCTGGGCGCATTGATCATTCTGTTTCATCCGAGCGAAGAGCAGGTTGCGCGAGCGGTGGCGATGCGCTCGGCGTGCGACCGTCTGCTGGTGGTCGACAACTCGCCGTTGCCGGACGCACGCGCGGCGGCGATGCTGAGCGACGCGGGCGTGACGCTGTTGCACTACGGCAACCGCCACGGCATTGCAGGCGCATTCAATTGCGGCCTGAGCGCGCTGTTCGAGCAGCACGTGGACGCGGTGGCCTTGTTCGATCAGGATTCCGAGGTGCCTGAAGGCTACTTCGCGGTGATGCGCGACCGGTGTGCGTCGATGAGCGGCCAGGCATTCATGGCCGGGCCGCGTATCTTCGACGAAAACGATCAACGCTTCCTGCCGGAGTTGACTACGAGCGGGTTATCGGTTGGACGGCTGCAGGTCGAGCCAGGCGCGGCACTGCAACGCTGCGCGTTTCTGATCTCGTCGGGCTGCGTGATTTCTCGCGAAGCGTTCGCGCGGCTGGGCCGCTTCGACGAGACGCTTTTTATCGATCACGTCGACACCGAATATTGCCTGCGCGCGTTGCTGTGCAATGTGCCGCTGTATGTGGTGCCGTCGCTGGTGTTGTCGCATCGGATCGGCGCGCGGCGCCGTCACAAATGGGGTTCCTTCGAGTTGACCACGATGAATCATGCCGGTTTCCGGCGCTATTACAGTGCGCGCAACGCGATGCAGCTGGCGCTGCAATATGGATTGCGTTTGCCGGTCGCCGTCGTGCCGAACGTGCTGACGCTCTGGCAGATCGTCCAGATCGTGCTGCTGGAACAGGGCAAGCTGGCCAAGCTGACTGCCATCGCGCTTGGTGTTTGGGATGGACTGTTCGGCCGGATGGGGCCGCTCGCACAGACGCGTCCGCGGCTGGCCGCTCAGGCGGCGCACAGCACGGTGGTCGCGTCACCCGCGCGAGACGGCGTCTTGCATCGCGGCCACCACTCGTGATGCGCGTTATGCAATCTGTCACGAAACGCGTACTACCGTTGCTGCTGGCCGCGTCGGCGCTGACCGGCTGCGTCAGCGATGCCGGGCTGCACGCGAATGTCAAACCGCTCGAGCCGTCCGCCGATGCGCTTGCGCAAACCATCGGGCCCGGCGCCAACGGTGCATGGCCCGCGCCCGATTGGGTCAAGCGGTATCGCGATCCGCAACTGGACGAGCTGGTCGCCGAGGCGTTGCAGAGCAATCCCGATTTGCAGATCGCCAAGGCAAGAGTGGGCACCGCGCAGGCGCAACTCGAACAGTTCGGCTCACTGACCGGCCTCACCGGCACGGCGGGAGCGACGGTCAGCAAGACGCGTTTGCCGCAACCGAACAACATCGCCAACGTCGAGGTGGGCGGGCAGCACATCCCCGTGCAGTTGTTCAACGATCCCACGGTCTCGCCCGCGGCATTGTTCGCAGGCCTGAGTTATCAACTCGACCTGTGGGGCAAAAATGCGGCGCTGACGCGCGGCCTGCTGTCCACGCGCGACGCGGCGCGCATCGATGCGGAACAGGCTCGCCTCACGCTGACCGTCGCGCTGGTGACGCTTTACTGCGAACTCGACCGTGCCTTCGCGATGCAGGACATTCTGCTGCAGAAGCAGCAGGCTGCGGATAACGTCGATGCCGTGTTGCGCGAACGCGGCGCGCGGGGCATCGACAATTCCTACGATGCAGCCGACGCCTCGCTCAAGCGCAGCCGCCTCGCCTCGCAGCAGGCGGTCAACGACGAACGCATCACGCTGACGGAGCTGCAAATCGGTGTGCTGACGGGGCGCGGCGCGGAGCGGGGTCTGTCGATTCACCGTCCGCAGCTCGCCGCGACAGTCGACGCGCCGATGCCGGCCCAACTGCCGGTCGATCTGCTGGGCCGGCGACCCGACATCGTCGCTGCTCGCTTGCGTGCGGAAGCCGCGCTGGCCAGCATCGACGCGACGCGCGCACAGTTTTATCCCGATGTGAATCTGGTGGCGTTCGCCGGCCTGACCGCTTTGACGCCCGGCGCGCTCTTCACGCGCGCCGCGATGACCGGCTCGATCGGACCGGCGATTTCGTTGCCGGTGTTCGACCGGACCCGTTTGCGCGCGCAACTGGGTGGCGACTACGCCAACGCCGACGCGGCGGTGAGCCTGTACAACAAGACGGTCGACGAAGCGCTCGGCGAAGTGGCGCGCCAGCTCACGTCGTTACGCACGGTCGACAGGCTCGCCACCGAGCAGACCCGCGCGGTGGCGGCGGCCACGCACATTGTCGCGATTGCCGAGGAGCGCCATCGGCGTGGCATCGGTATGGAGAAAGACGTGACGCTGGCCGATTTGTCGCTACTCGACGAACGCGCGCAGCAGGTCGATTTGCAGGGCCGCCGCCGCATGTTGCAGGTCGCGCTGGTCGGCGCGCTGGGTGGCGGCTTCGACGAACGCAAGGTGCCTGGTGCACCAATCTCTCATACTCAGCAGGGCTTTCTCTCTCACGCACGCGTTACGGATACTCACTTCGATTGAATGCACAACGATAAACAGGCACAGCAGGCCGCCGGGTGGACGCCGGACGAGGCCGCGAACCAGGCAACTACCGCGAGCGGCGCGCAGGACCCCAAGCGGGCGACGCGCCGGCGCCGATTCGCAGTCTTCTTCGGCGTGGTCGCGCTCGCCGGCGTGGCGTGGCTGACCTATTGGAGCATGAGCGCGCGATTCTACGAAGAGACCGACGATGCATATGTCGCCGGCAATATCGTGCAGATCGCCGCGCAGATTCCCGGCACCGTCACCGATATTCTGGTGGACAACACGCGCCAGGTGCGCGCCGGTCAGACGCTCGTCAAGCTCGACGATACGGAGGCGGCGGCCGCGTTCGCGCAGGCGAAGGCGCAGTTGACGCTGGCGGTGCGTCAGGTCGCGAACGCGACCATCTCACGCAAGCTTTACGTGCAATCGATCGACGCGCGCCGCGCCGAACTCGCGCTGGCGCAACGCGCGCTGGCGGCGCGCGACCATGCGTCGGTCGAAGTCGTGTCGCCGGAAGAACTGGCGCGCGCACGTGAAGCGGTGGCGGTGGCGCAAGCAAATCTCGCGTCCGCGCAGGTTCAGCTCGACGCCGCGAAGGCGCTCGGCGGCAAGTTCCCGATCGAGGCCAGTCCCCCCGTGCTACAGGCCGCCGCGCAGCTGCGGCTCGCGTATCGGAACCTGCAACGCGCGACGATCGTGTCGCCGGTTGATGGCACCGTCGGGCAACGCTCCGTGCAGATCGGCCAGCAGGTCGGTCCGGGACTCGCGCTGATGTCGATCATCCCGCTCGAGCGTCTGTGGGTCGAGGCCAACTTCAAGGAAGGGCAGATCCGCAGCATGCGCGTGGGGCAGCCGGTGCGGATCGTGTCGGACGTGTACGGGTCGCAGGTGGTGTATCGCGGCCGCGTCGAGGGATTTTCTGCGGGCACCGGCAGCGCGTTCTCGATGCTGCCTTCGCAAAATGCGGCGGGCAACTGGATCAAGGTCGTGCAGCGCGTGCCGATCGTGATTTCGCTCGATGCAACGGATCTCGCCGCTCATCCGCTGCGGCTCGGGCTGTCGATGCAGGTATCAGTGGATACGCACGTGCGCAGCGGTCACCTGATCGGCAACGACACAGCGGCGCCCGTGCAGAGCACGCGTGTGCATGACAACGTTTCGAGCGAGGCCGACGCTTTGATCGCGAAGATCATCCGCGAAAACAGCGACCGCGGCGGCGACAGTTAGGAGTCAGTGTTTATTGTCCGGATGGTGGCGGAGCTGGTCGCGGACTTTCTTTGCGGCAAAGAGCGGCACGTAATCGAACACCCGCGCGTCGTTACGGTAGCTGGCCAAAGTGTCCGCATACATCTTCGAGACCGTTTCCGCCGGTGTGTTGGTTTCCTCGGCAATACTTCTGACCAATTCGTCTACGTTGGGCGCAGGCTGTGACATGTGTCTCTCCAAGGATGCAGGCGGGTCGATGGACGAAGGGCGAACAACAGGAGTTCCATTAGAGGACTTGATCAGCGTCGATGCCAATTGAATCGACCTATCGCCTGATCTGTTTCACAAAGATATTTGTCTTGCAGCGCGGCAAGCGCCCGCGCAGCGCGCCCGGCCGCGAAATCAATGTGTATGCCGGTGGTGAATATCTGGGAAATGCGCGTGCGTGTGCGTGATGGGCGCATGGTGGTGCGGATGCGTGTGCGGTTCGTCGCTGTCCCACGCGAAATCATGCTCATGCTGATGATGCGCGTCGTGCCGGTGACGATGCGTGTGGTCCAGTGGCTCGTGCGTGTGCGGGTGCTCGTGACGCTCGCGGATGTGCAGCCACACACCGAGCGCCATGAGCGCGGCGGCGACCCAGAACAACAGCGGCGGCAACTCCGGCCACAGCAGCCACGACAAGGTCACGCCGAACAGCGGCGCGACCGAGAAGTAAGCACCGGTACGCGCGGTGCCGAGATTGCGCAACGCGACAACAAACAGCACGAGGCTCACGCCGTAACCCGCGAAGCCCGTGAGCATGGCGAGCGCAACGGTCGGCACTTTCGGCCACGTCGCGCCGAGGGTGAGCGCGAGCGCCACGTTCACCGAACCGGCCACGAGTCCTTTTATGCAGGCGATGAACATCGCATCGTGCGTCGACACCTTGCGAGTGAGGTTGTTGTCGATCGCCCAGCATGCGCACGCGCCGATCAGCAACAGCGTGCCGGCCGGCAGGCCTACCGCGCCCGGCTGCCCCGACAACGCTACGCCGCCCGCGACAATCGCGACCATGCCGAGGAACACCTGCACATCGACGTTCTCGCGAAACACGACCCATGCGATCAGCGCGGTGAAGACGCCTTCCAGGTTCAGTAGCAGCGAACCGGTGGCGGCGGGCGTCGTCTGCAAGCCCAGCATGAGCAGCGCGGGCCCGGCGACGCCGCCGGCCGCGATCGCACCGGCCAGCCACGGCACTTCGCGTAACGGGAAGTGACTGTGATCGGCCGGCTGCCGCGCGGCGCGGTCTTTCAGACGGCGCGCCAGAATCACAATGGCAAGGCCGGTGCCGCTGCCCAGGTAGAACAGTCCCGCAAGCAGGAACGGCGAAAGCGAGCCGAGTAAGGCTTTGGCGAGCGGCGTCGTTGCGCCGAACAGGGCGGCGGCGAGCAGGGCGGTGAAGGCGGCGTTGAAGCGGGAAGACATGAGCGAGTTGGAAGTCGGGAGCTGACGTTGCCGACACAATAGCGCTATCCGATGACTGCCGCTTACGTATCGGTAAGGTCCACCACGAAATAATTGGAAACCTGCTGGTATACGTCTGATGGAATAAACCGGCACACTTAGGCGTTTGCCTAAACGGTGGCGCGCCTGCGCGTGCGCCGGCATGGCCGGATTTTCAAACAGCTTTCACAACATTGCCTGTGCGGATGGAACGACTCATGAACACTCACGCCGACTCCTTGACCGATGCGACCGGTATGCCGCTGCCATCGCGGTACACCCGCATGGCCATGGCGCTGCACTGGATCATCGCGCTGCTGATGATCGGCAACGTGGTGCTCGGTCTGAGCGCGGATTCGTTGCCGGACGACTGGGTGCGTCCGGTGATCGACACGCACAAGTCGATCGGCATCACGGTGCTCGGCCTCGCGCTCATGCGCATCTTGTGGCGCGTGTCGCACAAGCCGCCGCCTTTACCGCATGCGTTTCCGTCATGGGAAAAAATTGCCGCGCACGTCGCGCATTTCCTGCTGTACCTGCTGATGATCGCGCTGCCGCTGTCCGGCTGGCTGCACGATTCCGCGTGGAAAGACGCGGCCACGCACCCCATGAGCCTGTTCAATCTGGTTCCCTGGCCGCGTATCGGCTACGTGATGAATCTCGATCCGGCGTACAAGGAGACTTTGCATGACCGCTTCGGCGCTTTGCATACGTGGCTCGGTTACGCGCTTTATGCGCTGCTGGCCATGCATATCGGCGGCGCGCTGAAGCATCAGTGGATCGACCGCAAGTCGGTTTTGAAACGCATGCTGCCGTAAGCGCATCCCGTTGGCCTCTCTATCAACCGCAACACCATAGGACTCGGCAGTCATTTTGAAGAAGACCCTGGAACAGGCGCTTGCTCTCGCGTCGCCGCGCATCGTGCCGCGCCGCACGACGCCGTTGAGCACGCTGATTCATTTGAGTGTGGTGGTCCTGTGGCTGCTGCTGTTCGCGCGTGCTTTCTTTTTGCAGGGCGCATTGGCGTGGTCGACGGGGATTGCGTACGTGGTGTACGACACGTTGCTGCTCGCGTTCGTCACGTGGAAAACGCTGCCGCTGATGCTGCGTACGCCGCCGCTCGAAGCCGACTACGATCAGCGCGTGTTGCCGAGCATGGGCGTGATCGTCGCATCGCATAACGAGGCGGCGGTGCTGCCGGTGACCCTCGCCGCGCTGCTGCGGCAAACGCATGGTCCGGCGCAGATCGTCATTGCCGACGACGGCTCCACTGACTCGACCCGCGAACTGCTCACCGAACGTTTTGGCCTCGTCGCGGCCGCTGAAGGCGTGCTGAGCGCACCGAGCCCGCTCTACCCGAATCTGTTCTGGCTGCGCGTACCGCACGGCGGCAAGGCGCGTGCGCTGAATGCCGCGATCACGGTGATGACCACGGACACGGTCATGACCGTTGACGCCGACACATTGCTCGACGACGACGCCACTTACGCCATGCGTGCCGCTTTCGCTAGCGAGCCGAAGCTGGTCGCCGCGGCCGGCATTCTGGTGCCGGTTTGCGGCAAGTCGGTGTCGGGCCGCGTGTTCGAGTGGTTCCAGACGTACGAGTACATGCGCAACTTCATCGCCCGTTTTGCATGGATGCGTGCCGACAGTCTGCTGCTGATTTCGGGCGCCTTCGCATCGTTCAGGCGCGACGCGCTGGTCGACGTGGGTGGTTTCGATCCCGCGTGCCTCGTCGAAGACTATGAGCTGATTCACCGGCTGCGCCGCTATTCGGTCGATCACGGCCTTGGCTGGGACGTGCGTGTGGTCGGTGACGCGCACGCCCACACCGACGCGCCGGATAACCTCGGCAGCTTCCTGCGCCAGCGCCGCCGCTGGTTTGCAGGCTTTCTGCAGACGCAGTACTGGAACCGCGACATGACCGGCAATCCGCGCTACGGCACGCTCGGCATGCTGATGCTGCCGGTCAAGGCGATCGACACCATGCAGCCGATCTACGGCCTGACCGCGTTTGCGTTGCTGCTCGCGTTTGTGTTCGGCGGGCATGGCGCGATTGTCCTGTCGATCTTTAGCGTGATCGGCCTGAAAACCGCAATCGACCTCGCGTTCTATCTGTGGAGCATCCATCTGTACCGGCGCTGGACCGGCGAGCGTACCGGCTCCAGCCTGTGGATGGCGATGCTCGCGGCGATTGCCGAGCCGTTCACGTTTCAACTGGTGCGGCATGCCGGCGCGGCGCTTGGATGGCTGCACTTCCTGCGAGGCGGACGGGCGTGGGGCGTGCAGCGCCGCTCGGGGCTTGTGGCTCGCGACGAAAGCTGATCGCACGCCTCGGATGTAGCGGCGGTGTCCGAACAGACCGGCGCGACCGCGGTTTCGTAAGCAAACGTTCCCCGTCGAGGGGAATTAGTCCATCTCCGCACGGTAGGCAATCCAGAGCCCGCGGGGCGGCGATAATGGCAGCGGATTCACGAAGGTTTGCGCTAATCGGCATGAACCGTCCTCACATCCGTGTACCATTTCGCTTTTTCCGACTTTTAAGACTTGCCCGTGACCACGCAACAAATCTCTACCGCATCGCGTAAATCCCTCACCCTGCTGCAATTGCTCGGCTTGATCGGCGCCGCCGGCCTGATCGCCGCCATCGTGTTGAACCAATTCGTCTGATCTTTGCGGGAAGCCGCGGTCTGGCGCTTCCGGCCCATGCCGGTGCATGTCGCCGGCTTCCTCGATATTCCGATCTGCCATGTACAAGAAGGGCGTTGCCGTAGAAATCCAGTTTTCTCCCGAGCGGCTGAACGACGGCGCTGGCGATCCGTACTGGATCGATCTGACCCTGGCCGAAGCGCAGCGATTGCTGGAAAGCCTGCAGGCGCGTCTCGCCGGGACCGGCGTCGGCACGGCCGCGCCGCTCGTGGTGAGCCTCGATGAAACGCCCTCAGTGCAGGCGGTCGATGCACCGCCACCGGCCGCCTGCCATGCCGCCTCGACTGACGACTTCAAGCAATGGGTCTGCGTGATCTGCGGCTGGGTCTACGACGAGGCTGCCGGTTTGCCGGACGAAGGCATTGCGCCGGGCACGCGCTGGGCGGATGTCCCGGCCGGCTGGCGCTGCCCGCTCTGCGACGTGGGCAAGGACGATTTCGCGTTGGTCGAGTTCTAAGCCTGCGGAGCGGTTCTGCTCGCAGTTCGACTTCCGCTTCGGCTTCCCGTGTGCATTTTCAATTGCAGCCGCAGTGCGGCGGCTTCGCTTTGCAACGCCTGCACGAATGCGCCGGCCAGCGGATGGCTCGGACGATGCTCCGGATGAATCACACTCACGCGAAACGGCAACGACATGGCGAGCGGCCGGATATGCAGTTGGCGGCCCACGAAATCGAGCGCCGTTAATGGATTGACGATCGCCAAGCCGAGCCCCTGGCGCACGAAACTGCATACGGAGACCGCGGTGGGCGTCTCGACCACCTGGCGGCGCGCGATACCCGCTTGTGCGAAGGCTTCGTCGATCTGAATCCGGTACGGATCGTTCGGCGACAAGCTGATGAACGGCTGATTCGCGAAGTCTTTCAGCCCGATCACGCGCTTGGCGAGTAACGGATGTCCATCGGGTAGCACGCATACCTCGTCGACTTCGAGCAGCGGCGTCAGACGCGTGCCCGCCGGCGGCGCGCCGTGTTCGGTCAGGCCGAGATCGTAGCGCTGCGCTGTCAGCCATTCTTCGAGAAACGGCGACTCCTGAGTCGCGATCGACACGCTCACACCAGGCTGGGCGTCGTGAAAGCGTTTCGACGCGCCAGGCAAAATCGAATGCGAAAACGCCGGCAACGCGATGACGGAAAGCTGGCCGCCGTGGAATTCGCGCAGGCTTGCAGCGGTGGACGCCACCCGTTCGAGCCCGACGTAGGCACGCTTGATCTCGTCGAACAGCGTGAGCGCCGACAGCGTGGGGCGCAGCCGCCCGCCCGCGCGTTCAAACAGCGCAAAGCCGATGATTTGCTCCATGCGCGCGAGTTCGCGGCTCACCGTGGGCTGCGAGGTGAAGAGCATCTCTGCCGCCTTGGTGACGCTGCCGGCCGTCATCAAGGCGCGGAAGACTTCGATATGCCGGTGCGTGAGTGCCATGACAGATATATCAGGAATGAATGGATGCGCGAAGAATTGGTATTTTACTGAATGACGTGTTTTCCGCATCATGTCGTGCAGATCAACGCTTTGACATTGAGAGCCGGCAACCGTGACGCCATTCAATCCGCCCCAACTCGTCGAACTCGCCCATCAGCACGGCACGCCGCTGTGGGTCTACGATGCCGATACCATTCGCACACGTGTTGCCGAACTGCGCAGCTTCGATGTGATTCGCTATGCGCAGAAGGCCTGTTCGAATTTGCATATCCTCAAGCTGATGCGCGACGAAGGCGCGATGGTCGATGCGGTCTCGCTCGGCGAAATCAGGCGCAGCCTGGCGGCAGGGTTCACGCCGGACGGCGATCCTGAAGGCGTGGTGTTCACGGCCGATCTGATCGATCACGCGACGCTCGCCACCGTGATCGAGCATCGCATCACGGTCAACGCCGGTTCGCTCGATATGCTGGAGCGGATAGGACGTCATGCCCGCGCGGGTCATCGCGTGTGGTTGCGGATCAATCCGGGCTTTGGCCACGGACACAGCAACAAGACCAACACGGGTGGCGAACACAGTAAGCACGGCATCTGGCTAGACGACGTGCCGCGCGCGGTGGAACTTGTCCGCCGGTATGGCTTGAAACTGGTCGGGCTGCACATGCATATCGGCTCGGGTGTCGACTATGCGCATCTGTCGCGCGTGTGCGACGCGATGGTCGAAACCGTCAAGGCATTGGGCCACGATATCGAAGCCATTTCCGCGGGCGGCGGTTTGTCCGTGCCGTATCGCGAAGGCGAGCCGCGCATCGACGTCGCCCATTACTTCCGGCTTTGGGATGCGGCGCGCCGGCAGATCGAAACGCATGTCGGGCACGGTGTGAGGCTGGAAATCGAACCGGGGCGTTTCCTCGTCGCGCAGGCGGGCGTGCTCGTTGCCGAAGTGCATGCGTTGAATCGACGGCCCTCGCGGCAGTTTGCTTTAGTCGATGCCGGGTTCAATGACCTCGTGCGGCCGTCGTTCTACGGTAGCCACCATGAGATGACCGTGCTTAAAGCCGATGGCTTGCCGAGCGAGGCGCCGCGTGATGCGTTCGCCGTGGCCGGGCCGTTGTGCGAAGCCGGGGACGTGTTCACCCAGGCCGAGGGCGGTGTCGTGATGAACCGCGCGATGCCCGCGCCCGAGGTCGGCGACTTTGTCGTGTTCCACGATGCGGGCGCCTATGGCGCGTCGATGTCCTCGAACTACAACAGCCGGCCGCTCGCACCGGAGGTGTTGCTGGAGAATGGCAAGCCGCGCGTGATCCGTCGCCGGCAAACCATCGACGAATTGCTCGCGCTCGAGACGCTGGTGTGATCCCGGTTTGTGGTCAGCGTGTTCGCACCGTGCGGGTATAGGAGGCAATCATCGTTGCGAGTTCCTGCGCGGCGGGCGTGAGCGGAATGGCCGCGCGTTGCAGCAGGCAGACGTTCTGTTCGATGGCCCGCTCGCGCACCGGAATGGCGGCGAGCGTGCTCGCAAACGGCCCGCGTTTCACCACGACCGACGCTTCCAGCGACAGGCAATCCGTCGCGCCGACCAGATGCAGCGTCTCGTACAAGCCTTCCACCGTGGCGACGATTTTCGGCGGGGGCAAGCCGTGGCTGTCGAACAGATGGCTCAGGCGACTGATCTGTGGATCGTCCGTGAAATTCGGCGAACGCGTGGCCACCCACGTGCAATCGGCGAGCTCGGCCAGCGAGCGCGCGCGTGCTTTCGGATGCCCCTTGCGGCAAACGATAACCGGATCGGACGGATATAGCGGCGTCACCGACAGGTCAGCGGTGTCCGTTTGCTTCGACACCAGCGCGACCGCGAAGTCCAGCGTGCCTTCGCGAATCCACGAAATCATCATGCGCGACGTGCCCGTGCGCAGATGTACGGCGACCCGCTCGAAACGCGTGCGAAATTCCATCAGCACCGGCGCGAAGGCGTCGATCAGCGGCTCGGTCGTCATGCCGAACGTGACCTCGCCGACGTAGTCGCCACGCAGTTGCTGCACTTCCTGCTCGGCGCGCTCGCATTCGCCGATAATCGCGCCGGCCCGCTGCAACAGCCGCTGACCGAGCGTGGTCAGCGCGATGCCGCGATTCGTGCGCGTGAAGAGCGTCGCGCCCAGCAACGACTCGAGGTTCTGCAACTGCTGCGTGATGCCGCTCTGCGCAATGCCGAGCGCTCGCGAAGCCGCGCGGATGCTGCCATGCTCGGCCACCGCGGTGAACGCGCGGAGCTGGGAGATCGTCAACGCCATGGGTGGTTGTATGGTGATCGGTAAAAGTGATCATGATAGTCCGATTGGGACTTCTTTGAAGCGCGGGTGCGTCATAGGATGATGCGGCCGTCCTTCGATCCACCCACACACCGACTCCCATGAAAACTCCGCTAATGATCCTGAGCGCCGCGCTGATTTTCAGCGGCAGCGCGTTCGCCGCTGAATCCGACACGTTGCGCCTCGGTATCGACCCGAGCTATCCGCCCATGGACGCCAAAGCGCCCGACGGCAGTTTCAAAGGTTTCGACGTCGATCTCGGCAACGAAATCTGCAAGCGTATTCACGCGCGCTGCCAGTGGGTCGAACTCGAATTCTCGGGGATGATTCCTGCGCTGCAGGCACGCAAGATCGATGCGATTCTTTCGTCGATGGCGATTACGGAAAAGCGCGAGCAACAGATTCTGTTTTCGTCGAAGCTCTTTCAGTTCAAATCGCGGCTGATCGCGCGGCAAGGTTCGGCGCTCGCGAGCGGCACGAATGCGCTGGCCGGCAAGCAGATCGGCGTGCAATCGGGCACGCAGTTCGAGGGGTACGCGCTGAAGAACTGGGCGCCGCTCGGCGCGCATGTTGTGGCGTACAAGAGTCAGGATGAAGTGTTCGCCGACTTGCAGAACGGACGTCTGGACGGCGCCTTGCTGGGTTCTGTCGAAGCGGATATCGGCTTTTTGCGCACGTCGGCGGGGAAGGGCTTTGCGTTTGTCGGTGAACCACTTTCGATGGGTGATCGCGGTGTGGGCATCGGTTTGCGCAAGGATGAAACTGCGTTGCAGGCGTCCATCAACACGGCTATAGCGTCGATGCTCAAAGACGGCACGTATGCGCAGATCGCGAAGAAGTACTTCGACTTTGATCCCTACGGCAACTGATGTTTCGACTTCCGATTTTTCTTTTTTATCAACTATCCGCTCATGAACAGGCAATCGATTCCGCTTCTCTCGCCGGCTATCGGCACGCACCGCGAACTGGTGTCGTTTCATTTTGGCCCGGCCAACAACGGGCAGAAGATTTACATCCAGTCGTCGCTGCATGCGGATGAAACCCCGGCGATGTTGACTACCGTGTTGCTCAAGCGCCGCTTGCTCGAACTGGAAGAGCAGGGCGCGCTGAACGCGGAAATCGTGCTGGTGCCGGTGGCGAATCCGGTCGGACTGGGGCAAACGGTGCTTGGACAGTTTCTTGGCCGCTTCGACTTGGGCAGTGGCAAGAACTTCAATCGGCACTTCCTGCAGTTCTCGAAGATCGTGGAGCGGGCCAAGGAGGTGTTGGGTTCGGATGCCGCGGAAAACGTGCGGATTGTGCGGCGGTTGATTGCCGATGAACTCGCTGCGCAGAGGCCGTTGACCGAATTCGAATCGCTGCAGTTGGCGATGCTGAAGCTCTCGTTCGACGCGGACGTGATTATCGATCTGCACTGTTCGCTCGAAGCGGCGATGCATCTCTACACCAGCGAGGCCGCGTGGCCCGAGTTCGAGCCTTTGTCGCGCTATCTCGGAGCGCAGGCGTCGTTGCTGGCTACCAACTCAGGAGGCGAGTCGTTCGATGAGACGCATAGCCTGTTGTGGTGGAAGTTGCAGCAGGAGATGCCGGCCGGCAAGCCGGTGCCGAATGGCGCGATTGCGGTAACCGTGGAATGCCGCGGACAGCGCGACGTTTCTTACGAGGTGGCACAAGAGGATGCGGATGCGATTGTCGACTATCTCGTGTGGCGCAAGGCGATTCGGCGCGAAGTGAGGGATTTGCCGCCGTTGCTGTCGCCCGCGACGCCGCTTGCAGGTAGTGAGCAGTTCTATGCGCCCGTGAGTGGGATTCTGGTTCATCGCGCGAAGATCGGCGAGACGATTCGTGTCGGGCAGGCGCTGTTCGATATCGTCGATCCGCTGACCGATGAGACGACCACGATTGCCAGTAACACCGAAGGGGTGTTTTATATGCGGCGCGCGATTCGGTTTGTGACGGCGGGCGCGCCGCTTGGGCGGGTGACGGGGACGCGCGCGGTTAGGACGGGGGTGTTGCTGGGGGCTTGATGTCTTCCTTCTTCGGGGGCGTTCGTACCCGGAAGAATGTTGGGAATCCGGCGGGCGCAGTCTGCGCACCGCCGGATGATGATAGGGGAGGGATGAGCTTCATCAGGCCTCCGCCCCATATTGCCCATAGCGTGTGTGACCAAACGCCGGTCATAGCACTCAATCTACGGCCTACTACTGCCTTGACGGCCTGTCGATTGGTTCCTGCGCCACGGTCATGTACTGCTTGATTTCTGGCTGGCCCAGCGCAATCGCATTGAGCATTGCGCCGCCAAGCCGACGAGCAAATTCGTCGTCAAGTCTGAAATCGAAATCGTCTAGCAGGATCGGCACAGTGAATGTCCCAGCCAGTAGCCGGGCAAGCTTTGCAGGGTCAACAAACTGCGCATTCAACCGCTGACTGTCCTGGTCGTAGTTCAGAACTACGGAACGAGGTGACAACTTAGTCATCGTTACCCTCTGGACGGTTCGGACCGTCGAGTGGGTGCTGCGTTAAGGCCAGGTATTGTTTGAGCTCGGGGCGGCCCGCTGCGATCACATTGAGCATCGCGACTCCAAGCTGTCGCGCCAGTTCGTCATCAAACTTGAACTCGTCTTCGTCCAAAAAAAAAGGTACTTCCATACTTCCAGCAACGAGCGGACCCAGTCTGGCCGAATCTACAGCCTGCATGGTCAACTGATGCGGATTCTCCGTGTAGGTTAGAACCACGGAATACGGTGGATGATTAGCCATCAATGCCCCCTACACTGTTGATATCTGTCAAACGCATTCTGTAGACACAGCTTGTAGTTCCGCATGCCTCTCGGTTTGGCCATCAAAGTGCACGCATCTATGTCATTTTCGTACTTTGCGTAGCATTCCGCATCGTGGCTTCCGGAACTACTACACTTAACTATTCTACCGCCCCCGGCGTCGAAGAGAGCATGGTAAAGCGTCGACCTCTTTGCAGAATCGGTCAAATCCGGCACGAGCGCAGGATAAGGAACCTGTGACTGATCGCTCAGCATCAGTTCCGTTGTCTCGCCCCACTTCGGAAGTGTATCGCTCAGTTCACTACTAAATAGCTTCCCGGTCAACTTGGCTTTCCAGCCCATGTAGCACTCAACGCAGATGTCGGGAACGAAGGCCTGGGTATCTGATTGGAGTCCTGTGAGGTTGGCGGCTGGCGCTACCGGGTCGTTACCCAGTTCCCAGTTAGTGAGCCAAACACTGAGTTCAGCATCGCTGATCGGCTGCCACCAAGCGCCGTTTGTAGACACCTTCGCGGTACGCGTCGATACCGAGCCATCCGCGGCATACCGGTAATCGACCGCCAGTACGCGGGCGAGTCCGCCATTAGCGACACTTGCTGGCTCGTTGTACTGGAAAGAAGAGACGCGCCCGCGCACATCGTAAGCGATGCTTGCCTGACCGCTATTACCTGCTATTTGCGTGGCACGATTCGCGGCATCGCGGGCAAGTGTTCGCATCGACCAACCGGACACGGCATCCTGCGTTGTCGCAATGTTGCCCCGTGCATCGTACGTGTAGGTCCAGTCTTCAGTCTTCGTGCCATTCTGGACAACAGTGGCAGACAGAAGACGGCCTGTTTGGTCGTAGCGCGCACCGACCGTCAACTGGTTGCCCGTCCCAACCGCCTGCATCCCCTGTTCGCCAGTCAGGTCGGTTGTTTCCTGCTCCGCGTAGCCTGTGACGTTACCGCTTGAGTCGTAAACGAATGCGCGTAATTTTCCCGGCGTAGCGACCAGATGCGGACGCAGCGAGCTGTCATCGTTGTACTCAATCGTCGTGACAGTTTTCGTCCCGGCGACTGTCGCAATTGCCTTCGTTGGCCGGTTAGTGCCGTCCCACGTGTACTGCGTATTTCCTTCAGGTGTTGTCCTTTGTTTCAGATTCCCAAAGGTATCCCACGTGCGCGATACCGCACCGCTCGGTGTAGAAACTGAACGTGGACGCAACGTGTCCAGGACATCAAAGCTGTATGTGCTCGTGCCGGACATGTCACTAAGCGTCGTCATGCCGCGACCATAGCTTAATGACGTATTACGCGTTGTATCGGGATGTGAGACCGAGATTGCCCGTCCGCTGGCATCGTAAGTCCATGTTGCTATCCGCGAACCGGATTCGTCCTTTACGCCAGTCAATGCGTTGGGGAAGCGGGTGTCCTCGTACAGATACTGACGAACGTAACCATCTGGCCGGGTTAGCGAAGCAAGATTGCCGTTCGCATCGTACGCATAGTGAGTGGAATCTCCCGATGGTGTTACCACGCTCAAGACACGACCCTTGTTGTCATACGTGAGGGTGATTGACATTAGCGATGCCATCTGCCCTTTGCGATCGACCGGCCACTGGCCGATCGCCACGACCCGTTGCCCGTCGTATTCCACCTCGCGATAAAGACCCGTGCGGGTTGTCTCGGAGTAGAACCTACCGGTGGTGTCCGAGTACGCTTCCGTCGTACCGAGTAGTTCGTCCTTCAGGTAAAAGTATCCGTTGCCAGCTTTGGTCAGCGAGAGCCAGCGATTACCTGGCACGACCCACGCTCCGCCGCTCAAGCCGAACGTCAGAGCCTGCTGCTCACCCCGATAGGCAACAATGTGCGGCACACTCGCGTTGGCCCCTGTCAGATCAATCCTTCGCTGCCAGTTGTTGACCCAGTTGCGGCCCATTGCCGTCTGAGTGGTGTCATAGGGTTTCGAAAGATACGTGCGGCTGAAGACAAGTGGAGACACGTCGCCACTCGCAAAGTCAGCCTCGGAACGCTTGACGATGCCCTTTGCTGGCAACACCGGGTCTGCCACTGGGCAGGAGTCGTCGGATTGAGGAGGAACCGGTACGCCCCCGCAATAGTCCCTTATCCAATCCGACGCATTAGCGCAGTTGTAGTAATTCATTGCGTTATACGGGTCGTCGTCACCCGTCGACATGGGTGAAGTTCCCGCGACCTGGGCAGCGCAAGTCGGAGTACCGGGAATCCCGAGGGATTTCTGATAGGTCTGCATGCATTGCATGTAAGTTGCCGCGTTGGCACTAGTGCCAGACATCAGCAAACCTGACGCGACGACAAGACGGGCAAGTCCACGCGCCCATCTGCTTTGGATATTCCACTCGTTCATGTTTCTCCTTTCGTTATTAGTTTTGCCAAAGAAGGCAGAACAACTCTTAAGGAGACTGAAATATCTGCAAATCAGGAAACTCTTAAAATGGTGATTTCCTTGCGTCAACACCAGGATAATTGGATGAGGCTCAAAACCACGTCTGACGCAATTATCCTGGTATGCGCAAAGATAGTCGTGTACTACCTCTGACCGGATGCGTAGGAAAATACGTACGCGGCCGTCAGACAATGCGACGGAGCGAACACCGCTTCAGAACGAGGAAACGCAGAGAGCCTGCTGGAGTACGGTCGAGCGAAACGGAACGCAAGCAACACCGAAGGGGCGTTTTATATGCAGCGCGCGATTCGCTTTGTGACGGCCGGGGCACCGCTTGGGAGGGTGACGGGGACGCGGGCGGTTAGGACGGGGGTGTTGCTGGGGGCTTGAGGTTTTCTTGCTGCGCGCGCGGTCTGTCCTCCGGCGCGTGGCCGTTTTTGTCGACGAGCAAGCGCAGCTTTATGCCTTCCGTCCCACCAGAAACGTCACGCCATTCGGACCATAGCGTTCCGAATGCGGTTCATTCGCCGCCAAATAAAAAACGTCGCCGACGCGATACGCGCGCTCTTCGTCGCCCACGCGTATGGTCATTTCGCCTTCCAGGATCAGCGCCTTGGCTTCGAACGGATGCTCGTGAATTCCCACCTCACTGTTCGCCTCGCGCGTAACAAGCACGGTGTCAGGAAAACCTTCTTTCGTCAGACTTTCAGTGAACGTTTCGCGGTCCATGGTGTTCCCATCCGCAGGAAGCGGGGAACACTGACTGTAGCGCGATCTGTCGTTTCGTGCAGAACGCTTACAGCGCTTCGGTCAGGCATGCCGCCAACGTCGCCCGACCGAAGCCCCCTTCACCTTCGAACGCCTTTTTAATTCACCACCAGCACCGGCGCGACCGCCGCCGGATCGCTAATACTCGGCCGCCCATTCTCCACGTGCCCTGCAACACGGCGCGAAAAACTCGGGTCGTCGTTACTTGTCACCGTCAGGTCGTACCAATGATGGCTCGACGCCAGCACCCACGCTTCCTCGACATGCGACTCCGCCGGCACCACAACCGAACGCGTCCGCGCACCATAAGCGTTGTCGGTCACCGTCAACCGCGCAACCCCGCCGCCTTTGTTGCTGAACTTCAGGAACACGTTGCCGTTCGCCACGTCGTACTGCACCTTCACTTCAGGTTGCGCCGGCTTGTCCTTACCATGCCATCCCGCGGCCTGCGAAGTTTGCGCCGTCGCCTGCTGCGTATTGCCCGCGAACTTGCGCACAAAGCCATTCGGCCCGAACACTTCAAAGCTGTACACGCCGTTGGTCACGGTCAGGTCGAACGTCTCTTTCAGCGACTTGCCGGCCTCGACGGTGTAGCGCCACGGCCCATCCGTGCGGTTCGTCGCGTACACGTAGAAATGCGCGCCCTGATCGCCCGTATTGCCGATGGAGATCTCGAACGTATTCTTCTTCACATCCGCATGACCGTTCACATGCAACTCATACGGCAACGCGCGTGCGAAACGAATGCCGCTTTCCTGCGGATCGACGACGCCCGGCGTCGCGGGGACGGTTGGCTTCGGCTGCGTCGCGCACTGATTGTCGGCGATGCTCTTGTAGTTGCTCGTGTCCGGCAGCGGCGGCACCTTCGAGTCCGGCGTGCGGAAGTCGAACGCCGAGGTGAGATCGCCACACACAGCGCGGCGCCACGCCGTGATGTTCGGTTCATACACGCCAAAGCGCGCTTCGATAAAGCGGATCACCGAGGTGTGATCGAACACCTGCGAGCAGACGAAGCCGCCCTTGCTCCACGGCGACACGATCGTCATCGGCACACGCGGGCCGAGGCCGTACGGCAAGCCGTCGGCGGTATAGCTGCCGCCGCGCGCGGGGTTCACCACGTTGTGGATTTCGCCGTCAGTGGTGACGGTCGATTGGCCTTGCGCAGGCGTGGTCGCCGGTTGCGGCGGCACGAGGTGATCGAAGAAGCCGTCGTTCTCGTCGTACATGATGAACAACACGGTCTTGCTCCACACTTCGGGATTCGACGTCAACGCGTCGAGAATCTGCGACGTGTATTCCGCACCGTAGGCCGGCGTGTAGCTCGGGTGTTCGGAGTACGCAGCCGGCGGGCACAGCCACGACACTTGCGGCAGCTTGTTCGCCAGCACGTCGGCTTTCAGGTCGTCGATGGTGCGCACGGTCTGCGCGCGCTCAAACAGCGGCGAACCCGGCTGCGCGTTGATGAAATTCGCGAAGTTCTGCAGAACGTTGGTGCCGTAGTTGCCGTTCAACGGATCGGCGCCGGTCAGCCCCTGCTGGTACACCTGCCACGAAATGCCCGCGGCTTGCAGGCGCTCCGGATACGTGGTCCACGAGAGCAATTGATAGTTCGGCGGAGCGTCGCCGTCCACGTAGTCGCTGTTGTCGAGCAGCGGACCACCCATCGTGCCGGTCGGGTCGACCATGCCGGTCATCAGATACGAGCGGTTCGGGTGCGTGGGTCCCGGCAGCGAGCAGAAGTAGGCATCGCAAATAGTGAACGCATCGGCGAGCGCGTAGTGGAACGGAATATCGCTGCGCAGGTGGTAGCCCATCGTCATGTCGGTCTTGTTGGCGGGCCACTGGTCGTAGCGGCCGCCGTCGATCGCGGCATGCGTCTTGTACCAGGTGTGATCGAGATCGCCGACGCATTGCGCGCTGGTGGTCGCCGTATTCAGATGGAACGGCAGGACCGGCTGGGCCGCATTCTCCTTCGACGGCTGATACCACACCGGCTTGCCGCTGGGCAGCGGAATCGGGAAGCGGTCGTTGTAACCCCGCACACCGCGCAAGTGGCCGAAGTAGTGGTCGAACGAGCGGTTCTCCTGCATGAACACGACGATGTGCTCGACATCGCGGATCGTGCCGGTGCGCGAAAACGCCGGAACGGCAAGCGCATTGCGAATCGACTCGGGCAGCGCGGTCAGAGCGGCGGCAGCACCGGCGGATGAAGCCACGGTCTGCAGGAAACGGCGACGGCTAGTTGATGTCATCGAATATCACCTTCTGCGGGGGGAACAATAGCGCGCCTCGCGCGCCGGTGGAATCAGGTCAGTTGCTGCTGGTGCCGTCGCCGGGTGCATAACGCATCACGGGAGCGATTTGCCGGTTGTCGGCGGCAAGACTGGCTTGTATGTTCTGTGCGATTGGATCGGAGGCGGCGGCGGGATTCGCGTTGGGCATCGAAGCTGGATTGAACATTGCCGTCGCTGGCGCCATCGCCGCATCTGGTGCGGCGCCGCTATTGGCAACTTCGGGCGATGATGATGCTACCGACGGTGCAGCGTCGTCCGCGCCGCAACCACTCAACACCAAAGTTGCGAGCGCAACCAAGGTGACACTCGCGAGGCCTATGTCTGTTCTCATGTCCGCATCCAGTTTCGTGAAAGCGGATGCAGTCTCCAGTCCTTTCGAGAAATAATTGTGAAACGTTTGCGAGTGGTAAAACTTGCGATATCGAGTTGGGTTATTGAAAGAAACGGCAGGTAATAAGTAGGAGAATAATCACTGCAGTCCCATATGCTGGAAGTCAAGGCACATCGAAAGATTCACGACTTTACCTGACCGGTGAATTCATGACACACATCGAACGGCCTTTCGACATTGCGCGTCTCGAAGACGAATGGCTCGAAGCGGACGGTTTCGGCGGTTTCGCGTCGGGCACTGTGGGCACGCTGCGCACGCGCCGCTATCACGCGTTGCTGCTGACCGCTACGCGGGCGCCGGGCGGGCGCGTGGTGCTCGTCAACGGCGTGGAGGCGTGGCTCGAGGCGGACGGTCAGCGCTATCCCCTAAGCATGCAGCGCTATGTGCCGGACGTGATCTATCCGGACCTCACGGCGCGTCGTCTTGCGTTCGACACCGAGCCGTGGCCGACATGGCGCGTCCAGATCGACTCGCATTGGGTGTGCGTGGCCGAGACTTTCGTTAGCAAGGCGACAGGCGAGACGGTGTTGCGCTGGCGTCTGGAAAGCGCGGAACGCACGGCGCTTCCCAACGCGTTCACGTTGAAGGTCCGGCCTTTGCTATCGGGCCGCGACTATCATGCGCTGCACCATGAAAATTCAGCGTTCAACTTCAATGCGCAGACGAACGGCGATCAAGGCTGCGTGAGTTGGCAACCGTACGGCGACCTGCCGGTTATCCATGCCGTAACGAACGGTTCTTACCTGCACGCGCCGGATTGGTATCGCAACTTCTGCTATGTGCGCGAGCGGGAGCGTGGTCTCGACTTCAGCGAAGATCTCGCGACGCCCGGCATATTCAGCTTCAATCTGTCCGATGGCGACGCGGTGATGATCCTCAGCGCGTCGGGTGCGACCGGTGCAAGCGCATCGGCAAACGCAAAACCGGCGGGCGCATACGCGGCAGAACTCGCAAGCATCGAGCAACGCCGCCGCGCGGCACTCGGCTCACGTCTGCAACGCTCCGCCGATGCCTACGTCGTAGCGCGCAATGAAGGCCGCACGATCCTCGCTGGCTTTCCGTGGTTTACCGACTGGGGCCGCGACACCTTCATCGCAATGCGCGGATTGTTGATCGCGTCAGGCCGTCTCGACGAAGCTGAAGCGATCCTGCTCGAATGGTCAGGCACGCTGTCCGAAGGCATGCTGCCGAATCGTTTCCCCGACTACGGCGACACGCCGGAATACAACTCGGTGGATGCCTCGCTGTGGTTCGTCGTCGCCGTACACGACTATCTCGCTACGCAGCATGCCGGCGCAGTGACACGCGAGCGGCTGCAACAGGCAGCCGAATTGATACTCACCGGCTACACGAACGGCACGCGCTTCAATATCCGCGCTTCGACCGGCGACGGTCTGCTCAGCGCCGGCGTACCCGGCGTGCAACTCACGTGGATGGACGCGAAAGTCGGCGGCTGGGTGGTCACGCCGCGCATCGGCAAACCGGTCGAAGTGCAGGCGCTCTGGATCAACGCGTTGCGCATTGCAGCAACGTGGAATGAGCAATGGCGGGCACCCGCCGAGCGAGCGCTGCAGGCATTTCATGAATGCTTCGTCGATCCGTCCACGCGCGCGCTGTTCGATAACGTAGACGTGGATCACATCGAAGGCGCAATCGACCGTTCGATCCGGCCCAACCAGATTTTTGCGGTAGGCGGTCTGCCGTTTCCGCTGCTCGAAGGCGCGGCGGCGCGCGCGGTGCTCGATCAGGTCGAGGCGCATTTGCTCACGCCACTTGGCTTGCGAACGCTCGCACCATCCGATCCCGCTTATCGCGGGCACTATGGCGGGTCTCCGCTCGAGCGCGATGGCGCCTATCATCAGGGAACTGTCTGGCCGTGGCTGCTCGGCCCGTTTGTCGAAGCATGGCTTCGAGTCCACAACGCCGAAGCGGATGCCGGCGCGCAAGCGAAAGCGCGTTTTCTCGACCCGCTGTACGCGCAGCTCGATCACGCCGGCCTCGGCCATCTCAGCGAAATCGCCGACGGCGACGCCCCGCACGCGCCCGCCGGCACGCCGTTTCAGGCGTGGTCGCTAGGGGAGTTGCTGCGCATCGAACACCTGCTTGCCCATTGGACGACCGCCGCCGCCTAAACCGCGCTACGATGAGTGTCCCACCGCCAAGCCTGACGCAAGGATGTCGACATGCCACCGCTGCGCGCTGCCAATCTGCTCGCCACCGTTGAAGGCTCCCGGCTGCATTCGGCCGATTGCGCGCATTGGCAACGCTGGGGGCCGTATCTCAGCGAGCGGCAGTGGGGCACGGTGCGCGAGGATTACAGCCCGAACGGCACCGCCTGGGACTACTTTCCACATGACCATGCTCGCAGTCGCGCTTATCGCTGGGGTGAAGACGGCATCGCCGGTTTCGGCGACGACAAGCTGAGTTGGTGCGTCTCGCTCGCGCTATGGAATCGCAAAGACCCGATCCTCAAGGAACGTCTGTTCGGTCTCACCAACGCGCAAGGCAATCATGGTGAGGACGTGAAGGAGCTGTACTTCTACGTCGACGGCACACCGACGCATTCGTATATGCGCATGCTCTACAAGTACCCGCATGCCGCCTTTCCGTACGACGACCTGATTCAGGAAAACGCGCGCCGCGGCGGCGACATGCCGGAGTACGAAATTCTCGATACCGGCGTGTTCGACGACTTGCGTTACTTCGACATCCAGGTTGAATACGCCAAACATACGCCCGACGACGTCCTGATGCGCGTGACGATCGAGAATCGTGCGGAACAGCCTGCCTCGCTGGATGTGCTGCCGCAAATCTGGGCGCGCAACTCGTGGTCGTGGAAGGAGACCAAAGGCAAACCGTCGCTTGTCGCCGGCACGGACCACGACGGCAATGCGCATGTAATCGGGCGTCAGCAGGGCCACGAGCCGATTGTCGTCACGGCGTGGTCGAAGGACGCGCCGCAGGTCACGTGGCTCTTCTGCGAGAACGACACCAACGTCAAGCGTCTCTTCAACATGGAAGGCGCGGGGCCGTTCAAAGACGGCTTCAACGATTATCTGGTGCAGGGCGATGAGCAGGCCGTGCGCCGCGACGCCGGCACCAAGGCCGGCGCGCATGCGCCGATCGAGCTGGCTCCGTATGGCCGCGCCGTGGTGTACCTGCGCTGGCGTCCCGAGTCGAGCCCTGACGCCGTGCCGCTGGATGCCGACGCGGTATTCGCACGCCGTATTGCTGAGGCGGACGAGTTCTATGGCGCGCTGCAACAAGAGATCAATGACCCCGATGCGCGTCTCGTGCAGCGTCAGGCGCTCGCCGGCATGCTGTGGTCCAAGCAGTACTACCAATACGACGTGCAGCGCTGGCTCGACGGCGATCCTCTTCAGCCGAAGCCGTCAGCTGATCGCAAACGCGGCCGCAACATCGACTGGCGGCATCTGTGTAACGCGGACATCGTGTCGATGCCGGACAAATGGGAGTACCCGTGGTACGCGTCGTGGGACCTGGCGTTTCATGCGGCCGCGTTCGCACTGATCGATCCGGCGTTTGCGAAGCGGCAATTGCTACTGCTCATCAAAGACCGCTATCAGCATCCGAACGGCCAGATTCCCGCGTACGAATGGGCGCTCGGCGACGCGAATCCGCCCGTGCATGCATGGGCCGCGTGGCGCGTGTATGAGATCGACCGCGCGCTCACCGGCAAGGCGGATCGCGATTTTCTGGAACTCGTCTTCCACAAGCTGCTGCTGAATTTCTCGTGGTGGGTGAACCGCAAGGACGCCGATGGCCACAATATTTTCCAAGGCGGCTTTCTGGGCCTGGACAACGTTGGCATTTTCGACCGCTCGTCGCCGTTGCCGACCGGCGGCCATATCGACCAGGCCGACGGCACCGCGTGGATGGCGGCATATGCGCTCGACCTGATGCGTATCGCGCTCGAACTCGCGTACACGAATCACGTGTTCGTGGACATCGGCGTGAAGTTTTTCGAGCACTTTCTATTCATCGCTGAGGCCGTGAGCTGCGACGACGGCTGCGATACGGGCTTGTGGGACAGTCAGGACGAGTTCTTCTACGACAAGCTGCGCCTGCCCGACGGCAGCAATGTGCCGATGCGGGTGCGTTCCATTGTCGGCCTGATTCCGCTGTTCGCCGTGCACGTGCTCGAGGAGCGTCTGCACGGCGGCTTGCCGGGCCTGCGTGAACGGCTGGTCTGGTTCCTCGAACATCGCCCGGATCTGGCGAAGCTGGTCTCGCGCTGGAATGAGCCCGGTAAGGGCAACGCGCTCCTGCTGTCGCTATTACGCGGGCATCGGATGAAAGCATTGCTGCGCCGCGCGCTCGACGAAAGCGAGTTCCTTTCCGATCATGGCGTGCGGGCGCTTTCGCGCTGCCATCGCGACAATCCGTTCGTGTTCAGTCACAACGGGAGCAGTTTTTGCGTCAAGTATTTGCCGGCCGAATCAGATACGCGCGTGTTCGGCGGAAATTCGAACTGGCGCGGTCCGGTGTGGATGCCGGTGAACTATCTGCTGATCGAGTCGCTCTACGAATTTCACCGCTATTACGGCGAGGACTTCCGTGTCGAGTATCCGACCGGATCGGGACAGAAATTCTCGCTCAGCGAAATCGCCGATGAACTGGCGCGCCGGGCCACGACGCTGTTCCTCAAGAACAAGGACGGTGAGCGGCCCGTGATGGGCGCCTATCCTCTGCTACAGGCGGACCCGCGTTCGCGCGATCTGATCCTGTTTCATGAGTATTTTCACGGCGACACGGGGCGTGGCGTGGGCGCGTCGCATCAGACCGGCTGGACCGGGCTGGTTGCGTTGCTGTTGCAACCACGTGTAATGGCCGCCTCAGGCAATGTGCCGTTGGCGGGTGAAGCGGATGAGGCGCTGCATCCCATGCCGGCTTCGGCGCAATCTGCGGCGCCGTCACGCGCGAGCGAGACCGCGCCTGCCACGGAACACGCGCACGCATCGGCGAAATAGCACAAGGATCGAGGAATCCCATGTCGACTACACCGAATACCGCAGCATCCGATCTCTCCGCCGCCAATCAACGGCCGAGTTGCAAGGTCAGCGCGAGTCCGCACGACGCGCCCGCATCGCCGGCCGGCAAGCGGCCCGCGCCGCCATGCACGCTGGTAATCTTCGGCGCGGGCGGCGACCTGACCCGGCGGCTCCTGACGCCGGCGCTCTACAACCTGGCGGTGGACGGCCTGCTCGACAACGCCATGAAAATTGTCGGCGTGAATCATGGCGAGCGCGAGACGAGCGAGTGGCGCGAAGACCTCCACAAGTCTCTCGAGCAGTTCGCCGCCGACAAAGCCAGCACGTTCCACGCGGGCAAGCTCGACGACAAGGCGTGGGACTGGGTCGCGCAACGCCTCGAGTACATGGCTGGCGAATTCGAATCCGACGACACCTTCGCGAAGCTCAAGCAAAAGCTCGACGCAACGCCGGGCGGCAACGTGATCTTTTATCTTGCGGTCAGCGCGCGCTTTTTCAAACCGATCGTCGAGCATCTTGGCAAAGCGGGTCTGCTGAAAGAGGGTGGTGGCGGCAGCGGTTTCCGCCGCCTCGTGATCGAGAAGCCGTTTGGTACCGATCTGGCATCGGCGCGCGATCTGAACGCGCATGTGCTGTCGTATGCAAAAGAATCGCAGGTGTATCGCATCGATCACTTTCTCGGCAAGGAGACCGTGCAGAGCATTCTTGCGGTGCGTTTTGCCAATGCGCTGTTCGAACCGATGTGGCGGCGCGAATATATCGACAGCGTGCAGCTCACGGCGGCGGAGACAATTGGCGTGGAAGGACGCGGCAAGTTCTACGAGCAGACGGGCGCGTTCCGCGACATGTTGCCGAATCATCTGTTCCAGTTGCTCGGCATGGTCGCCATGGAGCCGCCCAACTCGTTCGACCCCGAAGCCGTGCGCGACAAGAAGGCCGAAGTGTTCGACGCGATTCAGCCGTTGACGCCGAACGACGTGGTGTTCGGTCAATACGAAAAAGGGCCGGCCGGCATCGGTTATCGCGAAGAACCCGACGTTGCCCCCGGCAGCACGACGGAAACCTATGCGGCGGCGCGCGTGTTCGTCGAGAATTGGCGCTGGGCAGGCGTGCCGTTCTATCTTCGTACCGGCAAGCGGCTCGCGGCGCGTCGCACGGAAATCTCGGTGCAACTAAAGCCGGTGCCGTTCCGTCTGTTTCGCGATACCCCCGTCGATGCGCTTACGCCCAACGTGCTGACCTTGCGCATCGATCCCGCACACGGCACGAGCTTCGACTTCAACGTGAAAACGCCGGGGCCGGTCATGCAGGTCGGCGCGGTGCAGTCGTCATTCGACTATGGAGATTTTTTCGCGGAACGCGCCAATGTCGGCTATGAAACCTTGCTGTACGACTGCATGCTCGGCGATGAGACGCTGTTCCAGCGCGCCGACAGCATCGAAACGAGCTGGTGCGCCGTGGACGACGTGCTGCATCCGCGAGCCGGCGGTGCTCTGTCGGTGCACGGTTATGCGGCCGGCAGTGAAGGCCCCGCGCAAGCGGATGCGCTACTGGCGCGCGACGGCCGTGCATGGCGTCCGCTGAAAAGGGAAGCAGTCCAGAAGAAGTAACTCGAGAAGTATCCCATCGAGCCGCACCAACATCATCGGGGGGCACCGTGGCGACGCGCAAGACGAAAGTGAAAGTGAAGAGCAGTACCGAGCAGATTCTGGCTATCGACGTCGGCGGCACCGGCCTGAAGGCCGCGATCATCGACGCTGACGGCCAGATGAAAACCGAACGCGTGCGGGTGGCTACGCCGCATCCGTGTACGCCGGATCAACTGGTGGATGCGCTGGCGAAGCTGGTCGCGCCCCTCATCAAACAGGCGCCGCCCACGCTCATGTCGGTCGGCTTTCCGGGCGTGGTGCGCAACAACCGCATTCTGACCGCCCCGCACTTCGGCGTGGAAGGGTGGCACGACATACCGTTGGCCGATTCGCTGGCGCAGCGCCTGGGCGGCTTGCCGGTGCGGATGATCAACGACGCCGAGATGCAGGGCTTCGCCGCCATCCAAGGCCACGGCCTCGAATTCGTGCTGACGCTGGGCACGGGCGCGGGCACAGCCATGTTCCGCGACGGCGAGCTGATGCCTCACCTCGAGCTTGCGCATCATCCGGTCAGCAAGAAGGGCGTGGCCTACGACGAATACATCGGCGAGGCCGCACGCGAGAAGGTGGGGAATAAACGCTGGAACAGGCGCGTTCAGAAGGTGATCGGCATTCTGGCGGCGCTGGTGAATTACGACAAACTGTGGATCGGCGGCGGCAACGCGGCGCGTCTCAAGTTCGATTTGCCGGCGAACGTGGCGACCGTTTCGAACGACGCGGGTATCGAAGGCGGTGCGCGCCTGTGGCATCCACGCTCATTGCGCGAGACGCGGCAACTGCCGGAAGCGAATGAGCGGACCGGCCGTTTCAAGTGAAGCCTGACCAATAAACGGGAAGGGGTAACCAGGGATGATGCACAGCAATCAATGGGGTCTAGTGCGGCGCCTGTTCGCGGCCGGCGTGTTTGCGGCGCTGTCGTGTGCCGCGTCGCATGCCAGCGCGGCGGATGCGTTCGTGGTCGCATCGCCGGGTGTGGCGGATGGCGGCACGCTGGATTCAAGCCATGCGTCGAGCGCCAACAACTGCGGTGGCAATAATGCGTCGCCGGCGCTGCAATGGCGCAACGCGCCGGCCGGCACGAAGAGCTTTGCAGTGACCCTCTTCGATCCCGACGGCGCGAAAGGCCTGGGGATCGTGCACTGGGTGCTGTACGGCCTCCCGCCCTCGACCACATCGCTCGACGCGGGAGGTCCCCAGCCGCCCGGTAGCGTGGACGGGGCGAACCAGTTGGGCGGTACCGGGTATCGCGGACTGTGCCCGGCGGTGGGGGACAATCCGCATCACTACATCGCGCAGGTCTACGCACTCGATCTGCCGCCCGACGCACTGCCGCCCGGCTTGACGAGAGACGCCTTGCACGCCGCGATCAAGGGGCATGTGCTCGCGGCAACGAGCACGGTCCTGCGTTACGGGCGATGAATCTCATGGCCCATAACGCTTAGCGCGCCGCATCGCCCCAGCGGTACGCCACGCTGGCCTCATCGAGCTGCGTCTTGATCTGGGTGTCGAGCACGAGTTCGGAGGCCGCGAGCGTATCGCTCAATTGCTCGGCGCGGCTCGCGCCAATAATCGCCGACGTGATGAGCGGATTCGCCAGCACCCAGGCGAGCGAAACCCGTGTCAACGATTCGCCGGTCGGCGCCACGATCGCCTTCAATTGCTCAATCGTTTCGAACTCGCGCTTATGCCAGTAGCGCTCCTGGTACATTGCGCCGGCTTTGCCGACGGTCTCGGTGAAACGCCCGGACGCCGGCGCGGCATCGTGCTGATGCTTGCCCGTGAGCAGGCCGCCCGCCAGCGGGTTATACGGCATCACGGCCAATTGCTCTTCGGCCGCGAGCGGCAGCAGTTCCCGCTCGATCTGGCGAAACAGCAGGTTATAGCGAGGCTGCACGGAGACAAACCGCGCGACGCGCAACACGTCGGCGCGGCCCAAAGCGCGCGCCAGCCGGTACGCGAGAAAGTTCGACACACCGATATAACGTGCCTTGCCCGAACGCACGATCACGTCCAGCGCTTCGAGCGTTTCGTCGAGCGGCGTGTGAGTGTCGTCGGAGTGGAGCTGGTACAGGTCAACGTAATCGGTGCCGAGCCGCTTCAACGAGGCGTCGATGGCGTCCAGCAGATGTTTGCGCGACGCGCCTTGGTCCCACGCGGAAGGCCCCATCTTGCCCACGGCCTTGGTTGCCAGAATGAAGCGGTCGCGTTTGCCCTTCAGCCAACGCCCGACGATCTCCTCGGTGCGCCCGGCGATACTTTCGCCGCCGCCGAGCGGATACACGTTGGCGGTATCGATGAAATTCACGCCGGCGTCCGCCGCCGTATCGAGAATGCGGTGTGAGACATCTTCTTCAGTCTGCAGGCCGAAGGTCATCGTGCCGAGGCACAGGCGCGAAACGGTCAGGCCGGTGCGGCCGAATTGGCGGTATTGCATGGTCAACTCCGGGAATGGACGGAACAGTTCGATACACGGTGTTGCAAAAAGGATAAACGGTGTTGCGATTTGATGCTGGCGAGGATCGCTTTTGGTTGTTATTAAATTGAAAGCATATTGATGGAGTCCCTTCAAGTTATGGCGTTGAAAGCATTTTGTTTTAATACGTTAAACATTACAAATATGTAATAAATAAGTTTGATAGCGTCCGTGAAAATTACGTATTGCCTTCAATCGTAACGAGAAGAAACAATTCTGTTACGAGGGGTAATGCTTGCCGCGATTGATGCGGCTTTATGCGTGTGGAATGATAGCGATTCTCATTTAACCATCAGCCAGCCATCCCGTCGTTTGTGCCGCGAGCACAACTCCGGCAGCCAGCCAAATGCGACTTTGTCATTGATTCCATCTCAGGCATGCGAATCGGGCAAGCGCACCTCTGACGGGATTTCCCATGTTCAACCACACGCCGCTTGCGACTGCGTTAGCGCTAGCTTTTGCCGTTCCTTTTGCGACACCGGCCGTCGCGCAGACTGCTCCGCAAACCGCTTCGCAAACCACGCAGCC
The DNA here is from genome assembly GCA_036383775.1 of Paraburkholderia sp. Classification (GTDB taxonomy): domain Bacteria; phylum Pseudomonadota; class Gammaproteobacteria; order Burkholderiales; family Burkholderiaceae; genus Paraburkholderia. The sequence goes on along the minus strand of DASVNP010000286.1, from coordinate 94,134 downwards.
GTCGGGCACCAGCTCAGCGGCGAGCACACCCGCCGACAGCGGCAACCTGCCGACGATCGGCGTCGCGGCGCAGGCCGGGCAACAGGACTTCCAGGCAGAGCGCTCGAACGTCGGCGCGAAGACGCCCACGGCGTTGCGCGACATTCCGCAGACCGTGACGGTCATCAACAAGGCCGTACTGGAGACGCAAGGCGCCACGTCGTTCCAGGATGCACTGCGCAACGCGCCGGGCGTGACGATCGGCGCGGCCGAAGGTGGGCAGATCGGCAACAACATCAACCTGCGCGGCTTCACCGCGCAGAACGACATCTATCTGGATGGCTTTCGCGACCGCAATCAGTACTATCGCGACACCTTCGACCTCGAAGAACTCGAAGTGTTGTACGGCCCGTCGTCGATGCTGTTCGGCCGCGGCTCGACCGGCGGCGTGATCAACCAGGTCAGCAAGAAAGCGAATCTGAAGGACTCCGCGGAAGTCACGGCCATGGTCGGCACCGACGACCGTTATCGCAGCACGATCGACGTGAACCATAAGCTCACGGATACCGCTGCGATTCGCCTGAACGCATTCGGCCAGAGCCTCGGTTCGACGCGTGACGTGATGAAGAACAAGGACTACGGCATCGCGCCGGAAGTGCGTTTCGGAATCGGCACGCCGACCGAAGTGACGCTGTCCGCGCTGATCCAGCACAACTACGACATGCCTGACTACGGCGTGCAGGCATTGAACGGCCACCCGTCGCCGGTGCCGAAGAACACCTTTTACGGGCTGACCACCGATCGCACGATTCAGGACGTGCAGACGTTCACCGCCGCGATCAAGCACAAGTTCTCCGATGCGCTCACGCTGACCAACCAGACGCAGTTCTCGCACTCGCTGACCGACGCGCGCGAAACCGCGCCGCAAGCGGTATTGACCGGGCCGCTCGCCTCGAGCACCGCATTGACGAACGGCAATTACACGACGCTCTCGCCGTCGCAACTGTTCATCAAGTTGCAGAGCCACGACCGCGTGATCGAAAACCACTCGCTGTACAACGACACCACGCTCGAATACAAATTCGACACCGGGCCGCTGAAGCACGACCTGATCGCCGGCATCGAACTCGGTCACGACAGTTATACGAATCAGGCCTACACGCGCAACAACTTGCCGGTCGTGACAATGCTGAACCCGGCGTATTTGTCGTCGCCTGCCGGTGTGACCACCACGGTCGGCAACCACGCCGATTCCAGCTCGAACGAGATTGCCGGCTACCTGAACGATACCGTGTCGATCGGCCAGCACTGGAAGGTGATCGGCGGTTTGCGCTGGGACCGCTTTCAGGCGCAGATTCACAACTCGATCAGCCTGCCGGGCTATGCGGCTCAAACCAACTTCTTCACCAGCGTCCGTGCCGGCGTGATTTATCAGCCGACCGACTGGCAGTCGTACTACGTGTCGTACGGCACGTCGTTCGATCCGTCGCTTGAAGCGTTGACGGTCACCAACCTGACGCAGAATCTCGCGCCGGAGTCGACCCGTTCGTATGAAGTGGGTGGCAAGTGGGACCTGCTCGGCGGCAATCTGTCGGTGACGTCCGCGTTCTTCCGCGAGGAAATGACCAACGCGCGCACGCAAGTCTCGCCGACCGAGTACGAGCTCGACGGCGATGTTCGCGTCGACGGCTTTCAGGCCGGCGTGACAGGCCACATCACCGACAAGTGGCAGATCTACGGCGGCTACACGTACATGGACGCCATCATCCTGAAGGCGCTCGACGGCACGCAAGGCCACGTGCCGGCCAACACGCCGCGCAACACGCTGACGTTGTGGACCACGTACGCGCTCACGCCGCACTGGGAAATCGGCGGCGGTCCAACCTATATGTCGCCGCGCTACGCGTCGAACACGAACTACGTGCAGGTGCCGGGCTACACCCGTTGGGACGCAACCGCTGCGTACCACGCGAAGCAATACGACATCCGGCTGAACCTGCTGAATCTGACCAACAAGCAGTACTACGACGCGCTGATTCCGTCTGACGGCGGCCGTTCCGTGCCGGGCGTCGGACGCACGCTGCTGGCGACGTTCGATTACCGCTTCTGATATGCGCTGAACTGATGCGTTAGGCTTGCCGGTTTCGACACGGCAAGCCTACGCCAAGGAAACACTATGCTGCTGCACATTCCGAATGTCCTGAACGCCGAGCAATTGCGCTTTGTGCGGGAGCGGCTCGACCAGGCCGGCGACGCGTGGGTCGACGGCCGCGCCACCGCCGGCTATCAGGGTGCGCCGGTCAAGCGCAATCAGCAGATCGCCGAGCACACCCCGGTTGCGCGCGAGCTTGGTGACATGATTCTCGCGGCGATCGAGCGGCATCCGCTGTTCATCAGCGCGGTGTTGCCGAATCAGGTGTATCCGCCGCTCTTCAATCGCTACGAGGGCGGCATGCAGTTCGGCAGTCACGTCGACGGTGCGGTGAGGGTATTGCCCAACGGCGTGAAGCTGCGCACGGACGTCTCGGTGACGCTGTTCATTTCCGACCCTGCCGAATACGACGGCGGCGAACTCGTGATCGAGGACACCTACGGTGTGCAGCAGGTGAAGCTGCCCGCCGGCGACATGATTGTCTATCCGGCCACGAGTCTGCATCAGGTCACGCCGGTCACGCGCGGCGCGCGGCTTGCCAGCTTCTTCTGGGTGCAAAGCCTCGTGCGCAGCGATACGCAGCGTGCGATGCTGTTCGATATGGATACGGCGATTCAACGGTTGAATGCGACCCAGGCAGACGATACCGCTCGCCGCAGCCTCGTTGGCATTTATCACAACCTGTTGCGTGCCTGGAGCGAAACGTAAGCGAACGTGAGGCAAATGGCATTCAGGCGCTTGCCCGCATCGACTTTGTGGCGCGGCTGACGCTGAGCCAGAAGGTCGCCGCAATTAAACCAGGCCTGATTTAAGCCACGCGTTGGACATGATGTGAACCCTGCCTGCCGGCCAGCAGAAAAGTGCGCGCTCGCGCTAGAATTCCTGCAGACCGTCGCCATCGAAGCAGGCCCTCATTTTCCATCGGACCATCATGACAACATCGCGCCGTCATTTTCTGTTGCTGAGCGCGGGCATGGGCTCAGCGCTCGTGCTTGCCCGCGCCGCTTTTGCCGAAACCGGCAACACGCTCAGCGAGGCCGATCCGAAAGCGCAAGCGCTCGGCTACCGGGAAGATGCATCCAAGGTCGACAAAGCGAAGTTCCCGAGCTATGCGGCCGGACAAACCTGCGGCAACTGTTCGCTGTTTCAGGGCAAAGCCACCGACACCTACGGCGGTTGCACGCTGTTCGGCGACAAGCAGGTCGCCTCGCGCGGCTGGTGCAGCTCGTACACGAATATGTGAGCGTGTAGGCGGCTGGCGGTGCGCGTGGTCAGTTCAACGCGTGCCGCCATTCCCCGCATTCGCGCTTACGGCGGTTTCAAACGCCGCGCCGGTCACGTCAACACGCTCAGCACCAGTTCGTGCGAGCGCCCGATCCATATGGCCGCGTCGCGGTGATCGCCGAGCGCGTCGCCGGTATTGGGGTGCACGAAAATGTCGAGCGCGCCGTGATTCAGCGTGAGCCAGCCGATCAGCCCGGCGAACTGCTCCTGCGTGAACGCGAGCTGATACGACCACATGGGATGCGGCCCCACGGGGCGCTCGTGAAAGCGGCCGAGTTGCAGCTTGCCGTTCCAGTGTGCTTCGATCTGCTCGCGAAAGGCCCAAGCGGCGTCGCGGGTATTTGAATCGAAATAGACATGGGCGTGCCAGCTATCAATGGCAGAGGTGTCGCGAAGCGTCATGGCTGTGTCCGTTGCTGAGTCGTTTTTTCCAGCCTTCATTCTGCTTCAGATTCCGCCGGCGTGTGTCCATGTCTGACGAATGAGCCCTGTTACACCGATCCGGCAAACTGACCTGCCAAATCCCGTCGCTTCGCCCAATTGCATTCGCGTGTGCTCACATAAACTGTTTTCCATGGAGCGACAGAACACCGCCTCCATCGACGCGGTTTCCCCCCGCGTTGTTTTTGAACCGTACCGTTGATGGCAGTTTGCCGCGGTCGAACTACGCGGCAGGGCAGTAAAGCAGTCGGTAGTAGAAGCACGAAGAACAGCGCGCAGTCCACGTAGTTTGCGCGAATCAGCAGGGGGGTGCAGCCAGGTGGTGTTGAAGGCGAGGACCGGGCTGTGATGCAGTGAGCAGTTCCAGCAAAGAAGTTTTTGTTCCAGCAACGAAAGTTTTTTGTAGCAGCAGTTCCGGCAGTAACCGCTTTAGCAGTGGCAGTTCGAGCAACAATAGTTTTAGCAGGTGCAATTCAGGTAGTCGCTTTGCTAGTTTGTGGTGGGGTTTAAGTCGGCAAGCATCCACGCGCGAGTACGACTGTTCCATCCTGTCAAACCCTGTTCCCTCGCGGGAACAGGGTTTTTTTTCGTCGCACCGCGCGGCGCGGCTTGCAATCGGCGATTTCGCACCGATATCCCGATGCTGCATTTTGCTGTTGGCGGGCGGCATCGTACAAGCGGCCGGCCGGGTAACGTGAGATGCTGCACGCAAACAAACCGCGCGGCGTTTAAGTCTGTCTTAATAGTTGCTTGCCATGATGGTTGCACAGACTCAGATCAGGGGCCTGTCGAGCCGCCGGCGAATCGGCGGCGTTTGCCGCCGGAGAACAGAAGAATTCGGTGGCGAAGCCGAGAGTTAGTGAAGGAGGTAAAACCGATATGTCCAATAAATCGCGAGTCCGCAAGCACCATCATCAGCCGGCCATGTCCCCATTGCTGCGCGCGTTGACCTATAGCCGCACCGCCCACGAGCCGGTCACCGCGGCAATGCTCCTGCAGTGCTACACCGCCCTCGATGCATTCCGGCACGGCCACGGTTCGCGGAATCTGCATATGACCTTGAGCCGGCATTTGCTGGTGTCGCAAGAACTTGCGCACCTCGGCCTCGGCGAAGACTTGCTGTCCGACATCGAAAGCGCGCACGCGGCGATGGTTCGGCTCGACGCCCGGGAACACGACAGTGGCGAATGGGTGCTCGATGACGGCGACTACGCCCGCGTGTGCACGGCGCTGGCGATCCTGGATGGACAACTGTCCGTGGCATCGCTGAGCGAGATTGCGAGCGCGGAAGCAAGGATGATCGAAGGATTGATGAAGTCCGCGCAAGTGCAGGCGCTGGCGGAAGCCGCGCACTGAGTTGCACGGTTTTCTTTCGTCTCACTCGCGCAAATGAAAAACGCCCTGCCGGGCGTTTTTCGTTTAAGTGCGTCGATGCGCCGCTTATCGGCCTCAGTCGTTGTACTTCGTGATGTCGTAGTACGAGATTCCATTCTGCCCGCCGCTCAACTGCACGAGCCGAGAACCGCCCGCCACCAGCGCCGGGAACGGACAATTCGTGCAAGTCTGCACGCCGAGTGAATTCACCCCTGCGCTGACCGTCGTCTGATATTGACCGAACGTGATGTTGTTCGGCGCGCCGACGGAGAAGCCGTCTACTTCAACGCTCGAACTCCCGGTGGACAGACCGGTCGCCTGAATCTGCACGGACGTCACCGGATACGCGAGGCTCTGTCCATTCACGAGGCTCGACCACGTCACGCTCATCGCGTACTGCGTGCCGGCGAGCGAACCGCTCGGCGTCAGGAATTGCGTGGCGAAGTCCGGCAGCAGCGTCGGCCATGCGACCGAGCTGCCTGCCGCCGCGTTCAATGGGCTGCCCGGATTGATGATCGACGACTGGCCGAGTTGCGCGCCGTTCTTGTCGTAGAACGTCACCGTGTAGGCAGAATAGAGCGGCACGGTGCTCGCATCGAGTGATTGCGCCGCGTAGTAGCCGCTCGCGGACGGCGCCGTGAAGCTTGCCGTCGACGAAAGCGATTGCCAGGACCAGCGGTACAGCGACGTATTGCTGCTGGTCGTGGCGGGCGAGACCGGCGCGGCGCTCAACGGCGCGTTCGACAAAGCCAGTGTGCTGCCGCCGACTGCATTGCGTGGCATCAGCCAGATCGGCGCGGAGAGACCAGGCCCGGTGACCGACGCCGAATACACCGTGGGATTCGACGCGGTCGGGATCGCAATCGTCAAACCCGACTCGTAACGGTTCACGTCGTTCAGACGCGAATCGAGGAACGTGCGCCGCGCGATCTGCGAGTTGATCGACACGGCGAACTGCGATTGATTGCCGATCAGATCCCAGCCAAGTTGCGTGCCGCCCGCGAGCGTCACCGGTGCGGCGAGTTGCTGCGCGATGCTGTAGAGCACGCCTACAGTGCCGCTCGCGAGTGTGAACGGCAACTGCACGAGCGCCTGCTGCTTGCCGTTGCGTGTGAAGAAGGCGAGCGTCTTCGGCGAACCGAATACGGCGCCGGTGAAGAGCGCGTCCGTCAGACCGTGGCCGACCGCGAGATCGGTCGCACCGTTTTCCAGGAACGCAGCGTCGATCGCGGGCGAGCACGATGTGTTGAGCGTGCCGCTCGCGGCGCACGTGGTCAGCAGCGTGGCGAGCGGTTCCAGATAGTTCGCTGCCGCGGGCGGCGCTGCCAGCGTCACCGATTGCGGGGTCTGGTTGTTCAGCGCGACGGTCGTGCCGGGCGCCGCATTCGAGAGCAGCGACAAACCGCCGTTGGAGCCTGTGACGATCGACACGGTATCGATGACCGCATCGGCGCCGGTATGGTTCGGCGCGAACGCCACCCCGATGGGATCGAAGCCGGCCGACTGCAAGCCGTTCTGCACGAGGATCTTGGCGAGAATGGTGTCGAGCGTGATGGTGGCGATCTGCACGGACGGCAGCGTCACCTTGGCGAGCGCCGTGGTGGACGCGAGGTCGGTCGGGTTGCCCGAGGCCGTGAGCATGGCGGCGATCGCGGTGGTTAGCGTGGTGATGTTGACCACGGCCGGCGCCGTGCCGGTCGGCAACTGCGCGAGCACGGAGACGAGCGGCGTGGAAATGCCGCTGGCGTCTGCGGCGACGATCAGGAACGGCGCGGTCATGCCCTTCACCGAAATCGTGTACGCGCCTTGCGAGTCAGTGGTCGCGGTGGCTTGCGTGCCGGTCGCATCGATCAGCGTGACGGTCGCACCGACTCGCGCGTTGCCGGACGCCACGGTACCGCTGACGGCGGTCGCCGTAACCGCCGGCGCTCCCCCCGACGATGAACCCGAACTACCGCCGCCGCAACCGCCGAGCTGGAAAAAGGCAAAAGCCGCAGCAGCGGCAACGCCGGTGCGTACCAACGATTGATGCATGAATTTCCCCGAGGTTCTGATTATTCGATTGGCCTGTTATGCCCGCCAATTTTGCCGATAAACGCACCTATCGCCCGGCGCACCCGGCCGTTAAATAAAAAGCGGATTATGTGTGGCTGCCAAGCGATGAACGGCAATTCCATAGTGATCTTTAGCGCGTTGGGAGAATACTTTAAAAGCGCCCTTAATGTGCCGCGTACGTCAGCACAAACCGTATGCCGCATGAATATTACGAGTCTCCGTAAGACACGCGATAGACCCCCGCGCCGGTTCTGGAGCGCGCACCGAAGCGGGTTTGCCGGAGTCTTTCACGCTTGTTAGACTGCCTCTCGCCAACTCACCGCAAGCGCGTTATTTGCCGTCATGCGCCTCCAGGGCGCTCACGTCTGCGGCGCAATCAATGGGAGACGTCATGTCTTATATGCTGCTTGTCATCGAAGACCCGAATCAGCGCGCCGAACGCGGTGAAGCGGCGGGCCGCGAAGTTTATGACCAGATGGTGCGTTTCTCCGTCGATCTGAAAGAGCGCGGCAAACTGGTCGCGGTCGAATCGCTCACTTCATCCAGCGATGCCGTGCGCGTGCAGGTGCGCGGCGGCCAGCCGAAACTGCTCGACGGCCCGTTCGCCGAAGCCAAGGAAATGATCGGCGGCTTCTTTCTGCTCAATTGCGAGACCCGCGAAGAAGCCGTGGCGATCGCGCAGGCCTGCCCGGCGGCGACGTGGTGCACCGTTGAAGTCCGCAAGCTCGGACCGTGTTTCATCTAGGCGGTTTGCGCATCGTTGGCGGCGTTTAATCTGGGGTTTTCCCTGGTTAATCGACTGGTGTGTCGATCTGGCCGCGCATTGCTCGTCGTGTGAGTAAGAAGCCAGCCAGCGTGCGCGGCTTTCCCCCTCACCACGAAAAAGGAGTAACGGCGATGCGATTCATGATTCTCGTCAAAGCGACCGCTGCCAGCGAAGCCGGCGTGATGCCGGAAGCGTCCCTGATGGCCGCGATGGGTGCGTACCACGAAGAGCTGGCCAAAGCCGGCGTGCTGCTCGACGCCACCGGCTTGCAGCCGAGTTCGAAAGGCTGGCGGGTTTGCTATAGCGGCGGCAAGCGTTCGGTGATCGACGGGCCGTTTTCCGACACCAAGGAACTGATTGCCGGCTACACGCTGATCCAGGTGCGCTCGCGCGAAGAGGCGATGGAATGGGCGCGGCGCTTTCCGGCGCCCTTCGGCGAGCAGGCGGACGGTGAAATCGAAGTGCGTCAACTGTTTGAACTCGATGACTTCGAACCCAGCCCCGAACTGGACCGGTTCCGCGAACTGGAAGCCGGCAAGCGCTGACACAGCCACGCCGTCGTCGCACCGATACGGCTCTATCGAACTCGAAAGGATTCATCATGCTCAAGACCCTGCTGATCGCAGTGGTCGCCGCCATAGGCCTGTTGCTGGTCTACGCGGCGACGCGCCCCGATAACTTTCGCATTGAACGCAGCGTGCGCATCAAGGCGCCGCCCGAGCGGATCTACGCGCTGATCGACAACCTTCATCAGTTCAATTTGTGGAATCCGTTCCTGCGCAAAGACCCGGCAGCCCAAGGCACCTATAGCGGCACGGAGAGCGGCAAGGGTGCGCGCTATGCGTGGCAAGGCGACAAGGTCGGCGTGGGGCAGATGGAGATTGTCGGCACGGCCGAGCCCTCGAGCGTGACGCTGAACCTCGATTTTCTGAAGCCGTTCGAAGCGCACAACATGGCCGACTTCACGCTGAAGCCAGACGGGGATGCGACGGAGGTCACCTGGGCGATGCACGGACCTTCGCCGTTCCTGTCGAAGCTGATGCAGGTGTTCTTCAGCATGGACAAGATGGTCGGCAAGGATTTCGAGGACGGCCTGAACAATCTGAAAACGCTCGCCGAGGCGAGTTGAACCTGATCAATGGATTCCATCATGCATAAGCAGATTTACGTCAATCTCGCGGTCGACAATCTCGACCGGTCGAAAGCCTTCTTCAGCGCGATCGGTTTCAGCTTCGACCTGCAGTTCACCAACGAGCAGGCGGCCTGCATGATTCTTGGCGAAAACCTCTACGCGATGCTGCTGGTCAAGGACCTGTTCAAGTCCTTCACACGCAAGTCGCTGTGCAATCCGAAAGAGAGCACCGAGGCACTCGTGGGCCTCTCCTGCGAAAGCCGGGAAGAGGTGGATACGCTGGTCGCGAAGGCGCTCGCCGCCGGCGGCAGCGTGCCGCGCGCGCCGCAGGACTACGGTTTCATGTACGGGCACGGCTTCGAGGATATCGACGGCCATATCTGGGAGCTCATCTACATGGACCCGAACGCCAGCAAGGCGGGTTGAGCCAGTGACCACGGCAGCCACCCACCGTGCCATCGAGGCCGTCTGGCGGATCGAGTCCGCCAAGGTCATCGCCCACGTCGCGCGGATCGTGCGTGACGTGGGGCTCGCCGAAGAGCTGGCGCAAGACGCGCTGGTGGCGGCGCTCGAACATTGGCCTGATGCGGGCGTGCCCGACAATCCGGGAGCGTGGCTGATGGCGACCGCCAAGAACCGGGCCCTCGACCGCTTGCGGCAGGAAGCGCTGCATGCCCGCAAGCGCGAGGAGCTGGGTCACGATCTCGACGCGCAGGAGGCTCATCTCGTGCCGGATTTCGTCGATGCCCTTGATGCCGCTCGCGCCGACGATATCGGCGACGACTTGCTGCGGCTGGTATTTACCGCGTGCCACCCGGTGCTGTCCACCGACGCACGCGTCGCGCTCACGCTGCGCCTGCTAGGCGGCCTCACCACGGACGAAATCGCGCGCGCGTTTCTCGTGCCGGAGCCGACCATCGCGCAGCGTATCGTGCGGGCCAAGCGCACGCTCTCGGCGGCCAAGGTGCCGTTCGAGGTGCCGCAAGCGGACGCGCGCGCGCCGCGGCTCGCCTCGGTGCTGCAAGTGATCTATCTGATTTTCAACGAAGGCTATTCGGCCACCGCCGGCGACGACTGGATGCGTCCGGCGCTATGCGAGGAAGCGCTGCGCCTCGGGCGCGTGCTCAGCGGCCTCGTGCCTGGCGAAAGCGAAGTCCACGGGCTGGTCGCGTTGATGGAGATTCAGGCGTCGCGCATGCATGCGCGTACCGATGCGCAGGGTCGTCCGGTACTGCTGCTCGATCAGGATCGCGGCCGCTGGGATCCGCTTCTGATCCGCCGCGGGCTCGCCGCGCTCGAGAGCGCGCATGCGCTGGGCGGCGCGAGCGGCCCGTATGCGCTGCAGGCGGCGCTCGCCGCGTGCCACGCGCGTGCCCGTCGCGCGGAGGACACCGATTGGGCGCAGATCGTCGCGTTGTATGACGCGCTCGCTCAGGTCGCGCCCTCGCCGGTGGTCGAGTTGAACCGCGCGGTGGCGGTGGGGATGGCGTTCGGCCCAGCGGCCGGGTTGGAGATTGCCGATGCGCTGGCAAGCGACCCGGCGCTCGCCAACTATCATTGGCTGCCGAGCGTGCGTGGCGATCTGCTGGCGAAACTTGGACGTGTGGAAGAGGCGCGCGCGGAGTTCGAACGCGCCGCTGGGATGACGCGCAATGCCCGTGAGCGCGAGTTATTGCTCGAGCGCGCGCGTGCCATGACGCATAGAGAGTGAGCGGCGCGCGATTTACCGTATCAACTGCCGCACGCCCAGCGCGACAATCAGGCCGCCGCACACGCGATCGATCCACGCCTTGGAGCCCCGGTACGCGGTCGCAATCCGCGAGTGCGACAGGGTGAGCGCGACGAAGCTGTACCAGCTGCCCGCGACCACGCACACCATGCCGAGCATCGCGATGAACGTGCCCACGCTCACATGCGCCGGTGTGGCGGCGGAGAACACGGCGGCGAAGAACGCCATCGACTTCGGATTCGCAATGTTGGTCGCAAAGCCTTGCGCGAACGCTTGCCGGAAGCCGCCTGCCGGCGCATTCACGCTTGCCGCCGGCTTGCCCGCCGACGCCTTGAAGATCAGACGGCTACCGAACCAGATCAGGTAACCGGCACCCGCTACCTTGACCGCCAGCGCGAGCCACGGAAAGGCCGCGAACACGATACCGACGCCAAGAATCGCGCAGCTTGCCCAGAACAGATTGACGAGCACGATCCCGCCGACCACGGCAAGCGCTTCGAGTCGCGTCGCCGACGCGGCCTTGTGGGCGACCGCGACGAAGTTCGGGCCGGGAATTACCACGCCGGCCACATACACGGAGAACACGCCCAAAACGGCAGATCCATCAATCACGCTTCACTCCTTCATACGCGCCGCGCGGCCGGCGAATGCGGCAGCACGACGATTCACTTCACTGATCAAACCGAGAAAAACGCCAGCACGCCGGTGATCACACCCGCGCCCGCCACCGCGAACGACAGATTGCGCAGCCATTTCTTGCGCGTCAGCAGCGTGATCGCGCACAGCGCGATGGCAACCTGGATCAGCGTGGTGGCTTGCGCCCAGCGATGATGGCCGTGCAGCAGCGTTTCGCTTTTGGCGTCATTATCCGCGACTTCCTTTTCGATCGCTTCGGCCTTTGCGCGGATCGGCTCTTTCTGCTGCTTGTATTTGTCGACGTCGGCGAGGAATTTCTTGCGCGCGTCGGAGTTGGGGGCGGACAGCGCCGCGCCGAGATCCGCGAGATTCTCCTTCTCGCCCTTCGCCTGATAGTAGTTCCATTGGTTCGACGCTTCGGTCTTCTTGATGGCGGCTTCGTTCTTGTAGTACAGCGCCAGATTTTCGCTGTTGCCGCTCTGGTACGCCAACAGCGCGCCGATCGTCGCGAGGATCGCCGTGATCACGGCCATGCGGCTCGCAAAGGGATCCGCGTCGTGATGGCCGGGGTGTTCCACGGCATGGTCGTGCGGACCATGCACTTCATATTCTTCAGGCATCTGATTCTCCGAGGCAATGCTTATCTTCTTGTCGCCGCGCGGCGTTTGTGTCCGGCGGGCTCAATCTTAGCGTGTCACGCCTCTTGAGGGAAAAGGGGGGCGTCAGAGCGATTACATCGTGACGACGACCCGGCCGCGCGTGCCGGCCGCCACTGCCTCATAGGCTTCGCGAGCGCGTTCGAGCGGGAAAGTCTGCGCGATGGCCGGGCCGGTCAGCTTGCCGCTTTCGAAGCCCTCGACCAGTGCGCTCATCAACGGCGCGGAGTCCGCGACGCCGAGCTTTGCGCTATCCACGCCGAGCAGTTGGGTCTCGTTGTGATAGAAGTCGATCAGGTCGAACTCGACGCGGCGCTTGCCCGTGCCGCTGATTTCCAGCACACGTCCGCGACGCTTGACGAGACTCAGCGCGGTTTCGAAGGCTACGCCGCCGACCGTGTCGTACACCACGTCGGCGCCCGCACCGCCCGTCAGCGCCTTCAGACGCTCGGTGACGCTTTCGTCGAATGGCACGTAGTCGTCGATCAGGCGGCCCGCGGGCGTGCCGGCATCGAGCGGACGACGGTCCACGGCGATCGCGCGCGCACCGCGCGCCTTCGCGATCTGCACGACCGCGCCACCCACGCCGCCACCCGCGCCGATTACCGCGATGGTTTCACCCGCTTGCAGGTGCGCGTATTCGACCGTGCCAAGCCAGGCCACCACGAAGTTCACGCCGATCGCGGAGGCTTCGGCGTGGCTCAACGTTTTGGGCTTGCGCGACAGGGCCGCGAGCGGAATCTTGATGAACTCGGCATGCGTGCCGTCACGCGTGAAGCCGATATCGCCGCCGGTACCCCACACCTCGACGCCGAGCCATGCTTGCGGACCATCCACCACCACGCCGCTGAAGTCGCGCCCAGGCGTGCGCGGCAAGACGGTGTGCCCGAAATGTCCGGCGACGTTCTTGACGTCGCTCGGATTCACCGAGGCCGCCTTGATTTGCACGACGGCGTTGTCCGCATCGGCTTCGGGTTTCGGCAGATCGACGGGTTCGAGCACTGCGGGGTTGCCGAAGGACTTGAACTGGATGGCTTTCATGGTGTGTCGCTCCGATTGAATGCTGGGCTGCTCTACGCAGCGGGGTGAGCGTAGTCTACGTGACCGCCACAAAGGTGCCGGGACAAAGGCTTTCGAATGTCGGACAAGACGTCTTGATGGGCTTCTGCACGCGCCGCTGATCGAGCCGGTGCTCGCGTGGTCGCCGGCGAATCGCAATACGTGCCCGGCGCGCGAAAAATCTGCGATCATCGAGCGCACTGTTTGCCGGGTCACTACGCTAACTTTTCATTGCTCCCTCATGCCCACCCCGCCCACGCTCCTCACCACCGACCGCCTGACCCTGCGCCCGCACACGCGCGACGATTTCCTTGAAAGCTACGCAATGTGGTCCGATGCGGAGGTCATCCGCTATATCGGCGGCAAGCCTTTCACACGCGAGGAAGTCTGGGCACGCCTGCTGCGCTACGCCGGACATTGGGCGATGCTGGGCTATGGCTACTGGGTGGTGCGCGACAAGCAGAGCGGCCGGTTCCTCGGCGAAGTCGGCTTTGCCGATTACCACCGGGACATTGAACCTTCGTTGATGTCGACGCCTGAAATCGGCTGGGCCCTTGACCCGGCGGCGCATGGCCGCGGCTATGCAACCGAGGCCGTGCGCGCCGCGCTGGATTGGGCGGACCGGCAATGGCCGGGCGGCGAAACGGCCTGTATCGTCTCGCCGGAGAATTTGCCGTCGCTGCGTGTCGCCCACAAATGCGGCTATCGCGAACAGCTTCGCACCACGTACAAAGGCAAGCCGACCATCGTCCTGCGGCGCACGGCAAACGCGGCCTGAGAGGCGAGCGTTGTCGCCGCAGTGAGCGAACTGGCCGTCTGCCGGCCAGTTCGCTGAGGATATTAGCGGGCAGCGTTGCTTGCAGCCGCGCGTTGCTGATCGATCAGAACCACCAGTCTTTCAACCTGCTGCCCTTGCGCATCGAAGTTGCCGGCATCGAGCCAGCGCGTGTAGCTCGCACGCAGCGCGGGCCATTCGCTGTCGATAATCGAAAACCACGCAGTGTCGCGATTGCGTTCGCGATACACGATCGCCTGACGGAAGATCCCTTCGAACGTGAAGCCATAGCGCAACGCAGCCGTGCGCGATGGTTCGTTCAGCGAATCGCATTTCCATTCGAAGCGCCGGTAGCCCAGTTTCTCGAACACCTGCGTCATCACCAGGAACATGGCCTCGGTGGCGACACGTGTGCGTTGCAGGCGGGGCGAATAGGTGACGTGGCCGACCTCGATCACGCCGTTCGCGCGGTCGATGCGCATCAGCGCCAGCGTACCGACCGCCTTGCCGGTCGCGAGATCGATCACCGTGTAGTGCAGCGGATCGGCGGAAGCTGCGATGCGCGTCAGATGCTCACGGTAGGCGGCGAGGCTCTCGAACGGCCCGACCGAGAGATAGGTCCAGGCGCGGCCGTCGTCGGCAGAGCTGTAGGCGTCATACAGCTCCTCGGCGTGGCGCTCCACATTCACCGGCTCGATGCGGCAATAGCGGCCTGTCAGCGGCTCGCGGCCGGGTGCCTGGGCGCCGTTCCAGCCCGGCACGGGCGTGCCGATCGGCTGCTCGTACGCGTTGCGTCTGGGTTCCATGTCTGCTCTCCTGTCGTAGCGAATGATCGTCGATGAAAAGAACGATACGGCAAACGTGGTATGTTAAAAAGATCCACGATACGCGCATTTGATAGGTCCAGCCACGATGATCGAGATCATTGGTCCGCTCGACAACCCGCTGACGGCGACGGCCCAAGGTGGCGCCGCCAAGCCCGCGCCGCTGCAGAAGCAGCTGATCGAGCGGTTGCAGCAGGCAATCCTCACCGGGCGCCTGCCGGCGGGCTCGCTCCTGCCGTCGTCGCGCTTGCTGGCGGCGGAGATGGGCGTGTCGCGCAACACGGTGGTGATTGCGTACGAGCATCTGGCTGCGGTCGGTTACGTCGTCGCCGACAAGCAAGGCACGCGCGTCAGCCCGCTCTCCAGCCCGTCCGCGCGCGGTGAACCGCGAGCGCAACCCGCCGCGCCGGAGACGGCTTACGCGGCGCGCGTCGGGCAGTTCGCGGCCACGCGCACGCATGCCGACAACACCTTGCCTTTGACGCCCGGCACGCCCGCGCTGGACCGTTTCCCGGTGACCGCCTGGCGGCGCGCGCTTGAACGCGCGATGGAGCACGGTTTGCCCGCGGCGCTCGGCTACGGCACACCGGCCGGCGAACCGGCTTTGCGCGACGCGATCGCCGCCCATTTGCGCATGGCGCGCGGCGTGCGTTGCGACGGCTCGCAAGTCGTGATCACGGAAGGCGCGCAGGAGGCGCTCAACCTGTGCGTACGGCTCTTCACCAATCCGGGCGATGTCGCGTGGGTCGAAGACCCGGGTTATCGCGGCGCGAAAGCCGCGTTCAATCTGGGCGATCTGACGACACTGCCGATGCCCGTCGATCCCGAAGGCATGGCCGTGCCGCCAGATGCATGGCGCACGCATTCGCCGAAGCTGATTTACACGTCGCCCGCGCACCAGTATCCGACGGGAGCGGTGCTCTCGGTGGCGCGCCGTCTGGAGCTGATCGGAGAGGCGCGGCGCGTTGGCGCGTGGCTGATCGAAGACGACTACGACGGCGAATTTCGCCACACCGGCGAACCGATCGCCAGCATGCAAGGGCTGGTCGATGACGCACCGGTGCTCTACGTCGGTTCCTTCAGCAAAACGATGTTTCCGGCGCTGCGCGTCGGCTTCGTGGTGCTGCCGCGCGCGATCGCCGCGCACACGGCCGTCGCGCTGCAGGAGATGCTGCGCGGCGGGCATCGTCTGGAGCAACTGGCGCTCGCGTATTTCATCGACAGTGGCGAATTCGGGCGGCACCTCGGCCGCATGCGGCGGCTGTATCGCGACCGTCAGCAGGCCTTGCGCGAGGCGCTCAACGCGCATTTCGCGCCGTCGCAAATTCTGGGTGGCAATTGCGGCATGCATCTGACGCTGCGCTTGCCGGCAAGCATCGTCGACCGGAGTCTTACTGAACGCGCTCTGGCCCAAGGTCTCAATCCGCGCGCACTGTCCGGCTTCGCGTTGCAGCCGCGCGCCGAAACAAACGGTCTGGTGATCGGCTACGGAAACACGCCCGCCGAGAGCCTCGCGCCCGCTATCCGCGTGCTGGCCGGGCTCGCAAGCGAGATGGAGCGCAAGCCGAAACGCGGGCAGAAAGCGGGTTGACCGCCGCGCCGGCCGCGCGGCGTGGCGTGTCACTTTTTACGTTTGTCCGCGCGACCCATGTCGCGCTATCGTGTCGCTTATGCGCGGCGATTTCGACGTGTGTGACATCGGCGGATCGCGCGCAGGCCATGTTTAGCGCGCTGCACTGCAACATTGCGTGACATGCCGCGCGCCTGTCCGGCTCTTGCCGACCGGGCATGAAGCGTGCCTCTGTTGTAGTTATCTATGACGATCTATTCGACCGGAGACGACATGAAGGAAATCGAACCGACCGCGTGGTTTGACCTTGCCGCCCATACGCCCGTGCGCGAAGGCTGGTACGAGGTGCAATTGACGAGCGGGGACACCGCATTTGCAAA
This sequence comes from Paraburkholderia sp., assembly GCA_036383775.1. GTDB lineage: Bacteria > Pseudomonadota > Gammaproteobacteria > Burkholderiales > Burkholderiaceae > Paraburkholderia. The sequence goes on along the minus strand of DASVNP010000286.1, from coordinate 77,322 downwards.
ATTCGGCGACGGCGTCTGGACCGAAAAACCGTTGCTCGTTTTTACGCATTGGCGCGGCTTGTCCGCCGATCCATCGAAAGCCGGCGAAGGCGAGGCCGAATCGATCAGCGCCGAGGCCACCGCGGCCCAAGGCGTGCGCGCTGCATGGAACGCGTTCTTCCCGGGGCTCGGCGACGAACAGCACAAACCGCTGGATGCGCTGCCCAACGGCAAAGCCCTGCACTGAGGCACACGGGGGCGGCGGTTCGCGAGCCGCCGCCCCTGAATTGCTCCGCCTCTAGCCGTGCCTGAGCGCATCGGACGCCATTGCGGCGATCTCCCGGTCAATGCCGGGTGTCTCGCCCGTTTCGACAATCCACGCCGCGGATAAACCGGACCACGCGAGTATCCATTGCAGCAAGCGGCGCCGGTCGAGTCCGGCTTTCAGCGCGACGCGCTCGACGCGACGCTCGAACCGTCCGGGTATCAGGGCTGAATCGTCGTCGGGATTGCAGAAAATATTTGCATAGTCGAAACCGCGTTCGCCGTGGAGACCTTTCGGGTCGATCGCCAGCCAGCCGCGCGGGCCGAAATCGAGAACGTTACCGTGATGGATGTCGCCGTGCAGGACCACCGGGTCTTGCGGCACGGCGAGCAATGCTTGCGCCGCGGCGGCACTCCCGTTGAGCCAGCCGCCGTAGTGCCGGGCTGCGGGCCACAGGCTCTCGAACCAGCGCGGCAACCCGACCAGTTCCGGCAGCGGTTTGTGACGCGGTTCGTGGAGTCGCGCGGTGGTTGCGCAAAGAATGTCGATGGCGCGATCGTCGTCATCGACGTTGCCCGTGCGTGCCAGATCCGCCAGCGCGTGACTGCTTTGCGCACGCTCGAGCAGCACGGCATTAGCGTCGTGCGCAAGGACGCGGGCCGCGCCTTCGCCGTCCCACCAGACCATCAGCTGCCCGCCGAATTTCTCTTCGGGCTCCTGTGCGACTTTCAGCATTGCCGGCACGCCGTGCCGCCGCACTGGCAGGAGCCGGCTGCTGTGCGTGCGAAGCGGCGCGCCGTCCTGCACCAGATCCCATTTGACGATGTACTCGGTGAACATGGTGCGTCAGTGTGCGAATGTCTGCCAGCGCACAGCGCGGGCCGGCGCGTTGGATACAGTGATTGTGCGGTCAGCAGCATTCAGGCAGATGACGTGCACGGTGTCTCCCATTGTTCAGTTGAAATGGCATTCTCGCCTGGAATACTGCGAAAGGCGGGCGCGGGCCCGGATGACAGTGTCCCACCCGCTTTGCGTAGCCCCGTTACAATCCGTGCGTTCACTTTGAAGCGGAAAAGCGTATGAAAGTCACCCGAGAACCCGTCGCATTGCCGCGGGCCACGCAGCTATTGAATCATGGGCCGGTCACGATCATTACCAGCGCGCACGGCGGCCGCACGAATGTGATGGCGGCTTCGTGGGCGATGCCGCTCGACTTCAATCCGCCGAAGGTGGTCGTGGTGGTGGACGGCCGCACGCTCACGCGGCAACTGATGGAAGCGAGCGGTGTGTTCGGACTGCAACTGCCGAGCCGCGGATTCGCCGCACAGACGTTGGCGGTGGGTTCGAACGCGGGCACCGAATTCGACAAGTTCGCCGCCTTCGGTCTCGAGACGTTCCCTGCGCAACACATCGACGTGCCGATGCTCGCCGGCTGCATCACGTGGATGGAGTGCAAGGTGATTCCGGACGACAGCCAGCGCCACGATCTGATTATCGGCGAAGTGGTTGCTGCGTATGCGGATAGCCGCGTGTATTCGAACAACCGCTGGCACTTCGGCGACGATCCCGATCTGCGCACGTGCCACTACGTGGCTGGCGGGACGTTTTTTGCCACGGGAGAAGCGTTTGAGGTGGAGCCGGTGGAGGGTATGGCGGTCAAGTGAAGGCTGGGGCTGCCGCCTGACCGTTTATGCATCGCCCTCGGCAAACGCCTTAAGCGCGTCCCCCGCCAACCGGTAACGTACCCACTCGCTTTGCGCGCTCGCGCCGATCGATTCATAGAAGCCAATCGCCGGTTCGTTCCAGTCGAGCACGCTCCATTCGAAACGGCCGCAACCTGTATCGCAGGCAATCCGCGCGAGGTGGCGCAGCATCTGTTTGCCAGCGCCACTTCCACGCGATGCCGGTGACACGTACAGGTCCTCCAGATACAGCCCTTGTTTGCCGAGCCACGTCGAATACGAGAAAAAGTAGACGCAAAAACCGACAGGCTCGCCGTTCATCTCGCAGATCAGCGCCGTCGCGCTGGAACCGGTGGAGAACAGGCTCGTTTCGATGTCTTTGACGGTTGCGACGACTTCGTGCTCCGCTTTTTCATATACCGCGAGTTCGGTGATGAAGCGAAGGATCAGCGCAGCGTCGGCTGCGGTGGCGGGGCGGATATGGATAGTCAAGGTCAGATGCTCAGTCGATCAGATGCGTTGCAGACCGAAGTGTCGCGAAGATGCGCCAGCTTTGGAATAGACCAGCATCGTATCGTTTAACGTGCCGTTCTGACCAGAGGGCGTTACCCACGCTCAGGATTCGCGCGCAATCACGCCGGTAAATTTGGTGGATAGATCGAGAATATCGCCCTGATTTGAAAGAGTGACGACCCGCTAAACGTCCATCCCGACATCCTTCTGCGAATGATAAAGTTCTGTCGAACTTGATTTCCTCGACGAAGTTATGCCAAACGAACCAAAGCGCCTAAGTGCCGCTGGCTGGGCGGATTTGCGTCGCCGCGAAGAGGCAGCGCCATTCGCACTGGGGGGACAATGAAAGTCGCTCTCCTGGTATTGGCGCTCACGTGCTCATCGACATTTGCCGGCACCCTCGATCCAGTTGATGTTATCTCACGGCAGAGTGGACTACCGGCGAGCGAGGTGCAGGGAATGCTCTCGAATTGCGACGCGAACCAAACGAGCCTGAACTTCTGCGCATGGCGCGACAGAGTGGTTGCCGAGCAGAAACTGCAGGACGTCGTCAAAAACAAGACCGCGGAATTCCCGGCTTGCAAAGCGCGCCTGGAAAACAAAATCGCCGCGTGGACAAAGCGCCGCGATGCGAGTTGCAAGAAGTCCACTGGAGCAGAAAACGGAGGAGGCTCTATCGCGCCGACGGAGTTTGCCGCCTGCCAGACCGCGGAGACCGAGCGTATGACGAAGATCATCGCATCGATCCACCAATGCAATTGACCAGGAATACGCCGCTAGCCGCGTACGTTTACTGCCCATACAAATCCCTGCAGGAAGAGTCCATGCCGTTGCTCAGGCAGGGGCGTTTGCGCGCTCGACGAAACGGCGGCGCGATGTTTTGATGCAAAGGAGATTGCCATGCGTCTCGCTTACGGAATCGCTGTCTTTATCGGTGCAACTGCACTCGGCATGACATCGCATGCCAGCTGGGCGCAGCAAACCGTCAAGGCTACCTTGTTATCGAACTCGATCCAGCTCGACACTCACAATGTAAAGACGGGCCGCGTCACGATCGAAGTCAGGAATGCCGCGGACAACAATATGGAGCACGAACTCGTTCTGCTCAAAACGGATCTCTCCGATGGCGCGCTGCCCGTCAGCAAGGGCACGGTGCCCGAGCACAAGCTCAGTAAGGTGGGGGAGGTCGAGGATATCGGTCCGGGCAGGAGCAGGCACGTATCATTCAAACTCGCGCCCGGCCATTACGTGCTGATCTGCAATAAGCCTGGACACTACTCGGCAGGCATGCACACGGAGCTTGCGGTGACGCCGTGAATCGCGTCGGCGATTCCGCTGACAGCCTCGGACAAACTATGTACAGAACTCCATACCATTTCGGTTTTATTCCGATCGTCGCAGCCGCGCAAGCACGGTTGCGACGATGCGGTCGCAGTGCTTGCCACCGAACTCGAATAATTCCGGTCCCAGCCGGTCGAGCTCTTGCGCCAGCGATTCGCGCAACATCGACCTCGCCCTGAAGTGACGGCTGCGCACCGTGGCTTCGGGAATGCCCAGGCTTTGCGCCGTTTCTTCAATGCTCAGCTCCTCAACCGACCTGAGCACGAACACCGTGCGAAAGCCCACGGGCAGAGCATCGAGCTTGCGTTCGAGAAGCGCCCGGATCTCCGCGCGGGCGGCCGACTGGTCGGGAGCGCAGTCATCGCGGGAATTCGCCGGGTCGATTTCGAAAGTCATCTGCTCCTCGTCGGGACAATCCGGCAACATCGGAATCACCTTCTGGCGGCGTGTCTCACGGCGCAACCTGCCGAGACACTCATTGAGCACGAGGCGCGAGAGCCACGTAAAAAGCGCAGCGTCGCCGCGAAACCGGGCGATTGATCTGAAGGCCTTCAGATATGCATCCTGTAACGCGTCTTCCGCCTCGGCGTCGTTGCGCAGCGTGGCGCGCGCCAGGCGGTAAAGGCGCCGGTTGTGGCGGCGCATCAAAAGCTCGAAAGCCGCGAGATCGCCCGCCAGGATACGGTGCACAATGTCCGCATCTGGATCTGCCAATCCACCGGAGTACACGTCGGCCATTGCGGCGCCTCGCTCGGTCATGGTGTCGGCTCGACGATCAGTGTGCCATGCATCGTTGGATGAAACCGGCACGTGTACGGCTGACGGCCGGACCCGCTTACAACATACCGCCAGGATGCGTCAGGCGCAATGCTGCCGGAGTCGAAGCCCCTTGCATCGGTGCTCACCGTATGCGCAACGAGATCCTTGTTGACCCACACGACGGTGTCCCCTCGATGCACGGTCAGAGTGGGCGGCGCGAAACGCATTTGCTCGATCGTCACGACCCAGTTACGCGCGGCCGCCGGCCCGGCGCCGGCCGCGCACACGATTACGCCGACGCTCAGCGAGACATCGCGCAGCCGGCTCATCGCATCTTCGCCAAAGATGCCTGTACGTGTTTCGCGTGATCCAGATGCGCGACGAACGCCGGCCTGACTTTCACGAGCAGCGCTTTCAGTTCGGCGTTCTTTGCGCTCGGGATCAGGGTCTTGTCGAGCGCGTCGAGCACCTGTTCGTGATAGGTCACTTCATGATCGATATACGCGCGGTCGAACTGTGCACCTTGCAGTGACTTGAGATTCGCGATATTGGCTTCACCGCCCTGCTTGAGGCTGTCGCTCGTTGGATTGGCCTCGGGCGTGACACCGAGCTTCTGCACGAGACTGACGGCCGACTGGTTGACGCTGGTGTGGTCGGCGACCATGCGCTCAGCGAATGCCTTGACGTCCTTCGACTGCGTTTTCGATTCGGCAAGCTTGCCGGCATCGATATCGGCCTGGTTGGCCGCTACGACGATCGCGGCAATCTGGGGATCGGTCGGCCCTGAGCCTTGGGCCAAACCGGTAGCGCTCGCCAATGCGAGCGCGGCAAGCAATAGCCAGCGGATGCTTTTCATCTTGATCTCCTGGATTGGCGCACGGGTCGCCGTTCGCAAAGAGGGCATTGCGCCCTTTCTGCACTTGCAGGGATAGATGTCACGAGCCGTAAGGCTGTTCCCGATTTCTGTTCGATTCAGCCAGGCGGCGAGGGAATAGAACGCGGCGCCAATCGTTTATTGGTTGCCACACGAGAGGCCATCGGGGATTTTCGCGACGATCTCGATCTCGCAGCCGCTTCAGGTTTCAGCGAGACTGGCGGGCATTCGGGGAAGTGGAGGCAAAAGCGTGCGGGATGGCAGTCCCAATCATCGACGAAGCCCAGCCATGCGTCGCGTCAACGCATGGGCAATCGCGATCGCGGCGACGTTCACCTGCGCCGCGTACGAAGCGGTCGCGGTCGGCGCCGATCCGATCGACGCGTCCGCGCCGCAAGTACAGTACCAGCTCGATTCGCACGGCTCAGGCGTCACGTTCAACGTGGCGAACTTCTGGCACTCCAATCTCACCATGCGCTTTAGCCGCATGCGTGCCGAGCTCGATGGGTTTCAGGGCTTTGTCGCGGGCCGCGTCATGGTGACAATCGACGCGACCAGCCTGGAAGCGAGCGTGCCGTTCGTCGCCAGATTCGTCGAAGGCAATGGCATGCTGGATGTGGCCCACTATCCGTCCATTCGCTTCGTCAGCACCCGCTTCGTGCGTACCGGTTCGGACACTGGCCAGCTAACGGGCGATCTGACGATCCGGGCGACGACGCGTCCCATCGAACTCGCCGTGACGTTCGACGAAGCCCCGCGCGATCCGCCGGGCACACCGCAAACGCTGGCCTTCTCCGCGGACGGCCATTTCAGCCGGGCGGTGTTCGGGTTGTCGAGATGGCCCTCTGTCGTCGGCGACGATGTGCACATGAGGATCCAGGCCAAATTCGTGAGGGAAGAGCCGGATCCGTGAGTCGCTACGCTGTCGTATCGCACGAGCTGCATCGCCAGATCCGAGGCGCGCGTCGTCGTGCACAAAAAGCCGGCCGCTCTCGCCTCGAGAACGGCCGTTATCTACTACGCGGCCAGTGCTACATGCCCATGCCAATGCCCACACCTCCACCCGAGCTTGTGCCCGTGCTCGAACCGGAACCACCGGTGTTCGTACCGGAACTCGGCATTGTATTCACATCGATTCGTCCATAGAGGCCATTGGCTTCGGCGTTGGGCCCCGCCGCGAAGAAGAGCGTATTGGAAGGCTGATTACTGAGGTTGTTGCCGAACGCGATGCCCCACAAGCCGTTCTCGACGATCGGCGTATTGTTCGCGCCATTGAGCGTTCCGATCGACTGGCCGTTCACCGCATTGAACGCGTTGATCCTGCCGTCGCCGAAATTGCCGATCAGTATTGCTCCGCTCATCGAGCCGAAGTTCGCGGGCGCCTGCGCCATGCCCCAAGGCGCATTCAGCGGGCCACCGGTCGCGAAGTGCTGCTTCAGGTTGCCGGCGGTGTCGTACACATCGACCATGCCGAGTCCCGGGCCGGCGACATCGTCGTGTTTGGCCGCGTCCTGCATCGCATAAGTGACGAACAGATTTGAGCCGATTAACTGAATGCCGAACGGCGCGAAGCCGGCCGGAATCGCCGGGTCAACGAAAGCGCCCGGTAGCGCGACCTTGGTGAAGTTGGTATCGAAGACGTCGATCTTGCTGTTATGGAAGTCAGTTGCGTAAAGGAAGTTGCTGCCGTTTATCGAGGCGAGCGCGAGACCCTTGTACACGGCACCGCCCGTGCCGTCGTCGTACATGACGAACGCGTTGGTCGGCCCGACGGTGGGCGCCCATGCGGTGATGGTGCCGCCTTCGCCCGTGAAGATGAACGCGGCGACGCCGGACTTGCCGTTTTGCGTGACAGTGAAGCTTGATGTGCCGTTGAAGACGATACCCGTGGGCGATGCCGAGCCGTTCTTGCCTGCGGGTATCGTGACAACCAGCGATTGCGGCACGCCGTTGCCGTCATAGAGCGTCGCGACATTGGTGCCGTTGTCCGCGACCCAGGCAAAACCTTTTGGATTGAAGGCGACGCCCCAAGGGTTTTTCAGATTCGCGTCGGTGTGCGCGGCGGGCACCACGCCATCGGACACGAGGGCCGTCACAGTGAACGACGACGGAACAAATGGGTTTGAATTGTTCGAACCGGAGCCGCCACCGCATGACACGAGAGTCGCGATGGCCGCGCCGCATGCTACGACGCCGATCGCGCCGAGTAGAGACTTCATGACCGTACTCCTTGCTCTGTCCAAAGGCCTTCACGAGCAAAAAACGAAGAGGACGCGGGGTTTATTCCTGCAAAGAAGGGCTTATTTCTCGTGCGATTTCGTGCGATCGCCATGGCTGAGCCGGCTGGATAAATGCGAATGGCGTGCAACGAATAACACGCGTGACTATTCCATCCGCGCGGCCAAAAAGTTGTGAACGCGTGGGAGCGTGCAAGTCGGGCTAGCGCCGCTGCATGCCGCCGAAGCTATGCATGCCACCGGACGCTTGCATGCCGCCGAAGCTGCCATGCATTCCACCGGGCGCCTGCATGCCGCCGAAGCTGCCATGCATTCCACCGGGCGCCTGCATACCGCTGAAGCCGCGCGCGCCACTGGGCACTTGCATTCTGCCGCTCGGCAAAGGTGCACGGTGGAAGCCCACTCCGGGTGCATTGCCGAAGTGGGCGTGATCCAGCTGATGGAAATGATCGAAGTGATGAAAGTGATGGAAGTGATGAAAACGATCGACGAAGATGAAGGTCACTCCGGTGCCGATGAAAATCGGCGGCCCCCACCACCACGGATCAGGATACGGGTAGGCGGCAACCGGATACCACAACACACTGCCATCGGAATTCTGCTCGAACTGCCACGTGCCGTCACTTTGCAGGCACGCGCGCCCGATGATCTGTTGCATCGAGCCGTCGATGTCCGCCTGCCCGGCAACCGCGCGGCAATTGGTGCTGTCGGCCTGCATGGTTGAATCTTCATATTCTTGCGCGAACGCGGGGGCAGAAAGGCCGAGACAGACGAGTAATGCCCCAAAGCGAAATAGCTTGTCCATGATGCACTCTTGCATGTAACGCCAACGTTTCGACGCGCGGAGGCGGCGGCACCCTGCACATCGATGTGCTCCACAAATCCAAACCGCCGCACAAAGGCACACGACCGAAGACGTGGTTGCTTGACGATTAAACGGCTGAGCACGCCGGGTTATTCCGGGGTCAGCAAACCTGGGTTTGGTGCGGGCAGTTTATTCAGACGATTGAGTCGTCGCCTGCGCGCGGGTATTGAGCAGGCGCAGCTTGGGAAAGCATCGGCCCGTTTAGTGCTTCACGCCGTACTGCGGACTGGCGGCGGGCCGCCGGCCGTTGAGGACGACGATGGCGACGCCTCCGAGGATTGCCGCAGACGCCAGCACGATTCTGGGCGTGAGACTCTCGCCAAGAAAAACGGTAGCGCCTATGGCGGCGATCACCGGCACGCTCAGTTGCACCGTTGCAGCATTGGCGACTTTCAACTGCGGCAATGTGGCATACCAAAGGGCATAACCGATGCCGGAAGTGACCGCCCCGGACGCGATCGCGTACGCGAGGCCTGGCCAATCGAGCGCGGCATGCGTGTGCATGATTGCGCTGAGCACTGCGGCGAAAGGCACAGCGCGCGCGAAGTTGCCGGCTGTCTCCATCGTCGGATTTTTGGCGCCTTTGCCGCGCAGCGAATAGATGCCCCAGGCCATGCCGGCGGCAAGCATCAGGGCAGCCCCGCCTGGCGGCGGCGCGGAAAGACCGGGAAGCAAAAGGCCGACGAGTCCCGCCAGCGCACAAACGAGGCCAGTGCATTGCAGCATGGATAATCTCTCGCCGATGCGAATGCTGTATCCGATCATGGTGGCTTGAACCGCGGCGAAGAGCAGCAATGCCCCAGTGGATGCGGGCAAGCTGAGATAGGCAAACGAGAAGCCGGCAGCGTAGACGAAAAGAGCAAGTGCGGACAGCCAGTTACCGGCATGCCGGACCCGGCCGCCCTGAATCCACACTACAAGCAACAGCATGAAAGCGCCGGACACGATGCGAATCGACGTGAAAGTGACCGCGTCGATTCCGGTGCCCCGCAGGGCGACTCGGCACAGTAGCGAGTTCGCTGCGAAGGCAACCATCGAGAGTACCGTCAGCACGAGGACACGAACGGAAGACACGGCAAGGGCCCCCTTTCGACGATGATGACGGTACTGGCATCAAGATACCTCACAATGAATCGATCGACCAGGAGAATGCGTAAGCGCTCCGCCTTCGATCACGCTGCCTTGAGGAGTCCAAGTTGTTGCAGCGCGGTCACGCCGTCGTCCAGCCCGATCTCTTCAACGATCTTGCCGTCTTTGAGCCGAAGCACGGTCGTGCCGGTGAAGCGCATTGTCCGGCCGGTCGCAGCGGGCAACGATCCGATGAGGAAATCGCTGAACGCAGGACCGGTATGCGTGCCGCCACCTTCCCAGCGGCCGACGACATAGTCTCCCTCGGCGATCAGATCGGCGGCGCCCCAGAAGTTGAGGTCCGGGAACGCTTCACGGAAATCGGACATGAATGCCTTGATGTCCTCGCGGCCGCGCCGTGGTTCGTGCAGCGAGTATTGAAGAAGCATGTCGGGCGCGGCAAGCTCATCGACGATGTCGAGATTGCATGTCTTGCCCCAGAAATCGGTGAACCAGCGGCCCACGACGGCCTTGTTGTCATCTTCCTTGGACATGGTGAATTCCTCGTTGACTGCAGTTGGAAGAGAGAAACGCAATTGCTTCCCTCTGCCTCAACGATATTGGCGCAAGCAGCCGGGTGCCCCCCGTTTCTTGCTGCAATACTCGAATTGCACCGGAGTAAGCAAGGACGACAAAACGGCATAGGCGTTTGTGTCAGGCGTTGCTTTGTGTTCGCAACAATTAAACGGCAAGAATCGGAGTGCCAGTGCCGAGCCGTTGCCATATCGTGTTCACGCCGAATCGCACAGTAGGCGAGGTCGTCGGCACGAAGAAGGGTGCGCTCGCCTGTCCTTCACTGACTGGAGACCGATCATGTCGCCGTTTCTATCGTTTCACACACTCGCTGCCCAACGCGGCGATGGACTGCGCCCCGAACTCAAAGCCTTGTTCGAGCGCCATGCCGGGATGGCGACCGGTCTCGCCGCTTCTATCGAGCCTGTCGAAGCAGAGTTGCCATGCCAGGTGACTGACGCCGTCGACGTTCCTGCGAGCGAGCGCGACCGGCAGACTGGATCTTGATCAAATTTGCATCATGGATGTGTAGGAATCCTGCCTGCATGGCCGCCGCATCGCGGAACGACATGCGGCGGCCATGCAGGCAGAGACATCACATCGAGCAAAAGCATCCGAAGGCATCGCACACGTGCCACCGCGCATAAGCCCGTCACCGGAAAGTGCCCCAGCCCAGGGTTAACCCATTATTGTCCACGCCCCAAACCAAATACAGTTCAAACATACCGCCTGACCCTAAAACACGAGACCGTCTCCCCCCGGGAGTGTCCAGCGGTGTTTCCTCAGTTCCACGAACTCAAAGGAGATAGGCAGATGGAAATCCGCGACCCGTCCCCCGGCCTCTACAACGAAGATCTCGCGCCCGCGAGACAGCGCAACTGGGGTGCATTCAGTATCTTCAACGTCTGGACTTCGGACGTGCACAGCCTCTGGGGCTACTACCTCGCCGCCAGTCTGTTTCTGCTGTGCGGCAGCTTTGTCAATTTCCTGCTGGCTATCGGGCTCGGCTCACTGGTGATTTTCGCGCTCATGAATCTGATCGGCTATGCGGGCGAAAAGACCGGCGTGCCTTATCCGGTGCTGGCGCGCGCCTCGTTTGGCGTTTGGGGCGCCAACCTGGCGGCGCTGGTGCGCGCCGTGGTGGCCTGCTTCTGGTACGGCGCGCAGACGGCTGCGGCGTCGGGCGCGATGGTCGCGCTGCTGATCCGCAGCGACGGCCTGATGGCGTTCCACAAAGGCACGCATTGGCTCGGCCACTCAGGGCTGGAGGTGATCTGCTATGTGATCATCTGGGCGCTGCAGTTGCTCATCATCCAGAAGGGCATGGAGACGGTGCGCAAATTCCAGGACTGGGCCGGTCCGGCGGTGTGGGTCGCCATGCTGATCCTCGCGATCGGTCTGTGCGTCAAAGCCGGTGGCTTCTCGTTCAGCCACGGCATCCCGATGAACGTGCTGCTAGAGAAGACCAGCGATGCCGGCGTCAGCGGCGAGCCGGGCTCGTTCTGGGCGCTGATGGCGGTGGGCGCGACCTGGATCACGTACTTCGCGGCGCTCTATCTGAACTTTTGCGACTTCTCGCGCTACGCGAAGAACCGCAATGCCGTGAAGAAGGGCAATCTGTGGGGCCTGCCGGTCAACCTGATTGCGTTCTCGCTGGTTGCGGGCGTCACCACCATTGCCGGTTTCAAGGTATACGGCGAAGTGCTGCTCCACCCCGATCAGATTTCGGCGAAGTTCGACAGCTGGATGCTGGCACTCATCGCGGCGCTGACTTTCGCCGTTGCCACGCTGGGCATTAACGTGGTGGCCAATTTCGTGTCGGCCGCGTTCGACATCTCCAACACGTTCCCCAAGATGATCAGCTTCAAGAAGGGCGGCTATATCGCCGCGGCCATCGCGCTGGTGCTCTACCCGTTCGCGCCGTGGGAGGGCAACGCCGCGCACTTCGTCAACGCCATCGGCGCCACGATGGGCCCACTGCTGGGGATCATTCTGGTGGATTACTACCTGGTGGCCAAGGGCAACATCAACGTCGCGGCGCTCTACCAGGAGCACGGCGAGTACCGCTACGAAGGCGGCTGGAATGTCAATGCGCTGGTCTCCGCGGCAGTCGGCAGCGTGTTCTCGACCTTCCTGCCCAATTTCACCAGCCTGTTGCCGGCCTGGTGGAATACGTATGGCTGGTTCTTCGGCGTGGTGATCGGCGGCGGCGTGTACCTGATCATGGCGACGCTGCGGCCGCGTACCGCCATTGCGCCGACCCGCGCCTGAGGGTTTTCCTGGGGAGAGGTCGGGCAACAATGCCGGGGGTGGTCATGCTAGGATTTCTCGCAGACAACTTCGGAGACTGCTATGCCGTTCATCTGCGAAAACGTTGAATGTCGCGCTGTGCTGGCCCGTGGACAGGTCAGACCTGCTCGCGAAGACGCAGGGTGGTGCTTCTACTGCTCGGACTGCAAGACGAGGAACGCGTTGAAGGATATCGGCGCGCCGGGTGGTCCTGTCGAGTTGGTTCAGCCGGAGCGATCCGATCTCCCGCACAAAGTGATCGCGACTGCCACGCCACTGGAAGACGGCAGGTATGCGGCACAGTTGCGCATACAACGAGCGCTCGGCGTGAGGGGGACGTACGCGGTGGAAGAGCATTGGGATCAACTCGGCGTGTTCCCCGACGCGCATGAGGCCGTCGCGCATGCGAAGTCCATCGCGGCGGACTGGTTGCAGCGGCAGGCATAGTCCCGGCCGGCACGCTGTATTTGGCAGCGATTTAGCCGCGGCCACCGTATGCGGATCTTGACGGCCGGTCAGCGGCCGTCGATCCGCGTCACACCGCCTACGCAGCCGTGACGCCCTCAGGCGAATGCACACGGTCGCGCCCGAGCGAATCGCTCACGCCAATCATCCGACGAATTATCTCTTTCCGAACGGTTACTTTCGGACACACTTCGTTGCGAATCGGGATCCGCGCGCCATCTACAATCCGCGCACGGAGGCAAATCATGATCAGACTTTTGTGTGCTGTTGCGCTTGCGGCTGGCCTGTCCGGCTGCATTGTCGCTCCGCCGTACGCCTACGCGCCCGCGCCGGCCTATGGATATGGTTACGCGCCCGGATACTACGCGGCGCCAGCTGTCGATGTCGGCATCGGTATCGGCGGATATTACGGGCACGGCTGGCGACGATAGCTTCGTTGCGGCACCGGCTCCGCTGACGAACGTGTCGCTCGAGCCGGATACAGGCAGGGCAGTCTTTTTGACGGTTCCAATCCATTGCCCTAAATGGGGCACCAATTATTGGGAACCGAAAGCTCGGCGCCGCAATGAACAGTTTCGATACAGCAGTCCAGATATTCCTGACGCACAACGCTTTCCACTCGGAAGCAATCAATCACGCGATCAGGGTGATAGCGGGCCAGGCCATATTCAAAGGCCTCGTCCTGATACCCGTGTTGTGGTGGTTGTGGTTCAAGCCGGGGCCGCGGAGTGAATGGACGCGGGAGATGATCATCGCGACGGTCGCAAGTGGTCTTCTGTCGCTTGCGAGCGGCAGGCTTCTCGCCTATTGCCTGCCGTTCCGGCAGCGGCCGCTCTACAACCCGGAACTGGGCCTCAACTTTCCCTCTGTCGGCCTGCATGACGCCGTTGTGCGCACATGGAGTTCCTTTCCTAGCGATCACGCCATGCTATGGATGTCGATTGCGACGGGTATCTTTCTTGTCTCGCGGCGCGTTGGCGTGCTCGCGCTGTTGTACACAGCGATCTTCATTTGCTTGCCGCGGGTGTACCTTGGCTTGCATTATCCGACTGATGTTCTCGCGGGAGCGGCCATCGGCGTAGCGATCACGTGGATCGCCACGCGGGATTTTTTCCGGACACGTTTCGCAGGACCGATCCTGCGATGGATGAACGGTTATCCGGGCCCCGGCTATACGCTCGCGTTTCTGCTGGCTTTTGAGCTGATCACTCAGTTCGACGAACTGTTCCTCTTCGTCAGGGCCGGTTGGAAAGCGTTATGAGTACACCAGTGATCGGCCAGGAACAGCCGGTCAGAGGCTCGCTTATTGGGTCGTATCTCAGAGCCACGTGCCGCCCTGACGTTCGCTCGGCTCCTGCGTAAGCGCGTCGAAATCGTGAATCCAGTCCAGATGGTGCAGCACGCTGTCGCGCGCGCCGAGGCGGGTGTTGCGCGCCTGCGCGGCCGGTCCGTCGGGCAGATGCAGCACGTCCGCGGTGGAGATCGACGCGTACTGCACTTTGCGCGTGCGGCCCCGGCGCAAGCGCTCGTAGGCTTCCTGCGCCTCGCGCCAATTACCTGGGCCGGCCTTGGCAAGCTGGTCGGCCAGCACGACGGCATCCTCGATCGACTGGTTGGCGCCCTGGCCGTGGTGCGGCACCAGTGCATGCGCGGCATCGCCGATCAGCGTCACGCGGCCCTTGCTCCAACGGCCGAGCGGAGGACGATGGAAGAGGCCCCAGCGCTGGCTGATCGGCACAGCGGTGATCATCTGTACCACGGCCGGATGCCAGTTCTTGAAGAGGCGCAGTTGCTCACCCTCGCTAGCCGGCATGACCCAGTCGCGCGACGGCCACGGCGATGGATGACGCTCAACCAGCAGGAAATTCTGGTCGCCCTTGTCGCCGATCGGATAGTGCAGCAGATGTCCCTGTGGTCCGATCCAGAACTGGATAGTCTCGGGATCGGGCAGCAGGTTCATGCACTCGGCCGGCACCACGCCGCGAAAGCCTGAGCAGCCTGAATACAAGACGTCGTCGTATCCAAGCATCCAGCGCCGCGTGATCGAGCGCGCTCCGTCGGCGCCGATTACCAGATCGGCTTCGATGCGCTGACCGTTGTCGAACGCCAGGCTGACGCGATCCGGCCGCTGCGCGAGATCGACCAGCCGGTGGCTGAGCTTGATGCGCTCGAGGCCGACCGCCTTCGACAGCACGGCTTGCAGATCCGCACGATGAACACCCCAGTACGAACCGCCGAATTGCTCGCGATAACTGGGTACGCCGCGATGATCTCCGAGAACCGTGCCACTGCGGCCATCACGATAGATCAGGGCGGGTATGTCCGCGCACACCGTGTCGAAGGCCGCGCGCAGTCCCATCCGCTCGTAAAAGCGCGTTGCATTGGCCGACAGCGCGACGGCTGCCCCGACCTCGCGCAGCTCGTCGGTCTGCTCGTAGAGCGTCGCATCGATTCCATGTTCGCGCAGTGCGAGCGCAAGCGTAAGGCCGCCGATGCCTGCACCGACGATGGCAATTTTCAGATCCATCTGCTTCATGACTGTGTCTCCAATATCCAGGTTTATAGGTCTGGGCTGATGTGCCGTGCGCCAAGTTCATGTCGAATGTGTGCGCTGTGTCTGTATTCTCAGTACCGGACGTTCATCCTGCAATAAGATGCAATGAATCTGCTTCATCACTGGTTTGAATGAGAGGGGCCACGCCGAAGATATGGAACTGAGCGATGTAGACCTCAACCTGCTGCTGCTTTTCCAACGGCTGATGCAAGAGCGGCGCGTGTCGACAGTCGCCGAACAGATGAACATGAGTCAGCCGGGCGTCAGCAATGCACTCGCCAAGCTGCGCCGCCGGCTCGGCGATCCGCTGTTCGTGCGCGGGCCGGGCGGCGTGGTGCCCACGCCGTTCGCTCTGCGTCTGGCCGAACCGGTTTCGCAGGCACTTGCGACGCTGCACGCTGCGCTCAATCCGTCGACCGGTTTCGATCCGCTGCTTGTCACGCGCACCATGACGATCGGCATGACCGATATCGGCGAGGTCGTATTCCTGCCTGCGTTGGTCGAGCGTCTTTCGCAAGTGGCGCCGGGCATCTCACTCAATACCGTTCGTAACGCGAGCGTCAATCTGAGCGATGAGATGGCCGACGGCCGGGTCGATCTCGCCATTGGCTTGCTGCCGCAACTCAAGGGGGGCTTCTATCAGCGCCGCCTGTTCGATCAACGGTATGTGTGCCTGTTCCGGCGCGGCCATCCGCTCGAAGACACAGCGCTGACGCTCGCCGGCTGGAGCGAGGCCGGGCATCTGGTCGTGGTGTCTGCCGGCACGGGCCACGGGCAGGTAGACGAATGGCTCAAGCAGCATGGCGTGCGGCGCAACGTGCGACTGACGGTGCCGCACTTCATGAGCGTGGGTAACATCCTGCAGCGCACCGATCTGATTGCCACGGTGCCGGAGCGGCTCGCCATGCAACTCGCCACGCCGTTTTCGCTCAGTGTGCGCGCGTTGCCCATGGCACTGCCCGCCGCGCCAATCCATCTGCTTTGGCACGCACGCGTGCACCAGGACGAAGGGAGTCGCTGGCTGCGCGGGGTGGTGATCGAACTGTTCGCGGACACGGCAACGCATGTGCGCAAAACGGGGTCCGTGGGAAAGAAGTAGTGCTTATAACCGCGCTGGTGGGGCCGCGTTGCCGGCGGACTGGAGATGATCGGCGCCGCACTGATCGCGCTTGCGGGAATCTCGTCGTGACAGCGCGGCATGGGAAGAACCATACCGGCGGAACCGGCCGCTATGTTTCGCTAAGACTCGCGCAATCGCGTCTTCAGGAACTCGATGAACAACCGCGCTCGTGCCGGCAGCAGACGAGTTTCGGTGACGGCGTGCACCTGAAGTGGCGCGAGGTTCCAGTCAGGCAGCACGCGAACGAGACGCCCCGACGTGACATCGTCCAGCGCAAGCACATTGTCCAGCACCGCGAGCCCGACCCCGCGCAACGCCAGCGCGCGGCTGAGCGCGACGCTGTTCATGGCAAAGCGCGTGCCGATCATCACGTCGATCGACTCGTCGCCGCGATAGAACGTCCGCGCAACGCGCCCCAGCCTCGCTGCGCTGTCCACGAGACACACCTCGTGCCTGTCGAGACCGTCGGGGTGCGTAAGCGGCGCGGCGTTCTTCAGATATTCCGGCGACGCGTACAGATAGCGCGGCAGCATGGCGATTGGGCGCGCCACGAGCGTGGACGGCGTCGTGGGCGGCGGACCAATGCGGATCGCCAGATCAAAGGGCTCCGCCTGCAGATTGATATGACGCGGCGACAGGTCGAATTCGAACGTGATCAGCGGATATGCTTTCGCAAAGTCCGCAATGATCGGCGCGAGATAACCTGTGGCGAAGTCGACGGGCATCGACACTCGCAGCGTGCCGGTCGGACGTTCCGCGACCTCCAGCAGCGATTCGTGCGCGATCTGCGCTTCCTCGACAATGCTTTGGCAGCGCCTGAAGTACACCTCGCCGGCTTCGGTCAGCTCGACCTTGCGCGTGGAGCGATTCAATAGCCGCAGGCCTACGGTCTTCTCTAATTCCGCGATGTGACGCGATACCGTCGAATTCGGCATATCCAGCGCGTCTGCGGCCCGACGAAAACTCTTCGTGCGCGCGACCTCGACGAACAGACGCATGTAGTTCAGCAGTTCCACACAATTGCTCCACTGATGGATCAATGTTTTCGATTGTAGTCATTTATCCCATCGATGGATCGATCTATCGTGTCGATACCCCTTCCACTTTTCGAGGAATCGACATGAACCCCCTCAATGACTCTGTTCGTATTGGACGCTATACGCTGCGCAACCGGCTGGTCATGGCCCCCATGACACGTTCGCGCGCCGATGACGCGACCGGCGTGCCATCCGCGCTCGCCGTGCAGTACTACGCGCAGCGAGCGGACGCCGGCCTGATCATCACCGAAGGCACCTTTCCTTCGCCGATGGGCAAAGGCTACGTGCGCACACCGGGCATCCATTCCGCCGCGCAGATCGACGCATGGAAGCGCGTCACCGATGCGGTCCACGCACGTGGCGGCCTGATCTTTCTGCAGTTGATGCACACCGGACGCATCTCGCATCCGAGCATGCTCCCTGATGGAGCGACACCCGTCGCGCCTTCGGCGGTCACCGCCGCGGGCCAGACGTACACCGCGACAGGGCCGCAGGACTTCGTCGTGCCGCGCGCGCTCGAGATCGACGAGATCGCCGCCATCGTCGACGAATACCGGCTTGCCACGCGTCACGCGCTGCAGGCCGGGTTCGATGGCATTGAGTTGCATGCGGCCTCCGGGTATCTGCCGGAACAGTTCCTCTCGTCCGGGACCAATCAGCGCACCGATCGCTATGGCGGATCGCCGGAGAATCGCGCGCGCTTCATCGTCGAAGTGCTGAACGCGATGATTGACGAGGCAGGCAGCGATCGCGTCGGTATCAAGATCTCGCCGGAGATGGGCTTTAACAGCGTGACCGATGCCGCGCCACAGGAAACCTATCAATACCTTGTGCAGCGACTCGGCACGATGCAGCTTGCTTATCTGCACCTTGCGCGGACCCGGAGCACGTTTGACTATCGCGCGATGGTGCGGCCGCTGTACAACGGCCCACTGCTTCACGGCGGCGGGCTCGACCGGGATCATGCCGCGTCGCTAGTCGCGAGCCGCGATGCCGATGCCGCCGTGTTCGGCAGTCTGTACCTCGCGAATCCCGACCTGCTGCAGCGTTTCGCCGCCGGCGCGCCGCTCAACGACCCGGAACGCGACACGTTCTATTCGGATGGACCCAAGGGCTATATCGACTACCCGGCTCTCGGGCAAACGCGATGAACTGAACCCGTCATATCCATTCTGACCGCAGCCAATCCGAGGCCGTCTCCAACACTCACATGGGGCCGGCCTCGATTTCGACAGACCCCGGCGAACCAATCGACGCGCGAATGGCGATTGTCTCGTTGCGTCCGACTGTGCTTCAAATCCAGCCCAGAACGCCGCCGAATATCAGCAATGCCGCTGCGACACCACCGCCCAGCACGGCGACCGTTTGGACCTGCCTTCGGCGCTCCACCATGTCGTGAACCCAGTAGGCCACGCGGAAGAACGGCAAATATCCAATCAGGAAGATCAGCCAGGGAAACGACGCGTTCCAGTACGGCAAATCCCAGGTCAGGACGCCGATATGGTTAAGGACGATTTCCGTCAGTACGCACAATACCGAATTGACGATTGCCATGAACCAGCGATTATCCATGCCGGCGATGCGCAAGTTTCGATCGACAGGCAGCGTTCGCACGGCCAGCAGTCCCATTACGGCGAACATGAACGTGATCTCGATGTTCAGACCGATCAGGACGACGTAGGCTGAACCGCCGGGCGTGGCCCAGGCCGGTGCGACCTGATTGAAATGAAACAGCAGTCCATTCCAGATTTCGTTCACCCAGTCCATCAGCCAGAATGCCAGGCCGCCTAGCACCACACTCCAGCGGCGTTCCGCGACCTGTTCGCTATAGAGATAGAGCACGATCAACATCAGGGGGATCACATACCAGGCAAAGTGACTGGGGTCACGCACCAGAGCATAGGCCTGGGCTGCGGAGGGAGTTGTCATGCGCGGTGATTCCGTCGGAGTTGGTGATTACCTTATTATGAAAAGCGGGGGACTAATTTGCTTATGAAACGCGGCCAATCTTTAACGGAAAGCGGCCAGCCAGGTTCGCTCGGCAGCGTTGCCACGAGCTATGTACAGGCGCTGCTCGACGTCGCCGAGGCGCGCGGCGCCGACCGCCAGGCGCTTTTACTGCAAGCGGGCATAACGCTGCCGAAAAGCGATCAGGCCGCGATGCACGTGCCTGTGGGCCACCTGCTGGCGTTGTTCGACGCTGCGCGTGACGCTACGGGTGACAAGCTCATCGGATTGCGCCTGGGCTGCGCCGCCAAGCCGCGAATGTTCAGCGCACTCGGTTACGCGGCCATGGGATGCAAAACGCTGGGCGAGGCGGTTTCGTTGATTCCGCGTTACGAAGCGGTGGTCTACGCAGGAGCCACCACTACCGTTACGCTCGGCCACCATGACGCGACCATTGCCTGGCGACCGAGTTTTCCAAGGGCGGACGCTGCCCGGATGCAGCCGCTGAACGAGGCGATCGTCGCCGGCTGGCTGACCTATGGCCGCTGGATCACAGGGTTGCAGGCCAACGTCAAAGCGGTGCGTTTTCAGCATCAGGCGCCGGGCGCGCTGGATGACTATCGCGCCTTGTTCGGCTGTGTGCCGACATTCGGCGCCGCCGACAATGCATTGGTTTTCGATCGGGGGCTGTTGGAACTGCCGCTGATTCAGCACGACGACGGTCTGCGTCAACTGATGGAGCAACAGGCGCAAAACCTGTTGAATCAGCTGCATGCGGATCGTTCCGTCAGTTCTCGCGTGCTGGATGCAATCCGCCTCGGCCTGCCTCGTGGGGATTTTGGCAGCGCGGCGATTGCCCGAGCGATGGGCACCAGCGAGCGCAGTTTGCGACGGCAGTTGCGGGAGGAAGGCTGCAATTTCAGAGCGCTGATCGCGCAGGTACGTGAAGAGCTGGCGCGCGTCTATCTGAGCGACGACATGTTGAGCGTGCTCGATGTCGCGTTGCTGCTGGGTTACACCGAACAAAGCGCGTTTTCGGCCGCGTTCAGAAGCTGGACCGGCATGAGTCCGCGCGAATTCCAGGCGCGGCAACGAACCTGACTCCAATCGAGCACTTTCACCGAGGGCCGGGCGGTCACCTGCGGACTAGCGTACCCCTAAGAATTTGGCGTGCCTTACCACCCGTACTTGAGCTCAATGCCGGCGTAGTCAGCGTTGTGCCCACCCGCCTGACGGATCGAGTTCCCCACCTGGAAATGCACGGCTTCGATCGAACCAATGAGGTTCGCCGCAATCGTCCAGTCCGCGCGTAACTGCACGTACATCCCCGTCCACAGGCTGCCTCTTCCCGCCGTGCCCGGTACAGCATGACTCGCCTGCTGATACACGGCATCGCCGGTCGTCTCGCGCCACTGGAAGCCCAGCGCGCCGAGCAGCGAGAGACTGGCCGCCGGCTTGAGTGTGATGGATGGTTTGATATGAATGAGGTTCGAATAGCCCGTATAGCCCGCGAGCGTGAAGTAGTAGCCATTCGGAAACAGCGGATTGAAGGTCTCGATTCTGCCGTCTTTCGGGTGCCGGTCACCTGAAGCCGCGTCGACCTGTACAGCAACTTGCGGCGACCAGAGCATGTCGAGCTTGTAGCCAGCGATCGAGCCGATCGCCCACGCGAGTATTGTGTTGCTGCCGACCGTTCCCGTCTGCAGCATCCCTTCGGCATCCCAATTGAAACGGCCGCGTGTGCCGGAGTAACGTACATCCCAGACATCGCGGCGCTCGACGCCGCTTGCATCCAGGTATCGCGCGTTGCTGCGGTTATAGCGCGACCAGTAGCCGGACAGATCGCCCGGCCCTACCGACTGACGCTCGAAACGCACGCCGCTGAACGTGAGATCGCGATTCGATACGTCGTCGAAGACGGTTGCATCGCGGTTCTGCACGGGTTGCGTTGCGTAGGCGATAAAGCGCCACTTCTGGTATTCGTAGTCGGCCCAGACTGCGTCGTACGCCTGACGCACGTTCGGACCGTCGCGCACGGAGATGAATCGCTGCAGGTCGAATGCCATTTCCTGGCGGCCGACACGAACCTTGAAGGTGCCGCCGCCGAGCGCGCTCGTATAGGTGACAAATGCCTGTTCGAGATCGAGCGGGTTCTTGTCCACCGGCGTGACCACGTTCTTGCCCCACACGCGGGCGTCTTCAATCTGCACGAAGAATTGCCAGTGCTCGCCGAGATGCGCATCGGCATGGACCTCGACGCGCTGGATCAGATAGGTATCCGACTGCGTGCCAATGCCGAACAGCGGTGCGTTATTGCTTTCGACGCGCTCGCGCATATTCACGCCGAGCGACACATACGATGCCGGGTCGCCGCCGAGCGGAAGGTATTTGAGGCCGTCGAGCGGTTCGCGCGGCACGCACGGATTCGCGAGCACCGACCAGTCTTCCTGCCAGCGGTTGAACATGACGACGGGCCGCTTTGCATTGCAGGCGCCTGCCGATGTGCTGCCGCTCGAAGGTGCTGCCGTATCGGCGGTACCTGCCACGAGGCTCATCCCGGTTGTGGGCTGCGCAATCGTATCCGCTCGGGATGCGTCTGCACTCGTCAGCAACAGACCCGTCAAGGCTATGACACTGATGGCCTTTTCGAATCGACGCTCGCGCATTGCAGTCGGCACCATGGTTTTCCTCGCCATTGTCCGCGTGGGTTTGAATCCGCCCGCTGGCCGGCTACTTCATGCTTGCCCACGGTTAGCGGCGCGCTCGTGTTCTCCAGTCGTCAATGAGAGCACCACGAGCACGCAGGCCGGCGCAAGCAGCGCCCAGAATCCTGCGTAGCGGTAACCCAATGCGCCGGCCGCCGCTCCGAACGCGAATGCGACGATGGCTGGCATCATCATCGCGAATCGTGCGCGCGCCGTTGCGCGCACGCTCTCGGCCGTGTCCGCCGACAGGATGTCGACCACATCCAGGATCGCTTGCGTGACGTTGCCCGTCATCACGGTATTGGGCACGCTGGCGCGCTTGATGAGCTTCGGATGCGCGTTCTGCACGCCCATCGCGAACGCGCCGACGACACCGGCAACCGTCACCGAGAGGCTCTCAGGCTGGCTGACCGGCGTCGCCCAGACACCGGCGAGGCAGTAGCCGAACATGAGTACGGCCTGCACGGCATGGAGCAGGCGCGCGCCCTGACACGCGTGCCGTTCGGACAACGAGCGCACGAGCAAAGCGCTGACGACCACTCCGCCGATGAACGCGGGAAACACGATCAGCTTCAGGAGCACGCCGCGGCCAAAGCCCGCGATACCGGCGCCGATCAGCACGAAGTTGCCCGTCACGTGTGCGGTGAACAGCCCGAACAGCGCGACGAAACTCAGCGTATCGACGAAGCCGGCGATCGCGCCGAGGAGCGTGTCTTCCGACTTCATTGCGCAGATTTGGCGTGAATCTCGGCGATATAGCCGCCCGGGAACTCGACGATCGCCGCGTCGCGCCCATCCGAATTGAACGGCGGCGCGAGCACGGTCACGCCTGCGGCCTTCGCCTTCTCCAGTGTCGCGGCGAGATTCGGCACTTCGTAGCCGGTCACTTCCCGCGCGAACGGATAGGGCAAATGGCCATCCGTCACGAGCACGGTCATCTTGCCGAAGCCCGACTCGATACGAACGCGGCGATACGTGTCGCTCGGCCGGCCGATTTCGATACCGGGCGCGTTAGCCTCATCGGATACCACCTTGCCATGCGAGAACTTCACGAAAGCGTGAACCAGCCTGCGCAGGTTTTGCGGCGACACATAGACACGGTTCTCGGGAATGGTTTGCAGCGCATCGTAGTGCGGCGCCTGGGTATGCCAGTAGAGTTGCATCTTGAGGCCGCCTGGCCACGCGATGATGGCGTCGCGGCCGATCGGATCGGGGAACGTGCCGACGATCACGTCCGCGCCGAGTGCGCTCGCGGACTTCATTGCCGCATCCATGTCGGTCACGAGGTAGCCCGTTCGCTCCTCGCCGAAGGGATACGGAATGGGCGTCTTGAAGCCGAACACGGAGATCGTGCCCGACGGCGTGAATACGAGTTGCGACATCGTCTGGCTCGGCGTCGGCGTGACCTGAAATACGCCCTGCTTCGACTTGCTGCCGCCGAAGGTCGCGACGAAGCTGTCGGTGAAGCGATCGAAGTCGTCGGCCGCAACGTACACGTGCGTCGTATCGTACTGCGGACCGACGGCGACATAAGGTGGCAGGGTGGCTGGTACGGGTGGCTTCGCGAACGCGATCGGCGCCGCGACAAAACCACTTGCGATTATCGCGGCGAGCAACGCAGAGCGAAGGGTTTTCATAACGGTATTTCCTTATTGTTTCGTCGTACTGTCCGATCAATCAGGTGCTGCTGTCGCCGGCCGCACCTTTCGCATCGCCGAGCACGGTCGCGAGCACGAGCGCCGCGATCAATCCCAGATGCTCGAAAAAACTGTTGAGCGCCATGAAGCGCGCGGCGCCGGTCTGGTTCCAGAAGTCGTTGGCGACCAGCATGGCGACGACGGTCAGCACGCCGAGGCCGCCCGCGCCAAGCCACGTGAAGCGGCGAAATACGACGCATAGCGACCCGCCAATCTCGACCGCGACCGCCAGCGCTGCCCAGAGCGCCGGCGGGTGCAGGCCGAAGTGCGCCTGCTCCGCGATTGCGCTGTCGAAATGCAGCGCCTTGTTAAGGCCGCCGATCAGCCAGGCGGACACGAGTGCGAGGCGCACGAGCAGCCCGACCCATGGCTGCGCAAGGAGCGCGCGGATCCATGCTGGGTTGCTGCGGCTGGACAATGGCGTCATGTCAGACGGCCCAGCAGGAGCAACCTAGCGCGCCCCAGAAGCCCTTGGCATCTGCAGTCGGCAACGTACGGCCCCATGCGAGCGCGTGTGCGTGGCCGTGCAAATTGCACGCGCTCGCGCATCCGCACATTGCGGCGGCGGCCGCGCGCTGAAGCGGCGCACCGTCGCGCCGGGTCGCGCCCCAGCCGCCAAACCCGCCGTACTTTCGCACCGGTGACCAGTCCGGCATCGCGGCGGGAATCGGCGCGTCGTGCTGAGAAAATGGGCCCGCGCCCCACACGATCTTGCCTCCCACCACCGTGAGCAACGCGGTGGTGCCGGCGATATCGTCCTCGGCGCACGTGAAGAAGTCGCGGTCCGGCACCATCAGGTCCGCGAGTTGGCCGGCCGCGATGCGGCCTTTCCTGCCTTCTTCGTTCGAGAACCAGGTGACGTACTCGGTCCACATGCGCAGGGCCGTTTCGCGATCGAGCAGGTTGCGCTGCGGATACATGCGCAGGCCCGCGACCGTCTTGCCGGTCACGAGCCACGCGAGCGACACCCAAGGGTTGTACGACGCCACCCGCGTCGCATCGGTGCCGGCCGAGACCTTGATGCCCTT
Source organism: Paraburkholderia sp. (assembly GCA_036383775.1). Classification (GTDB taxonomy): domain Bacteria; phylum Pseudomonadota; class Gammaproteobacteria; order Burkholderiales; family Burkholderiaceae; genus Paraburkholderia. The sequence continues at coordinate 52,324 of DASVNP010000286.1, read as the reverse complement.
CTCCAGCATCTTCGCGACGGGTGGCGTGGCTTGTGCCGCCTCGGCGCCATAGCGCTCGACGAAGTACTCGCCCTGGTAAGCCATCCGGTGTTGCACCGCGATGCCGCCGCCGAGCGCCGCGATACGGTCCATCGAACGCTCGGAGACGGTTTCCGCGTGGTCGAAGAACCAGTTGAGGCCCGCCAGAGGAATGTCTTTGTCGACCTTCTCGAATACGTCGAGCGCGCGGCTGATGGACTCGTCGTAGGTGGCGTGCAACCGCCACGGCCAGCGATTCTGTGCGAGCACGCGCACCACGCCTTCGAGTTCGCCCTCCATCTCGGGCGGCAAGTCTGGTCGCGCGACGCGAAAATCCTCGAAGTCGGCGGCGGAAAAGACCAGCATCTCGCCCGCGCCGTTGTGGCGGAAGTAATCCGTGCCGTCGTGATACCGGGACGTGCGGGTCCAGTTCACGAAGTCTTCCTTCTCGGCCTTCGGCTTTTGCGTGAACAGGTTGTAGGCAACCCGAACTGTCATCTCGCCCGCGTCGTGCAGCTTGCGGATGACTTCGTAATCCTCCGGGAAGTTCTGCGAGCCGCCGCCCGCATCGATCGCGCCTGTCACGCCAAGGCGGTTGAGTTCGCGCATGAAATGGCGCGTCGAGTTGTACTGATACTCGGGCGGCAGCTTCGGCCCCTTGGCGAGCGTGGCGTAGAGAATCGATGCATTCGGATTGGCGAGCAGCAGACCCGTGGGATTGCCCGCGTCGTCGCGCAGGATCTTGCCTCCCGGAGGCTCCGGCGTGTCTTTCGTATAGCCGACCACGCGCAGCGCGGCTGCGTTGAGCAGCGCGCGGTCGTACAAATGCAGGATGAACACGGGCGTATCGGGCGCCACCGCGTTGAGTTCCTCGATGGTCGGCAGGCGCTTCTCCTCGAACTGATGCTCGGTGAAACCGCCCACCACGCGCACCCATTGCGGCGCGGGCGTGATCGCGACCTGCTGCTTGAGCATCTCCATCGCCACGGCGAGCGAGCCCACGCCGTCCCAGCGCAGCTCCATGTTGTAGTTGAGGCCGCCGCGGATCAGATGCAGGTGATTGTCGATCAGGCCGGGCAGCGCGGGCCGGCCGCCCAGGTCGATGACGCGGGTCGAGCCGCCCGCGAGTGGCATCACGTCGGCGTCGCTGCCGACCGCGGCGAAGCGGCCGTCCTTGATGGCTACCGCGGTGGCGACCGGATTCGAACGGTCCAGCGTCGTGAATCGTCCGTTATGCAGAATGAGATCGGGTTGGGTGTCGGCAGCGCTCATGTACGTCTCCTCACTTCGCTCAATTCACAAAATTCGTCTGATTCAATCAACGACCGAGCAACTGCTTGAGTGTCGGGATGGCGAGGGCGCCGATCAACATGCCGAGCAAACCGATAAGGGCAATCAGCGGCGGCGCGGGCGAGCGGACCTTGAGCACGCTGTAGATCACGCCAATCAGCACACCCGCGCCCAATGACACCAGATACGGTTCCATATGATTATTCTCTCTGACATATTGGCGTGCAGAACCGGGCCGTCCGGCAGCGCGGCGAAGTCCGGGGCGGCGAAAGCACGACGTCTGCGCTCAGGCGCTCGAACCGCACGGCGTCGTTCGGGCGGTCTGAGCGTTGTTCGCGAAGCGGCGGGGCGCATGCGCCTGCCCGTGCAGCGCATGCGCATGGAACCCGCCATATCGGCTTACGCAGTCGCGACGAGCGAGTCTCACTTAGCCGGCACGGCAGGCAGCGCCTCATGCGGCGTAGCGGTGCGCTGCGGCGCCTTGTGTACCATCGTGTACGCATAGTCGACGCCCATGCCGTATGCGCCCGAGTGCTCCCTCACGATTGCCATGACTTGGTCATAGGTCTCACGGCGTGCCCAGTCGCGCTGCCATTCGAGCATGACCTGTGTCCACGTGACCGGCACAACGCCCGCCTGAACCATGCGCTGCATCGCGAAATCATGCGCATCTTTCGACGTACCGCCTGACGCATCGGCCACCATATAGATCTCGTAGTTGCCTTCGAGCATCGCACAGAGCGCAAAGGTCGTATTGCAGACTTCCGTCCACAGACCCGACACGACCACTTTGTTGCGTCCGTTCGCAGCCAGCGCGTCACGCACTTTCTGGTCGTCCCACGAGTTCATCGACGTGCGCTCGAGCAGCTTCATGCCCGGAAACACGTCGAGTAGTTCGGGATAGGTAAACCCCGAGAAGCTTTCCGATTCGACGGTCGTGATCGTGGTCGGAATGTTGAACACCTTGGCCGCCTTGGCCAGCGCTACGACATTGTTCTTAAGCATCTGGCGGTCCATCGACTGCACGCCGAAGGCCATCTGTGGCTGCTGATCGATGATGATGAGCTGGCTGTTCTGCGGGGTGAGTACTTCAAGCTTTGGATTGCTCATGACGTGTATCTCCTTCGATGCGGAGAAAACAAGGACCCACCTCGCTGGCGTGACCGCGAGGAGTTCGATATCCATTGTGCTGGGGCGTGCGGCTACCAGCCTTAACATTTAATACCAAACCCGGCGAAAGAACACCCTGAAAAAGAGTGCGAGTCCGAAAATTGCACCCTTAAGTAAACGTAAGTATTCTTTCCTTACTCGAGCAGCCTCGAAGCGCTTGTGAACAATCGGTTGCGCAGTGCCTGTCGCCGAGCGGCCATCAAGGAGACTCGCATCATGAAGCCGTATATCTTTTCGTTTCTTGCCGGAATTCTTGCCGGTATCGTATACAGCCTGATCGGCGTGCAGTCGCCGGCCCCACCCACCGTCGCATTGGCGGGCCTGCTCGGCATTCTCGCTGGCGAGCAGATCCTTCCCGTCGTGCGCCGAATGCTATTGGGCGTCAGGCTCAAAGCAGCATGGAGCGAAGCGAAATGCAGCCAGCACATGTTCGGCCCACTGCCAGGCGGCCACGTTTCCAATGTCGCTGCAAAGGACAAGCCGCCATCGTGACCCATCGTCCCTCACACAATTCCACGCTAAGCTGAATGATTTGCATGGCGAGCGATTTCGCCTGGTCGCGAGATGCGAGCTGCTCTTGGCGTCCTTGCTTTCGGAGTCGACCGACGACCGGAATATTCCCTTGGCAAAATAGAGCAGATAGACGGCACCCACCCACTTCAGCGCCGGGCGCAGGTACCCGTCTTCAAGGGCTGGCGGCAGCCGAAAATTCAATGGTCCGTATGCGTGTGCTGTCGCAATTCGCCGGGAATGAAAGCGCGTTCGAGTCCGCCGTTATCGAGCCAGGCGCGAGTCTTCTCGGCCGCACGATCGATCAGGCGACCGCATTGCGTGTAGTCGTACGGGGAAATGTCGAGCGGGCAGAGCGGCGGCACGACAAAAATATCCGCGTGCTTCGTATAGAACTCGAGGTCGCGAATCAGTTGACGAGCAATGACAAGCGTCAACGCATGCATGGCCTGAGCGATCGGGCTGCTTGGCGGCGAGTGCAACGCGCAGGCGAAGCCGGCGGGCAACACGACAATACGTGTGGCCTTCAACCCGATGGCGACGGAAATAGGCGTGTTATTCGCCACGCCGCCATCGACCAGATCCACGCCGCCGATCCGTACTGGTGGAAATACACCGGGAATCGCCGCGCTCGCCAGCACCGCATCCACCACCGGGCCAGAGGAGAGAACGATTTCACTGCCCGACAGCATTTCTGTCGCGACGATGTGCAAGGGCAGCGCGGCCTGCTCCACCTGCGCGAACGAAAGATTCCTCTCCAGCAGTTTGCGCAGCGCCGTCGCTTCGACGAGATGGGGGCGCCGCCTCAATATGATGTCGAGTAACCCCAGCAACGAGAACGGCATGATGTCTTGCCGGCGAATCCGGCACCACAGCGCCTCAAGCATGGCGACGCCATCGGCGTTCGGATAGCCCGCGAAATAAGCCGCGTTGATCGCGCCCGCGGATGCACCGACAACACAACCAGGATGCTCGCCGCGTTTGAGCAATTCTCGCAGCATGCCGACTTCGATCGCACCCAGACTGCCGCCGCCGGCGAAGACAAAGGCGGTGAGCGGGGCACGAGGCGGGTTCGTCGGCGAATCCGGGCTCGTGGTGAGAATCGATGACATGGCGGCCTCCGCGGCATGTCGAGCGTCCTTATTGGGTATTTCTTGGGTACGCGCGGTTTTCTATCATAAGCCATGCGGTGCGACGGATATCCCAACTCAATGCCCGTGTCGCTCGCCGATCGCAACCGGCGTTTGTTTCGCCTGCCGGCTCAGCATCAGCGTGACGACGGCGGATACTGCCAGCGTCGCACCCACCACATACAAGCCCGCTGAATACCCGCCAGTGACGTTCTTGAGCCATCCAATCATGAATGGCCCGACGAAGCCGCCGAGGTTGCCGATCGAGTTGATCATCGCGATGCCCGCTGCCGCGCCGGCGCCTGACAGAAACACGCTGGGCATCGCCCACAACGGCGCCTTGGCCGCGCTGATGCCGACGTTCACAATGACGAGCGCCAGGATGATCATCAATGCCGTCGTCGCGCTGCCGGCGAAAATGAATCCGAGGCACGCCACCACGCATGGAATGACAACGTGCCACGTGCGCTCTTCGCTGCGGTCCGAATGCTTGGCCCAGAGAACCATCGCGATCACGGCGAGAACGCTCGGCACGCCTGCGAGCAGGCCTGTCTCGAACGGTCCAAACCCGTATTGGCGAATGATCAGCGGCGCCCAGAGCCCAAGGGTGTATAGCCCCGCCGACGTGCCGAAGTAGATCAACGCCAGCGCCAGAACGCGCGGATCGCGCAACGCGCTTAACGCCCCCGCGGTGTGGCCGGCATGCGACTGCCTGGCGTCTGCTTCCAGCTTCAACTTCGCGACCAGCCATTCGCGTTCTTCAGGCTGAAGCCATTGCGCTTTCGCCGGCGTGTCCGTCAGGTACTTCAGCACGAAAAAGCCGAGAACGATCGCCGGCACTGCTTCGATGATGTAGAGCATCTGCCAGTCGGCCAGTCCGGCGACGGGATGCAGATTCATGATCGCGCCGGAGATCGGCGAGCCGATCGCGGTCGAGAGCGGCGCGGCTGCCATGAACCACGCCGCGGCGGCGGCGCGTTGGCGCGACGGAAACCACAGGCTCAGATACAGGATGATGCCGGGAAAGAAGCCCGCTTCGGCGACGCCCAGAATAAAGCGCAGTGCGTAGAAACTATGCGGGCCGACCACGAACGCCGACGCGAACGACACGATCCCCCACGACACCATCACGCGAGCAATCCAGCGGCGCGCGCCAACTTTGTGAAGGATCAGGTTCGACGGCACTTCGAACAGAAAGTAGCCAATGAAGAACAGCCCGCCGCCGAAACCAAAGGCAGTTGGCGAGAGGCCGATGGCCTTGTTCATCGACAGCGCGGCAAAACCTACGTTGACCCGGTCCAGAAAACTCACGAAATACAACAGCATCACGAACGGGATAATCCGCAGCATGAGCTTGCGGGACACCCGGCGTTCGAGTTCGGAATTCATTGTCTCCTCCTTGGAGGTTTTAGCCGTGCTCTACGTGCTCTTCGTGCTCTATCAAGCCGCGTTCGCGGCGGGCACTTCGGCTTTCTCGATGAATGCGCAGACGGCAGCGGTTACCTGCGCCGTCGTCGCCGTGCCGCCAAGGTCGCGGGTATGAAGGGACGTGTCGGCGGTCACCGCTTCGACGGCTTGCATCACGCGTTTTGCCGCGTCGAATTCGCCCAGATGTTCGAGCAGCATGACAACCGACCAGAAGGTGCCGACCGGATTGGCGAGACCCTTGCCCATGATGTCGAACGCGGAACCGTGGATCGGCTCGAACATCGACGGATAGCGGCGTTCCGGATCGATGTTGCCCGTCGGTGCGATGCCGAGGCTGCCGGCCAGTGCCGCGGCGAGGTCGCTGAGAATATCGGCGTGCAGGTTGGTGGCGACGATCGTGTCGAGACTCGCGGGGCGATTGATCATGCGGGCCGTCGATGCGTCCACCAGTTCCTTGTCCCACGTGACGTCCGGAAATTCCTTCGAGACTTCGCGGGCGATTTCGTCCCACATCACCATGGCGTGACGCTGCGCGTTGCTCTTGGTAATCACGGTCAACAGCTTGCGCGGACGCGATTGAGCGAGACGGAACGCGAAGCGCATGATTCGCTCGACACCGGCGCGGGTCATCATCGACACGTCCGTTGCGGCTTCGATCGGATGCCCTTGGTGGACGCGGCCGCCGACGCCGGCATATTCGCCTTCCGAGTTTTCGCGGACGATGACCCAGTTCAGATCTTCCGGCCTGCAGCGCTTCAGCGGCCCGTCGATACCCGGCAGGATGCGGGTCGGGCGCACGTTGGCGTATTGATCGAAGCCCTGGCAGATTTTGAGGCGAAGACCCCACAGCGTGATGTGGTCGGGAATGTCCGGGTCGCCTGCCGAGCCGAACAGGATTGCGTCCTTGTTGCGAAGAGCGTCGAGCCCGTCGGCCGGCATCATCACGCCATGTTCGCGGTAGTAGTCGCCACCCCAGTCGAAGTTTTCAAACTCGAATGCGAACGACCGGGTTGTCCTGGCGAGTGCTTCGAGGACCTGCGCGCCGGCGGGCACGACTTCCTTGCCGATGCCGTCGCCGGGAATGGTTGCGATGCGATAGGTTTTCATGTCTCCGACCTTTAGGTGTTGGGGGTGTCAGTGAACTCTACCCATTTCTGCAAGAAAAAACCGGTGCTAAACTCAAAGCATCTTTAACTTTGATTCACAAGTGAAAGCGATGCGTGACACCGTCGAACCGTCTGATTTAAGTTTCTTTTCGACGCTCGCCGCGTCCGGCAGCCTGAGCGCCGCCGCACGGGAGCTGGGGCTGACGGCAGCGGCGGTCAGCAAGCACTTGCGGCAGATGGAGAGTCGCGCGGGTGTGCCGCTCGTCAACCGGACCACGCGGCGCATGACACTCACGCCAGACGGCGAGTTGTATCTCGAGCACGCGCGCCGGATCCTCGATCAGATTGACGAACTGGCCGAACTGCTGGGTACGGCAAAGAAAAATCCAAAGGGATTACTGCGCGTGAACGCGACGCTCGGTTTTGGGCGAAGCCATGTCGCGCCGGCGATCTCGCGCTTTGTCGTGAAGTATCCGCAGGTATCGGTTCAGCTTCAGCTATCGGTCAAGCCTCCTCCACTGACGGACGATACGTTCGACGTCTGCATCCGGTTCGGCGAACCGCCCGATACGCGGGTGGTCGCGCGTCGTCTTGCGACGAACCGGCGCTTGCTGTGCGCCGCGCCTTCCTACATCGCGGCGCGTGGAATGCCGATGACCGCGCACGATCTGACGCGGCACAACTGCATCGGCATTCGCCAGGGGGACGAAGCCTACGGCGTGTGGCGCCTGACTTCGGGCAGAGGCGCGTCGCGTAAAACGGAGGCCGTGCGCATCAACGGCTCGCTGACGACGAACGATGGCGAAATCGCGGTGAAGTGGGCGCTGGAAGGGCACGGCATCCTGATGCGCGCCGAGTGGGACATCAAGCAGTACCTCGCCGACGGGTCGCTGGTGCGGGTATTGCCCGGGTACGACACGCCGAACGCCGATATCTTCGCGGTCTATTCGCAACGGCATCAGATGTCCAACCGGATTCGAACGTTTGTCGATTTCATTGCGCGAGAGCTTGGAAGCGAGCCCGGTGCGACGGCGTAGCAGGCTTGCGCGGTGGCGCGGCGATCGCCGTTCGGGTTTCGGATCGTTGTGACGCAACAGTTCATGGTTCTCGCAGGGTTCTGGCTGACCCTATTAAATATCGCATGCGATTTAATCTTATGCGCTTGACATGGTATGTTTTTTCGCCCATTATGCGACGCATGCGATTCAGTCGCATACGACTAAAAAGCTGAGCACCCTTATTCATCAAGGAATTCATCATGACCAAGATCGACAAAGTTCTCTTTTCCGGCAATACCCACACCACGGTGAATCGCGACCCCAGCGTGCAGCGTGGCGAGTTCGGCGTCGTCGACCTCAAGCTGTCGACGCCGGCCGGCGACAACCTCGACATCATCGCGACAGAACCACATCCGCGGGCCGAGCAGCTGTTTGCCGGCGCCTGGTCAGCCTGCTACATCTCGGCGCTCGCCATTGCGGCTTCGCTGAAGAAGGTCACGCTGCCGCCGGACCATTCGGTGGATATCCGCGTCGACATCGGCCAGACCGGTGCCAACTGGTTCCTCGGCGCCGAGTTCACCGTTCGCATACCGGGCGTGGCGCAAGACGCCGCCGAGGCGGTCGCGCACCTGGCTCATCAAATCTGCCCGTATTCGAAGGCAGTGCACGGAAACATCGAAGTCGCCGTGAACGTCGTCACCGCTTGATCCAGTAAGACACGCTTTTTTATCCAACATCTTTTTAGGAATTTCTCATCATGAAGACCACCAAATTTGTCGCTGCACTGCTCGTCGCCTTGTCTGCATCCGCCGCCGCTCCCGCATTCGCCAGCGGTTATGGACCGGCGCCCTTTTACCGGCCCTCGGTTGGCGCGCCGGCGTCGCAACGCGGCGAGAGCGCACAAACTGTCGCCGCCGAGCGCGACGAAGCAACCGGCTCGCAAGCGGCCTACGGCGGTGTCGTCTCGGGTCTCTCTCAAGCGGGGAGCCGTGCCGTGGTGGCGCCGCGCGACAACCCCTTCGCACATCACTAAATCGTGCATTTCTCCGCTGCTGGGCCGTCGCGCAACATTGTTCGTGCGCGCCGGCCGCAGCATCGGATATGTCGTGCACTTACATGCGTTCTGCCCGGTGGCCAGGCATGGCTGGTTCTATTGCGATATAATCGCATGCGATATATGTCTCGATGCGTGAGACGCATGAGACATGGGACTTTAGCCAAGGAGTATGCAGATGAAATCCACGGATCCACCGGCGCCTGCCAAAGTGATGCTCTCCGACTTCCTCTGCTTTGCGGTCTACTCGGCGAACCTGGCGTTCGGCAAGGCCTACAAGCCGATCCTCGAAAAGCTCGGGCTCACCTATACGCAATACATCACGATCATTGCGCTGTGGGAGGAAGACAACCAGACCGTAAGCGGTTTGGGCGAGAAGCTCTTCCTTGAATCCAACACGCTGACGCCGATCCTGAAGAAGCTCGAGGCGATGGGCTATCTGGAAAGGCAGCGCGATCCCGAAGACGAGCGCCAGGTGCGGGTCAGTCTCACGAAAAACGGCCGGCGGCTGCGTGAAGACGGCCTGAAGATGGACCTCGTCGAGGCGACGGGCCTCGCGCCGGATGAATTTGCCAAAGTGCAGAAGGCGATCGTGAGGCTGCGCAACAATCTCATCGAGTCAGTTCAAACCGGCGATTGAGTGGCGAGCGGCCCGATTGACGCAATTCTTTTCGCGCCGCTCTTCGGCGAGCCGAACTGGCTCAGCACGTTGAAGTGGCTACAGCGAACGCTCAATCGCCTGCCCAAGCAGCGTGAGCCCCAGGTCGATCTCCTCCTCGCGAACAGTCAACGGAGGAGCGATCCGGAAGACGCCGCCCATGCCAGGCAACTGCACGATGTTCATGCTGAGCCCCAGGTTCATACACTCGCGCGTGATCTTCGCACCGAGCCCGTCTGCGGGCTCTTTCGTGCGGCGGTCCTTGACGATCTCCATACCGAGAAGCAGCCCTCGTCCGCGAATGTCGCCGATGCACTCGAAGCGCTCCATCAGATCGAGCAAGCCTCGTTTGAGTCGCGCGCCCATCACGTTCGCACGCGCAACGAGCCCCTCGCGTTCGACCACGTCCAGCACTCGCAGACCGACGGCGGCAGGAAGCGGATCGGACACATGGGTCGTATAGAACAGGAAACCCAGTTCGTGGGCCCGCTCCTCGATTTGCGCGGAGGTCACGACGGCCGCGAGCGGCAGACCGGCGCCCAGCGTTTTCGATAGCGTAAGAATGTCGGGCGTGACGCCGTCTCGCTGGCAGGCGAACATCGTGCCCGTGCGCCCGACCCCGGTTTGCGCCTCATCGAGGATCAGCAGCATGCCGCGCTCCTCGCACTTGCGCTTCAATGCGGCCATGTAGCCTTGCGGCAGTTCGATGATCCCGCCGGAACTGAGGATTGGCTCGGCAATGAAAGCGGCGAGATTGCCACTGGACTGCCGATCGATGAGATCGAAAGCGTAATCCAGTTCTGCCAGGTAATCGTATTCACCATGGCGCTCGAACCGCGGCCGGTACGGGAACGGCGCGGGAATCGCATAGGAGCCGACGGCTGCCGGGCCGACGCCCTTGCGGCCGGCGCTGTAGGTGGCGGAGGCCGCGTTGCCCGTCATGCCGTGCCAGGACTGCGCGAAACCCACGATTTCATATTTGCCGGTGACCAGCTTCGCCATGCGAATGGCGGCCTCGTTCGACTCCGCGCCGGTGCTGAGCAAGAGTGCCCGATCGAGCCCGTCGGGCGTGATGTCGGCGAGCCGGGTTGCCAGGTCGACTACCGGTCGCGACAGCATTCCGCTGAAGAGATGGTCGAGCTTGCCCGCGTATTCGTTGATGACCGACACGATTTCCGGATGGCTGTGCCCCAGCACCGCGCTCATCTGCCCCGAGGTGAAGTCGAGGATCGCGCGGCCGTCCGCATCGTAGACGAAGCTGCCCTGGGCGCGCTCGACGATCATCGGCTCGAAGGTGCCGCCATAGCGGATGAGGTGCTGCCGGGCGTTGCGCCAGAAAATTTCATCGTTGTTGAGGGACACCTTGCTTCTCCTTGGCGGGTGGTGAGAATAACTTGCAGTCTAGATGGCTCTCTGCTTTCATAGAATCGAATAGTTCTTATGGAAGCTAGAAGCGGGCCTTATATCTTGAGTCTCTCCCTCGAAATCGATCTGCTGCGCTCGTTTATCGTCATTGCCGAAGTGCGGGCGCTCAGTCGTGCGGCCAACCGGATCGGCCGGACCCAGTCCGCGCTGAGTCAGCAGATGAAGCGCCTCGAAGAAATCGTCGATCAGCCGCTGTTCCAGCGCACGGGGCGCGGGGTGGTGCTGACGAATCCAGGCGAACGCCTGTTGATCCACGCCCAACGCATTCTTCGCCTGCACGACGAAGCCATGGCCGACCTTTCCGGTAAAAGCCTGTCGGGGACGATCCGTTTCGGTTGCCCGGACGACTACGCCGCCGTTTTCCTCCCGCATTTGCTGCGGCAGTTCTCGAGCCAGCACCCGCGTGCGCTGGTGGAGGTCATTTGCGCTCCCACGCCGCGATTGCTCGAACAACTGGAGAGGCATGCGCTGGACCTTGCCCTGATCTCGTTGCCCGAGGACACGCCGAACGTCGACATCATTCGCCGTGAATCGCTGGTCTGGGTGGGCTATCCGGGACTCGATCCCGCACACTTCGATCCGTTGCCGCTGGCGCTTTCCGATCCGGACACGCTCGATCACGTGGCAGCCTGCGAAGCGCTGCAACGCGCGGGCACGGCCTACCGCATCGCCTATGCGAGCAGCAGTCTGGCCGGCCTCACGGCCCTGGTCCGCTCGGGGCAGGCCGTGGCCGTCATCACGCAGACGGCAGTCGCTCCGGATCTCGCCATACTCAATGGCGATCCTGCGCTTCCGACTTTGCCCGGCATTGTCATTACCCTCAAGTTCGAGCGTGAGCGCCCCGCCCATCTGACCACGGTGTTCGCGGAGCACATCCGGCAGACGCTGTCCTTGCTGTGAGTTCGTTAATCGACGTTGAAGTGCACGCGAATATCCAGCTGGCTTTCGACCGGATGCCCCGATTGCATGGCGGGGAAGAAGCGCCACTGGTGTAATGCGGTCAGCAGGATCTGGTTGAGCCTGGGGTTCGGCGTCGGCTTGATCAGTTCGACCTCGGTTGATCCGTCGGCGTGGATAAGAAAGCGGGCCGTTGCCTGCGTCTGATAAGCCTGTTCACGCAGATCGTCGGGCAAGTCAGGCAGCGGCTGGGCAAGCGGACGCGCGGCCGAATCGCCGGATGCCGTGACTGGCGGTTTGGGGCTCTCGTCAGGCGGCGCACTGCGTGGGGCCGGCTCGTTGGACGGCTTCGCCTCCGCGAGGGCCGGCGCCGGCTGCGCCGGTCCAGCGCTATGCGCCGATTGCAGTATCTTCTGTGGCGACGAATGCGGCACCACATGCTGAGGCAACACAAGAGGGCGCGCTTGAACGCGTGGCTTGAGCGGCACCCTGTTTGCAACGGATGCGGCGGGCGGCGCGAGTGGCACGGGCGGGGCGAGTTCCACGATCTGCACATCGAGCGGCTTCGCAACGGGCTGCAATGCCGCTGCTGCACCGAGCCACCTGCCCAATTTACCCAGAAACACCAGCCAGATGAGCAGCGCAGCGAGCAGTGCCAGTGCAATGCGGACGCCTGGCGAATCGTCGAAGGCTGCCCTGAACCTGATCCGGCTATTCACGATGCACAGCGATCAAAAAGCGCGCCGCACCGGCCCGGCGTGCGGCCAGCATGGCCTGAACCACCGTGCCTTGCTTCGCGGTTTCGTCGGCGGCGATCACGACATTACCGTCCGCCTGCAATCGATGCTTCACCTCCGATTCGATCTGGTCGAGCCGAACCGCTTGCTGGTTCACGAAAATCTCGTTGCCGCCCGTCACGGAGATCGTCAACGGTTCGTGAGGTGCCGTTTGCTGCGCGCGGCCATTGGGCAGATTGATCCTGATCGCGTCGAGCCGCTGCATCGCAAGCGATGCCAGCATGAAAGTCGCGAGCAGAAAGAACATGACGTCGATCATCGGGATGATTTCGATGCGGCCGCGCCGCGATGCGCGCGAGCGTTTGAATTTCACGGCTGCGCTCCAGCGGGTGCCGCGGCAAGGCGTATTTCGCACAACCGCGCATTCGCGAACGACTCGAGTTCGTCCATCAGACGTTCGAGGCGGCGGGAAAAATAGTTGAACGCGAAGAGCGCGAACAGCGCGACGACGAGGCCGATCGCGGTGGCAATCAGCGATTGCGCAACACCGCCGGTCACGCCGCCCGGGTCAACGAGCCCGTTGCCGCCGAACAGCTGGAACGAGTGCATCATGCCGACGATGGTGCCGAGCAGACCGAGCAGCGGCGCCGCTGTCACGATCGTCTCCAGTACCCAGAAGCCCTTGCTCATGTCGCGCTCTATCTGCGAGGCGATCGACTCTGCCTTGGCTTCGCGCAGCCACAAGGGCAAGCCATGATCGGGCTCCCACGGTGTGCTCATGCGCCGGAAGGCATTCTGGCCCGGCGCCGCGGCTAGCCGGTCGGCCCAATCGCGGCGCGCACCGGACGCGTCGATGTTGTGCGCGCCCGCCGTCGCCGCCGGTAACCGGCCGAAGCGCAGGAACACGTAGGCCCGTTCCAGCGTGATCGCGACCGCCAGAACGGCGAGCACCGTGAGCGGATAGAGCACCCAACCCGCCACCCGCAGTGTTGCCGCAACATGAGTCCACTCTTGCATGATCGACCTCTATGCTCGCTGACTGGTTTAGAAATGCTTGGTGAGGCCCGCATAGACCGCGAAATGCGGACCATATTGGGGCGCACCGACGCCGATACCTGAGCCGTCGCGCAGCTCGTACACGCGGTTGAAGGCGTTGACCACCATCAGCCGCGCATCGAATTTACCCACGAGCGGCTGATTGAAATGCTGGATTACGCCGAGATTGACCTGCATGTAGACGGGCAGCCGGTCCGTATTCGCGAAGCCGCTGCGCAAGCCACTGCCGACCAGCCCGTCCAAGGTGAAGGTGGTTCTGCCGAGGTCATACGTGCCGCCGATCGAAGCGGTGACGCGCTGGTCGTGATCCAGATAGACCCAGTGACTGTTGATATAGGCAAGTTCTGCGGGATCGAAGTTGAACTGCGCCGAATCGATCTGCTTGCCCTGGGCGCGGCTGTACGCAAGATTCAGGTACGCCGAGACGTTGTTCTGCTTGTAGTTCGCGGTGAACTCGAGACCGTAGACACGTCCGTACTGGTAGTTGAACGGCGTGAAAATCAGCGCGGAGCCGAACTGGCCTTCATCGAGCAGGTTGGTGGACTTTTTGTAGTAGGCGTCCAGACCGATCGTCACAGTTGAGCCGAGGCGTTGCGTGACGCCGAGATCGAAGTAATGGCTGCGCTCGGGCTGTACAGGATCGTTCTGGCTCGACGGACTCTGGTTAGTCGTGCCATTGAACTTGCTGATCGTCGAGCCGGACACGAGTTCGAAGGCGGGCGGCGTGAAATACCGCGCATAGCCGGCGTGGATCGTGGTGGTCGGCGTCAGCGTATAGACCATCCCGACGCGCGGGCTTAGCTGGCTTGCGCTGACGTATTCGTCCATCTTGTCGTAGCGCAGACCGTAGTTCAGCGTGAGCTTGTCGGTGATTTTCCACTCGTCCTGCACGTAAGCGCTGTACAGGTAGCCCGTTTTGCTGCTCAAGTCCTGAATGTTGAAAGGCTGATCGGAGATCTGATTGCCGTTCGCGTCAGTGGCGAACACGTTCACGCTATTGTCGAATATCGCGTGTTCCTGCTGGAAAAACAGGCCCGCGCGCACCGTGTGTTTGTCGTTCAATCGCCAGGTGGTATCCAACTGCGCGCCGTTTGCCGAATTGCTGTGAAAGTCCTGTGAAGCAACGCCGTTGAACAGCAGATCGCCGACCGGATCGGGATTGAACTGGGTTCGCGTGTAGCGGGTGAAGAGCGCAAGCTGGTAATCGAGGGCGCCGCCGTTCGTTCCTTGCAGGGCGACTGCCGCGAACTGATTGAGCTCCGACTGCGTTTCGTTCAATTGGCTTGAATCGAAGGTGCTATTGCCGTTTAGCGTGAAGTTGGTCGGCAGTCCGGGCGTATTCGGAATTTCGAACTGATTGCTCGTGGTGCCGAAGATCACGCTGATCCGCGTCAGCGGATTGATGATGTAGGACAGGTAGCCGAATGCGTCGCCCTGGCGCGTGTGGTCGTGAATCGCGTTGGCGCTGGCCGTGGGATTCTCGATGCCCAGATTGTTGACGCCCAGCGAACCCGCGAGGTAGTAGCTGAACGGCCCCTGGCTGCCGAACACATCCGCGCTGGTCTTGAGCGTTTGATGACTGCCGCCGAACACGTCGATCGTGCCGCCGTTGCCCGTATCGCCGGTCTTCGTGCGAATGTCCACCACTCCGGCGGTGCGATAGCCGTACTGGGCCGGCAACGCGCCGGTCAGCAGGTTCAATTGATCGATGATCCGCGTGTCGAGTGCCTGCCCGAAGCCGCTGATCGGCTCTGGGATGATGATGCCGTTGATGCGGTACTGCAGATTGGCGTGGTCACCGCGCACGTGCAACTGCCCATATGAATCGCTCGCCACGCCGGGGGCCTGCAGCAGCACCTGGTTCAGCGGCGTGTCCTGTCCTGCCGGCAATGCATCGATGTCGGACTGGCTGAAACGGTACACGCTGCTGCCGGTTTCCGGCAGCAAGCCATTGCGCGCTCGGTCGAGCCGTTTGGCGTTGACCTGAACGTCGAGCGTATCGCTGTTCTCAAGGGGCGTGCTGGCTGGGGCCGGCGTGCCCGTGGAGTCCGTGACCGCGCCGGTGACGGAGGCGTCATCAGACGCGGCGTGTGCATGCGCCGCAATGGCAAAAAGCAGCAGAGCTGCGTGGGAAACGCGCGTGCGGGAATTCATCGTCTTGTTGTCAGAGATTGATTATTCGATGGGGAGTCAGTGCGTTGTTCGCCCGCCTTCGGCGCGCAAGTCGAGCGGCCACGGTCTGCTGAGCGCTCGTCAGGCGTAAAATGTTATAACATAACATTTACGTTTGAAAAGCACTTTGTGCAAGGAGGGGACTTTCGTGCGTGGGAAGGCGTTTCTGTTCGGTGCGCTTGTGCTGATGGCTTTCGACTACCGGGGGGCACCCGGACCGATGCGATGATTCCCGTCGCCGCACCAATACCGAGGTACCTGGGACAATTGCGGTTCAGTACAGACCCGGAATCGCACCGAACCTTCTATTTATCCAAAAGTTGATGGGCGAACCGGCGCTCGCCTATCGTTGCAAAGCCCCGTTCTTCGCAGCACCTGCCATCACGGCACGCAATACCGCATGGGCGCTATCAAGAGGCTGGCTACCGTTACGCGCGAGGCTCGCCGCCGGTGCCATCCACGGATGAGCGTAGGCAACAACGGCCGCGCCTGCGTCATAGGCTTCATTCGCCGATGCGGCGATGGCAGCGAAGCATTCCTCGACCGCGTCATTCTTGTAAAGCGCCCACACCCGTTCTACGTGGATGACCTCTACTGCCGAAACAGTGTCGCTCGCATGTAGTGCGAAAAGTTGTCTGGTCGGTTCGACAGCAGCCTCAACCGCACACAACACGACAATCTTGCCTCCGACCTTGCCCGCCGCAGTCGCCAACGCGACATCCGCTCTCACAATGGGCGCAGGCGTGCTTTCAATTTCTTCGACAGCCGGTCCGAGCGTGGCGCAAGTGAGAATGACGGTATCCGCGTCAACCGCGAGTGCCAGAAGACAACGTTTTGTCTCCTCCTTCAAGGCGGCCGAAAACGTCCCCGCATTCTGAACGGCCTCACGAAGATCCGGGCGAACTTCATGCCGGAGGTTGTCGACGGGCAAACCAAGCGTTCTGGCCGCGTCCTCGAATACGCATTTGTTGCTATCGACAGTGTGCAAGAACGATATGCGCATGACCTGTTCCCTTCGTTGGATTGCTCACGTCTGTTTGTCACTTCCGCACCGATGATCGGCACTGTGGAGTCACCGGCATTTTTTCAACGTCGGCGACGCCTAACAAGGCAATCTCTCCTACCGGTATGTTTGATACCTCCCTCCGCCAATGCCCTACAGCACCGCTGCGCGAAGCGCGCACTCTTCTTGCTTGCCCACCTGATGTGAGCTCGCCACGTGGGTAACGGCGAGCGATCCACGCGGGCCTAGCCGCCCAGTTGAGAGTTCGGGAGCCGACATGCCAGCAATCAACAACAGGGTTCGTGTTGCAATTTCTGCCGTATTGATTGCACTGCTTGCATCATGCGGAGGTGGTGGCGGAGGAGGCAGCAGTAACGCAAGCAATCCTCCCGGCGGCGTTCATCTGCAAATCGTCTCGTTCGGCGACAGCCTGTCGGACGTCGGGACCTATGCGCCGATCGCCAGCGTGGTGGGTGGGGGGCGTTTCACGACCAATCCTGGACAGGTATGGACGCAGGATATCGCGCAGTATTACGGCGATACGCTAACCGCTGCGTTCACGATCGGCCTGACTCATCAATTGAGCGCGCAAGGCGGCTTTGGCTATGCTGAGGGCGGTTCCACGGTCGCGACGCCGGCGAACCAGTACGACTTTCTCTCCGACGTGATCGGTAACATTGAAATGCCTGTCAACCAGCAGGTTTCAAGCTATCTGTCCGCGCATGGGAGCTTCAACTCCGGCCAACTGGTGCTGGTTTGGGTTGGCGCGAACGACGTGCTTCGCGCCGGCTCGCCGCCGACAGCAGTGCCTACTGTGCAAACCGCGGCAACCACGCTGGCACAGATTGTCGGGCAGATTGTCCAGAGCGGCGCCACGCATGTTGTCGTGATCAATGTGCCGAATGTCGGTCTCTCGCCAAAAGGTATTGCTTCGTCCGACGGCGGCGCGAATCTGACTCAGCTGTCGCAACTCTTCAACGGCACCTTGAACATTGCTCTGCAAACCAACGGCTTGCAAAGCAAAGTTATCCTGATCGATTCTTACACCTGGGTGGGCCAAGTCATTGCGAACTTCCAGGCCAATGGATTTTCGGTGTCCAACACGGCCCAGGCCTGTTCTCCCACAAAGACGCCCGATAACACGTCGTTGTTATGCTCGCCGCCGACGTACGTCGCGTCCAATGCCGATCAGACGTATATGTTTGCCGACGACCTTCATCCGACCACGCACCTGCATACACTTTTCGCCCAATTCGTGGAGCAGCAGATCGCCGCCAGCGGACTCGGTCATTGAGATTGCGGAGCCGCCAGCGTTTGCGCTTCGACGTTCACGATTTCCGGTCAACGATGACAGCGTATTTGCATGTCCGTGAGCTTTCGTTCTTGAATACGCAGTCGCTCGGCGCTCCGAGTTCGAGGCAATCGCCCGCGCCGAGTTCGTGACGCTCGCCACCTTCGATAAACACCAGGTCCCCGTCCAGCACCCAGATCAACTGCCGCGTTTGCAGATAGGCCGATGCCGGCATCGGAATCTCCGCTGCCGCGGGCAGATCAATCTCAACCAGGTTCAACGGCGAAGCTGATTTCGGCGAGACGTGGCGCCGCAGATACCCACTCTCCGGATCGACCCACACGGGTTGGTCCGTCACACGCAGCAGGCGCCCATCTTCAAGTTCGGCGAGCGCCAGCAGCGCCGACATGGTCATGCCAAACGCCCCGGCAAGCTTTGCCAGCAACGAGGCCGTCGGACTGCTCTCCCCACGTTCGACCTTGTGGACCATGGCCCGTGAGACGCCGGACTTCTCAGCGAGACTGGTCAGCGACCAGCCGCGGCTCTCGCGCTCGGCCCGAATACGCGCACCGACGCGTTGATCTATATCGTCTATTATGGTGTACACTTGTTTTACTATGGTGGACAGGCAGGGAGAATGATAATGGAAATCCGTGATGCGGGTGCGGATCATATCGAAGGTATCACGGCAATCTACAACGACGCCGTCGCCCACACCACTGCGATCTGGAACGAATCAACCGTTGATCATGCGAATCGCGCGGCGTGGCTGTCCGATCGGCAGAAGGCGGGCTACCCGGTGCTCGTTGCCGTCGGCGATGGCGGCGAGGTGCTCGGCTATGCGTCGTTCGGTGACTGGCGGGCTTTTGACGGCTACCGTCACACGGTCGAGCATTCGGTCTATGTCCGTAACGACCAGCAGGGAAAGGGTATTGGGCGGGCGCTCATGCAGGTGCTGATCGGCCGGGCCCAGTCGATCGGCAAGCATGTGATGGTGGCCGGCATCGAGGCGAATAACGCAGGTTCCATCAAGCTGCACGAAAAGCTCGGCTTCGAGCACGTGGGCCACCTGAAGGAAGTCGGCATGAAGTTCGGCGCCTGGCTCGATCTGGCCTTCATGCAACTCAAGCTCGATGCTCGTCCATCGCCCGACGCAGCACAAACGAGATGATGCTGTTTTTGTCGTTGGGCTTGCTGGCCGGGGCGGGCGCGCGGTAGTCAGCCACGCACCCGCCCCTCACTCCCACGCTGGCGGCCTGAAGCTAAGAGCGACCGCCGGCGCTTGCATTGCTGTTACTGCGAACCGTTACCGCGACTCAGTCGTCGTCCCCATGGGTCCCGAGGCCCGGCAGGCTATGGGTGCCTTCACGCTGAGCGGCAACGAGCTTGTGCGGGTCGAGGCCGAGGGCCTTCAGAATAGTCGGTGCCACTTGCATGTTGGTCACCGGCGCATCGACCATCTTTCCTTCCAGCTTCGGATTGGAGACCACCAACAGCGTGTTCGTGTCGTCATCCGAAAGGCCGCCGTGCTCGGCCTGTTTGGCCGCGCTCCCGCTGTAAATCGTCCCGTGTATCGGCTGGATGATGATGTCAGGAACACGGCCTTCCGCAGGATTGCCCCAGATCGACTTCAACGTTGCGCCGTCATAGAGCGTCTGGATGCGGGTGGAATTGACGCTCCCCTGGTCAGCGCTGAGGATCGATACTGCCTGATCCCGATCGCCGTGGTTCTTGAGCCATAAGAGCGACACGTCGTCGGCTGTTTCCTGGGCGACTGCTACGCCACCATTGGTGAGCAGGGTGGCGGGGTCGCTCACGTCGGCGGTCGCATAAGCGTTCTTCGAACCGGTCAGCATGTGAAGCTTCTTGATGTCGATCGGCGACTGGCCATGCTTGGCGCCAACGATGAACAATGTCGATTGCAGCAGATGCGCGGCGTTGAGCGCGTCGTACATCTTGCCCAGCGAGTCATCCACGAAGTCCAGCGACTGCGCCAACGGCACTGTCGGGGTCGCGGCCGCGTCGAGATAGCCACCACGGGTCGTGGTGTTGCCTTCCATGGCCACCGTGACTTTCTGTCCGACGCTGACTGCCTGGAAATTCATGCCGAAGATCGCCGGCACACCGACCTGCTTCGTCCCGGTCTGATCCAGTCCGTGGATCCAGTTCAGGACGACTTTGACCTTGAACCCGTCGTACGTCCGGGTATAGGTCGGGTCGGTGGTCCAATCGGCGGTCGCAGGTGCGTTCGGATAGCCGTTCGTTTGCAGGGAAGTCGAGTTGATCTCGGGCGCGTAGAGTTCGTCCAGCCCCAACCCCGACGGCCCATTGAGAATCTCGTAGGCCGGGTGCTTATCCGACCATGCGGTGCGCAGGCCGGCCTCGTGGATGATCTCGAAGATCGTGTTCGTATGGTGCTTCATGTACAGATGCGGCCAGACCTGCTCGCAGCCGTTGGCGGTCTTGCGTAGCGCAAGGTTCGCGGGATTGATGTGCGGATTGCGTGGATCGAACGCTGCGCCGGGCGGCGGCGATCCGCCGTCGAGCTTGGTGAGATCCCAGTCGAGTGCTTCGAAGTTGCTGACTTCCGTGCCCGGCGTGCCGGTGCAATTGCTGCCCGGGGGGTACAGGGTGGCGTCGTAGGTATCGTCATAGAAGACGCCATGACTCAAGGGGCTGCCGCCGGTTGCAAAGGCCAGAAGTCCTGGAAACGAGTCCGAGGGCCTGGAGGTCGAAGCATGGGTGTACTCGACGCCATGCTTGACGAGCTTCGCGAAGGTCGATCCCGGGTGTGCCTTGACGTAATTGACCAGATCGGCCTCGTGCATGCCGTCCACACTGATCAGCAAGATGTGCGTGTACTGCTGGTGGTGATGATCGTCATCATGGTCCTGCGCCATCGCGGCCATGCTCGCGAACGCCAGAACGCTCGCGCTGAATATTGCCCCGACGCCAACCCATCTCCTGATTTCGTCCATTCTTCACCTCGTAAGTTGATTGGGCACGGTCGTGCCCAAGGAAGGGTAAGGATTGGAATGAGAAAGTACGGTGAAGAGTGGCTTTCGTTTGTCTTCCGGAGGGGGCTGGGAAGCACAAGGGGCGGGCGTTTGAGGGAGTGTAATAAATTGTATCGGCCGAGTGCTTTTAAGGCAGGTCGAAAGGCAGAAGTCATTTGCGTCTAACTGAATTGACCTTAAGCTTTGCTTAACTCGTACTTGTCAGAGCGACGATAAAGTCAAGAAATACCCTTGTCTTGGCCGGCATCTGGTGCCGGGATGGATGGTACGCATAGAGCGGGAAGCGCTCATCCGTCCAGTCCGGGAACAGGTTGACGAGCCGCCCCTTGCGGATCAGGTGTTCGGCTCCGAGCAGAAGCATCTGTGCGATGCCGGAGCCGGCCAGACACGCGTTGAGGAGTGCGCTTGGATCATTCACCGTAAGCCGTCCATTCGTTTCGACAACGAGCTTTTTACGCTTGCGATGAAACTCCCACGTAAACGGCTTTCCGGTTTCGGGGTTTCGGAATTCAAGGCACCTGTGCACTCCGTGCCCGAGTTCCTGAGGCTCCGCTGGCCGCCCTCGGCGCGCGAGGTACGAGGGCGATGCGACAGTGACAACCGCGGTGTCAAGGAGCTTTCGCGCAACCAGACTCGATGAGCGAGGTTCGCCAAATCGCAAGGCCAGATCGAAGCCGTCCATGATGAGGTCGCCGAGCTGATCTCTCGCGATGAACTCGAGTTCGAGATCAGGATGCGCGTCCATGAACTCGTCGAGCTTCGGGCCAAGAATGATTCGCGAAAAAACCGGGTCAAGATTGATTCGCAGCTTCCCGCGCACGGTCGCGGCGCCTCCTGTCGCGGCGACGGCCGCTTCCTCCATTCCCCTTAAGTGCGGCATGACCTGCTCGTAGAACCGTCGGCCCTCTTCGGTCAGCGAAACGGCGCGGGTCGTCCGATTGAAGAGCCGTATTTTTAGCCGCTTTTCGAGCCGGGCGATGGCCCGGCTAACCCCGGGTGGCGACATACCCATCACTTCGGACGCGGCTGCGAACGTCCCTGCATCGACGACCGCGGCAAATACGCTGATGCCGCTGGAGAGATTCTCGCTGGACGATCTCATAGGCGGCTCCCTGCACCGTGCGTCAAAAACCGCACTATGACTCATTAGTAACTGAATGTCATTTAACAAGTGCCATTCATATCATTTAGTTTCTTGTCGCGTTTACCCACAATGCATCCCAACAGGACGTTTTGTCCTCAACGACCCAAAGGAGCATTGCCATGAATACCCGTTATCTCGTCCTCGCTGTCGCGGCAGTCATCGCCTTTCCCGCCGCTGGATACGCTCAGGAATCCGGCTCGACTGTCACTCGTGCGCAGGTGCGCGCAGAGCTTGTTCAACTGGAAAGTGTGGGCTACCGGCCCGGCCGCGCCAACGATCCACATTACCCCGCTGACATCCAGGCAGCCGAAGCGGCTGTGGCTGCACAGAAGGGCACCGGGTCGAACATCGACAGCGGCATAGGCGGTGTGCGCAGTGATTCGTCCGCGTCGGGCAATCGCGGCACCGGCGGGCCGGCCCGCGCGAGTGCACGGTTCGATTCGCTGTATACGCATCGCTGATTGGCATCTCATACAAATCATTGTTCATGCCAATTTCCAGGGAGCAGGAGATGACCGTTCAACTCACTCGCCGCGACCTGTTCTATCTACGCAAGGAGAAGCTGCAATGTACGCAATCACAGGAATAACAGGAAAGGTCGGCGGCGCGGTGGCGCGCACGTTGCTCGCGGCGGGTCAGCAGGTGCGCGCGGTGGTACGCGATGCCGCTCGGGCACGTTCGTGGGCTGAGCGTGGGTGTGAAGTAGTGACAGCCGACATGAACGACGTGCCGTCCCTCACCGCTGCGTTCAAGGGCACACAAGGCGTCTTTATTCTGCCGCCGTCCGAGTTCGATCCGTCGCCGGGCTTTCCCGAGGCGCGTGCTGTCATTGACGCCGTACGCGGGGCACTTCATTCGGCGGCGCCTGGCAAGGTTGTCTGCCTGTCGACGATCGGCGCGCAAGCTACCGAGACCAATCTGCTCACGCAACGTACGTTGATGGAGCATGCCCTTCGCGATTTGCCGATGCCCGTGACCTTCCTGCGTCCCGGCTGGTTCATGGAGAACGCCGCGTGGGACGTTGCGCCGGCTCGGGACAATGGAACGATCCCTAGCTTTCTGCAGCCACTCGACAAGGCTGTGCCGATGGTGGCGACGGCGGATGTCGGCCGGGTTGCCGCGCAGCTGCTTCGGGAAACCTGGCATGGCGTGCGTGTCGTCGAGCTGGAGGGGCCGCAACGTGTGAGCCCCAACGATCTGGCCAAGGCGTTTGCCCAACTGCTCGGTCGTCCGGTTTGTGCGGAGGTGGTGGCGCGCGACACATGGGACGCGCTATTCCGATCCCAGGGAATGAAAGAGCCGTTGCCACGCATGCGCATGCTCGACGGGTTCAATGAAGGCTGGATCGCCTTCGAAGGTGATCCAGCCGACATCATCAAGGGCGACGTGGATCTGGAAACCGTACTGCGAGGTCTCGTCGCGCAAGCCGGCTAATGCAAGGGCACCCTGCGGCGCGTTCTGGAAATCGCGCTGCAGGGTGCTTGCCACTCATCGTTCATCAAGGTCTCCACGTCCAGTGATTCGCTTTGGAGCAGAGACCACTCGGCAGGTCGAGGCTGCGCATTTGGCCGACGCCTGGACTTCATGCCGAGGCAGACACGTCGCGTAGAAAATCCCATCAGTATTCCGATCTCAATCTTGGGCTGCCGCCGCTGCGGCATCTCCAAGGTACGGGAGGCCAGCCTTCGTCTAACGGGCGGCTTTCTGTCTCGTCTGCCGATTGCCGCAGAGATATGAGAGAAATTGATTAAATCAAACAAAAAACATCAATTCTCATCAGATATTGTTCGACCCACAATGGCTCACCCGTCGGCAAGGCGAGAGACGCGATCCCACATAAACACTTCTATTCATTTCCGTCGCTACTCAGGTCGTCCAGATAGATAGGATTAGAAAGCAAATTGTTATCTGGCTTCTTCCAAATTACAAACAACCTTCACGCCAATCTTCTACCCTCAAGGAAAACAACAATGCGCTTTTGTCATCTTCATCATGAGGTCGCGGCTGCGGCCCTTGTTGCGTTCACCGGACTTCTTCTATCCTGTTCGCCGCTTGCGATGGCGGCCGAAACCGAACTCAATGTCTATAACTGGTCCGACTACATCGCCAAGGACACGATCCCGAACTTCGAAAAAGACTCAGGCATTCACGTCAGATACGACAACTACGACAGCGACGACACGCTGCAGGCCAAGCTTCTGGCGGGAAGTTCTGGTTTCGACATCGTCGTGCCGTCGTCGCTTTACATGGCGAGGCAAATTCAGGCGGGCATCCTTCAGAAGCTCGACAAGTCGCAGATCCCGAACCTCAAGAATCTCGACCCGGTGCTCATGAAGATGGTCGCGGATGCCGATCCGGGCGGGCAATACGGCGTGCCCTGGGCGTACGGCACCGATGGCATCGGCTACAACGTGCAGGAAGTGAAGAAAGCACTGGGCGACAACGCGCCCGTCGACAGTTGGGCCCTCGTGTTCGATCCGGCTAACGTGTCGAAGCTGAAAAGCTGTGGCGTCTCGTTCCTCGATCAGGCGGGCGACGCATTCGCGACCGCGCTGCAGTATCTGCACAAGGATCCGAACAGCTCGAATCCCGCGGACTATCAGGCGGCCTTCGATCTGCTGAAGAAGGTGCGCCCATACATCACCCAGTTCAACTCGTCGGGCTACATCAACGATCTCGCCAATAACGATGTCTGCGTGGCGCTGGGCTGGTCCGGCGACGTGGGCATTGCACGGCGGCGCGCGGCTGATGCGAAGCGCTCCTACGAGATCCGCTTCTCGAACGTCAAGGAAGGCGGCCTGCTGTGGTTCGACATGATGGTGATTCCGAAGGACGCACCGCATCCCGAAGCGGCCATGAAGTGGATCAACTATATCGAAGACCCGAAGGTCAATGCGGCAATCACCAATGAAGTCTTCTATCCGACCGCGAACCGTGCCGCGCGGCCGCTCGTCAGCCCGGTCGTGTCGCAGGACGTGAGCGTTTATCCGCCCGATGACGTGCTGCGCAAAATGACGTTGATGAAGCCGTTGCCCATCGAGATTGTCCGGCTGGAAAACCGCCTTTGGGCGCAGCTGAAGGCGGGACGCTAGCGGCGTCGAATAGCGTCGGTTTAGCGAGCACCGCTCGCCGCGTCGTGTGAAACCGCCGCCACGCTAAGGCCACGCCAGATCGCCCGCGCCGGTAACGCGCGGGCCACTTTCCCCTGATTGCAGCACGTCTTGTGAGCCGCCTCGCGCGCCTTGCATGGGAACGCTCGTGCACGTTTCCCGTGAGAGGAAGGCATGCGACGGCCAAGGCATCGACAAGTTAATCGCAATACAAAAAACGAGGAGACTTCGTGTGAGAAAGAAACTGATTTGTCTGCTGGTGGCGGGCTGTCTGCCCGGCATCGCACTGGCAGATACCACGGCCGATCAAATCGGCGCGTTGCAGGCACAGCTCGACGCGTTGAAAAAAGAGGTGAAGCGATTGCAGACGCAGCCGCCGGCCACGCCGGCAGCCGCCGAGCCCGCGGCCGCCCCCGTCGATGTTTCGTCATCCGCGTATGGCAAAGCACAGGCGACGCTGACCAACGACGACGTCACCGCCATGAAGCAGCAGCTTGCCGTTCAGCAATTGAAGGTGAATTCGCTCGAAGATGCTGCGAATACCGGGCCGATTGCCGGTCTTTCGGTGACCGGCTATATCGATCCGACCTACGTATATAACCGCGCGCAAAGCAGTTCCTCGTTCCTGTTCGCGAACCACGAAAGCACCGGTGGCTACTTCAACAGCACGTTCGGCGATCAGTACCTCGACATCAAGAAGACCTTCGGCGTCGGGCCCATGGCGCCATCGGCTGAAATCACATTGATGCCCAATCGCGGCAACGGCATCACGCTGTTGCAGAACGAGCATGGGCAGATCGGCAACAACATTCTGAATACGGCGGTGGTCAGTGTGCCGCTATCGGGCACGACGACTTTCGTCGCAGGTCTGATGTCGAGCTTCGGTGGCTATGAAGTGCAGCAGTCGAATCAGATGCTCACGCTGACCCACAACCTGCTGTATGACTTCTCCGACCCGGGCAGCTATATCGGCATCGGCGCGAACTACTCGAAGGGCAATTGGGCGTGGAAGTTCCTGCTCGGCAATGAACAGTACCGGACCAATGGCGCCATCACGCAGACCGGCACGAACGCGCTGGGCGATCCAATCACGACCAGCAACAAGGTGCCGACCTTCACGGCACGCGCGGACTATACGTGGTCGAGCGCGCTAGATATCGGAGCGTCGTTCAACATCGGCCGGCAGAGTTTGCCGAGCGCCATCAATCCGACGACCGGCGCGGTGAGCTACGGCGTGAGCGGTCAGGCGCCCAGCGGCTTCGGCACGTTCTTCTTCTCGGAAGCCGATCTGACCTACTTGCTCGCCGACGTTCAGTACAACGTCGAGTTCGACTACGGCCAGCAGCAAAACGCCGCGTTCAACGGCGGCCAGGCGCAATGGTATGGCGTCTCGCTGCTTGCGCATCGCAAGTTCAGCTTGCCCGGCGTCGGCCGGATGGGTGCGACGTTGCGCTACGACTTCCTCGCCGACAGCAAGAACGGCGGCGGTGGCGGCGGCATTGCGTTGAACGGCCAGGGCCGCGACCCCTACAACGGGTTTGGCATCGGCGCGGACTGCTTCGCCAATTCGCAAGCGAGTGGCGGCTTGGGGGTGCAGTGCAAGGGTTCGAATCGTCAGGACGTCGCGCTCGATCTGCTGTTTTTCCCGACCGAGCAGATTACGGTGAAGTTCGAGTACCGGCACGATTGGGCCAATAACAAGGTGTTCCTGCGCAACGATGGCTCTTATAGCAGTTCGAACGATCTGCTCGCCACGCAGTTTATCTATTCGTTCTAGCACGATTCACCGCTGCCAGGACTAGTGCAGTTGATTCATAGCTCATGGAGATACGATGAAAGACAAAAGCACCAAGCCGTTGTGCGTGACGCCTGCTCACTCGCCACTGACACGTCGTGACTTTATCAAGGGATCGGTCACGCTGCTCGGCGTGTCTTTGGCTGGTGCGCTGGCGGGTTGCGGTGGCGCGGACTCGTCGTCGAATCCGGCTGCGGTTCGCCTGTCTGCGCGTTCAATGCCAAGCCCGGCATCGTATCTGCTGCCGGGCGAGGATTCACCGCATACGGCGACGTATATGGCATTCGCTTCGGGTTCGGAAGGAATCTGGACACCAGTCACGCCGCAGAGCACGGATGCGGGCATCGACCGGGTTCGTGTTGACCTGATGGACGTGGCCAAGGCGATCGGTACATATGAGCCGGTCAACATGCTGGTGCTGCCGGTCGACCTGAGCGCCGCGCAGACCTTGCTGGCGAAGGCAAGCGGCGCGAATCCCGACATCCACGCAAACTACCTGGCGCGCGCAACGGGCGTGGGCGGTGTCAATCTGATCTCGCTCGCCAATGGCTTCGACGATTTCTGGACGCGCGACACGGGCTGCGTCTTCGTCAAGGACACGGCTAACGGCAACGCATTGTGCGCCGTGAACTTCAACTTCAACGGCTGGGGCAACGCGAATACGAATGGCCTGAATCTGAACGCGGGGATGACGGTGCCGGCCTCGATTGCCGCGAGCAGCAACAAATCGAAAGCAGGCAAATTCTTCCAGCCGTTCGCCAACGACCGGACAGTAGCGGGATGGATGGCGCAGGCAAACAACGCGACTCTGATTCAGAGCACATTGACGCTCGAGGGCGGCGCGATTGAGTTCGACGGGGAGGCGACGGCAATCCTGACGGAATCCGCGGTGCTGCACGTCAACCGCAATCCGCAACTGTTCGCCATCCCGAATGGCGTGATTGCCAACGCGACGCCTCTGCCGAGCGCCAAAGATACGGTATTGGCCGAATTGCAACGCACGCTCGGCGTGCAGAAGATCATCTGGATTCCGGGTACGGCAACCTTTCCGCAAGGCGCCGGCGTCGGAGCTCAAGGCGGCGCGGCGACGCCGGACAAGGAAACCGACATCACGAATGGGCACGTCGACTTCTATGCGAAGTTCCTCGCGCCCGGTGTTGTTGCCTATTGCTACGACGCGTCGAACGCAATGGGGGAGCGCGCGCTGACCGACGCCAACTGGCAGCGCCTGAACAACCAGACGGATGCAAGCGGAAGAACGCTGCAACTGATCGAGTTGACCACGCCGGCGAACTTCGGCACGTCCAACGGCGTGACATTAAGCAACAAGCAGCTAACGAACTTCGCGGCCGGCTACATCAACTTCTACAAATGCAACGGCGCGATCATCATGCCCAAATTCAACGATACCTCGGCCGACGCCGCCGCATTTGCGGCGCTCCAACCCTATGCCGGCTCGCGGGACATCGTTCAGGTGGACATTCTGGGCATTGCGTCGGGTGGCGGCGGCATCCACTGCACGACAAAGGAGCTCCCCGCGTGATTGAGCCGGCCGTGGCTCCGATACAGGCTAGGCTTCGGGACCGCGGCCGGAATTGGCTTCCTGGCCTTGGGCCAGCAGCCATTCGAACATCTGCTCGACGATGGGTGAGCGCGACGGCCCGGACACGCGCGATATCCACCACGTCATGCCCGGCAAACGCGGGTAATCGCCGAGGATGGTCAAAGCGCCATCATCGATGCTGCCTTGCGCCACCAGCCGGGAAAGGCAGGCAATGCCGCGTCCGCGCAGCGCCGCGTCCAGCACGAGACGCTGATCGTCATAGATCGCGTTCATGCGAAAGGCCGACAGTTGCCTGCGGAAAATCGGCGCGGTGCTCTCGCTGGTCAGGTTTTCTTCGAGGCAAATGAGGCCCGTATGCAAATGATGCTTGGCGCGCGGCACGCGATCTAACTTCGCCGCCAGTTCTGTTGCGCATACGGTCACCCACTCGTCTTGCAGAAACGGCAGCTCCAATAGCCCGGCCTGTTGCATGGGCCGGGCTCCGATAGTCAGGTCGACGTCGATCTCATCGACGTAACGCGCGCTCTCATCAGTGGAAAGCAATGGGCATAGATCGGGAAGCACCTGCTGCAACTGGTCGAGACGCGGTTGCAACCAACCATGCAGCAACGGCGCGGGGCACACCAGCACGACAAGGCCGGGATCGAGATACGTGGCGATCCGTCCGAGCCCGCTGCGCAGCGTTTCCATGGAGCGCTGCACGCTTCGCTGCAGCACCTCGCCGGCGACCGTCAATTCCACACCGCGGCCGATTCTGCGGAACAGCGGTTGCCCCAATTGCTCTTCGAGCTGCTGGATCTGATGGCTGATCGCGGATTGCGACAGATGCAGTTCGTCAGCCGCGCGCGAGAAATTACCCAGTCTGGCGGCCGCTTCGAAGCCCATCAGCAGCTTCAGGGAGGGGACACGTTGCATGGAGGTATGAGCGAAATTGATTGATTAAGGCAATAAACATCATTTTTCATCAAGTTTAACCCGTATCACAATACCTCACCACCTAACGATGGAGACACAGGAATGAGTCGCTTTGACGCTCGCCAACATGGCTACCGGATGCCCGCTGAATGGGAAAAGATGCACACCACCTGGTTGGGATGGCCGATTCTGGAAGGCCGCGAAGACCTGTGGGGGCCGCACTATCTGCGGGTTTGCCGGGAGTTCGCGCTGGTCGCGCAGACCGTTGCCCGCTATCAGCGTTGCGTGGTGACCGCGCATCACAGCGAGGCGGATGCAGCGCGCGAGTTGCTCGGTAACAGCGTCGAAGTGCTCGCTGTCGCGGCGGAAGACAACTGGCTGCGCGACTGCGGGCCGATTTTTCTGGTGGGCGAGGGTGGCCGGCTGGGCGCCGCGTCGTTCCGCTTCAACTGCTGGGGCGAGAAATACCAGCCTTACGACGGTTGCCAGCAAGTGGGGCAGGACATCGCCCGCGCGGCCGGAGCGCAAATTTTCAACTCCCACATGGTGCTGGAAGGCGGCGCGTTTTATGTCGACGGACAGGGCACGCTGATCACCACGGAAAGCTGCCTGCTGCATCCGAATCGCAATCCACACATGAATCGCGCTGAAATCGAGGCCGAACTCAGGCGCATGCTGGGCGTGGAGAAAATTATCTGGTTACCTGGGAATCCGGATGAAGTGGAAACCAACGGGCACGTGGACGGCATTGCGTCGTTTATCTCGCCAGGCAAGATGCTGTGCCAGAGCGCGAGCCCGGTGCAGGGCGACTATTTTCATGTGATGCGCGAGAATCGCCGCGCGCTGGAGCTGGCCACCGACGCCGCCGGGCGCCGCTTCGAACTGCTCGATCTGCCTTCGCCGATTGTCAGCGAACGCTATGGCTCCGAGCGCTACTGCGATTGCTACGCGAACTACATTCTGGTCAACGGCGCGGTGATCTCGACCGCGTTTGGTGTGGAGCAGGACCAGGCCGCACGCGAGGTCTTCGCTCAGGCGTTTCCGGAGCGGCGCGTTGAACTGCTGCCGATTCCCACTTTGTCGATCGGCGGCGGTAGCATCCATTGTTCGACGCAGCAGCAGCCTGCCACCACTAACTGATCCAGACCGGATCCGATCATCGAAGGGAGACGTCACATGTCGTCGCGAAACATCACTGTAGCGTCGGTGCAAATGGCATCGGGCAGCTGGACCTTTGAAGACAATATGGCCACCGCGGAAAGACTGATCCGCGCGGCCGCATCGCAGGGCGCCAGCCTCGTATTGGTTCCCGAGCTTTTCATGATGCCGTACTTCTGCCTGGATCAGAACGTGCGGCATCTGGAACTGGCTGAACCGTTTGCGGACAATCCGCGAATTGCCCGCTTCGCGAAGCTTGCCGGCGAACTGGGCATCGTATTGCCCATCGGGTTTTTCGAGCGGGCCGGCAATGCCGCCTACAACTCGATTGCCGTAGCCGATGCCGACGGCAAAGTACTCGGCGTGTATCGCAAGACTCACATTCCGGACGGCCCCGGCTATACGGAGAAGTTCTATTTCACGCCGGGTGACACCGGCTTCAAGGTGTGGGATACGCGTTTCGGCAAGATCGGCATCGGCATCTGCTGGGATCAGTGGTATCCGGAGACGGCTCGAAGCCTCGCACTGATGGGCGCTGAAGTCCTATGCTTTCCGACCATCATCGGGTCGGAGCCCTTCAGCAGCGATTTCGATTCGGCGGGTCACTGGCAACGCACGATGCAAGGCCATGCGGCGGCGAATATGGTGCCGGTGGTGGCGGCCAACCGGATTGGTCGTGAGGTCGGGTTCGGCAACGGCAATCCGCAGCAGCAGGGACTCACCGGCGTGTTCTACGGCTCCAGTTTCATTGCGGATCACACGGGCGCGAAGGTGGCCGAAGCCAATCGCACGGACGAAACCATTCTTCTGCACACGTTCGATCTGAATGCCATTCGCGCGGATCGGCAGTCGTGGGGATTCTTCCGCGATCGTCGGCCGGAAATGTATCGTACGCTGCTCACCAGCGACGGCAACTCTTCATGCTATCGCTAAGGAGTACGGTATGAAAAAACACTGGCGCCTATCGTTCGCCGGTCTCGGATTCTGTCTGTCTCTGCTCGCAGGGCAATCCCATGCCGAGGAAGAGAAAGTACTGAACCTGTACAACTGGAGCGATTATTTCGCCCCCGACACGTTGTCCGAGTTCCAGAAGGAAACTGGCATCAAGGTCCGTTACGACGCGTACGACAGCGACGAGACATTGCAATCCAAGCTAATGACAGGCGACAGTGGCTACGACCTGGTGTGGCCGACTAACGATTTCATGGCGAAGCAGATCCAGGCCGGCGCGTTTCGCAAGCTCGACAAGAGCAAGCTGCCGAATCTCAAGAATCTGGATCCCGCGCTGCTGAAACTGATGGCGCAGTCCGATCCGGGCAACCAGTATGGCGTCCCCTACATGTGGGGGACGGTGGGCGTGGGCTACGACCGTGCCAAAGTCAGCGCGATCCTCGGCAAGGATATGCCGGCGGACAGCATGGACCTGCTGTTTAACCCGGCAATCGCGTCGCGCATCGCCGCTCACTGTGGCATCGGCTTGCAGGACTCCGCGAGCACGGTGTTGCCGTTGGCGTTGCGCTACGTTGGCCGCGATCCGGTGAGCCCGACCGCGCAGGACTATGCGGTCGCGCAGACCATGCTGCAGAAGGCGCGGCCTTATATTCGCCTGTTCGTGGATTCGGCTAGTGCCAACGAGTTGATCGACGGCGAGTTGTGCGTCATGGTCGGCTACTCAGGGGCGATTAACCTGGCCGCACAAAAGGCGCGAGAGCTCGACCACAAGCGTGACGTTGTCTACGACATCCCGAGCATCGGCACGCTGATGTGGTTCGACGCCATGGTCATCCCCAAGACGGCGAAGCATCCGGATAACGCGCACGCGTTCATCAACTACATTCTGCGTCCGGACGTGGTGGCGAAGATCTCCAATGCCACGCGATACGCTAATGCCAATCAGGGCGCGCTGAAGTTGATGGATCCCACGCTGATCAACAACCCGAACATCTATCCCGATGAGCAAAAGAAGCGGACTTTATTTACGCCGGTGGCCGAAGCGCCCGCCACTGCTCGTCTGGAGGGCCGAATCTGGCTTGGTCTCAAGGCGAGCAAGCCCTGAATGTAGGGCTATGCCGCAGGCTTTACCGATTTACATGAGGTGGTTTACATGACGACAAGACGTCAGTTTCTGAAGCGGGGACTCATGGCTTCCGGTGGTGCGCTTTTTTCCGGTGCGCTGGGTGGTAGCTTCTTCAGCGCGAGCGCGATGGCGCTCGCACAAGAGGCCAACTGGAAGATGCCGGACGAGGGCGGCGCCCACGCCGCGACCTGGATGGCATTCGGTCCCAGCGAAGAAATCTGGGGCGGCAAACTGCTGCCCGTGGTCAGAGAGAATCTGGCTGGCATTGCGAAGGCCATTGCGGCGCACGAGCCGGTAAAAATGCTGGTGCGCGAAGAGGACCACGACATCGCCGCCCGCCTGTGCGGCGGTACGGTCGAACTTGTGCCTCAACCAATCGATGACCTGTGGATGCGCGATACCGGGCCCGTGTTCGTCAAAGGAACCGCAGGCCAGCTTGGCGCCGTGGGCTTTAACTTCAACGGCTGGGGTGACAAGCAGGAGCACGAACAGGACGCGGACGTCGCGGCGTTCGTCGCACGTCGAGCCGGAGCTAACCTGCTCGACACGCGTCTCGTGCTGGAAGGCGGCGGCATTGAAGTAGACGGAGAAGGCACGGCCATCATCACCGAGAGCTGCGTGCTGAATGCCAATCGCAATCCGGGTGTGAGCAAAGCGCAGTGCGAAGCGGAACTGTCCCGCCTGCTTGGGCTGCGGAAAATCATCTGGCTGCCGGGCATTGCTGGTAAGGACATTACCGACGGCCATACCGACTTCTACGCTCGCTTTACGAGTCCGGGCGTCGTGGTTGCCGGGCTCGATCCGGATCCGTTTTCCTACGACCATGCGGTGACGAAGCGTCATCTGGACATCTTGCGAAAGTCCACCGATGCGAAGGGCCGCCCGTTGAGGGTCGTGGTGCTGCAAGGACCGACGAGCGTGCGCCGGAAGTATGAGAACGATCAGTTCGCGGCCGGCTACGTCAACTTCTATGTGTGCAATCGCGCGGTGATTGCCCCGGAGTTCGGCGACAGCAACGCGGACCGCAATACGCGCGACATTCTCGTGGATCTCTTTCCCGGACGGGATGTGATTCAGCTGAATATCGATGGCGTTGCCGCCGGTGGTGGAGGCATCCACTGCACGACACAACAGCAGCCCAGGTGATCAGAATCTCGAGCCGCCGCGGGACGGCGGCTCGCTTGTGATTGATTTCGTGGTCGAATTTCGACCGAACACTGAACCGGTTTCCCTGACGATTGACATCATGCCGTGGACCAATGTCCTGGCAGGGAGAGCTGTCGGCCGGCGTTTCGCATCAGCGAAAAACCACCGCGCTATTCCCGGGAAACCGCGAGTATTAAGAGGTAAATGGACATGGCAGCAAACAAAGACAATCAAGCATCGGACGAATCGGTTAAGCGTGCGCCGGTGACCCGTCGCGGCTTTATCAAGAGTTCAGCGTCGTTGTTGGGATTCTCGCTGGTGGGTAGTCTGGCGGCTTGTGGCGGTGAATCGTCGGGTTCGTCATCGGACTCTTCGACGTCGCCGCCGTCGTCACAGAAGCCACCCGTTGCGGGCCCGGCGCCGTATCTGATGCCGGGCGAGGATTCACCGCACACGGCTACGTACATGGCATTCGCTTCGGGCTCTGAAGGGATCTGGGTACCGGTTACGGCACAGAGCACGGATGCGGGCATCGACCGGGTTCGTGCTGACCTGATGGACGTGGCCAAAGCAATCGGCACGTATGAGCCGGTCAACATGCTGGTGCTGCCGGTCGACCTGAGCGCCGCGCAGGCTTTGCTGACGATGCCGAGCGGTGCGAATCCCGCTATCCATGCGAACTACCTGGCTCGTGGCACGGGCGTGGGCGGCGTCAGACTCATCGTACTGGCCAACGGCTTCGACGATTTCTGGACACGCGACACGGGGTGCGTATTCGTCAAGGACACGGCTAGTGGCAATGCATTGTGCGCCGTGAACTTCAACTTCAACGGCTGGGGCAACGCGAATACGGACGGCGTCAGTCTCACCCCTGGGATGACGGTGCCGGCTTCGGTTGCTGCAAGCAGCAACAAATCGAAGGCAGGCAAATTCTTCCAGCCCTTTGCAAACGACCACACGCTGGCGGCGTGGATGGCGAAGGCAAACAACGCGACGCTGATTCAGAGCACGTTGACGCTCGAAGGCGGTGCGATTGAATTCGACGGCGAGGCCACGGCGATTCTGACGGAATCGGCTGTGCTGCATGTCAACCGCAATCCGCAGCTGTTCGCCATTCCAAACGGCGTGATCGCCAATGCGAAGCTTTTGCCGACGGCCAAAGACACGGTGCTTGCGGAGTTGCGACGCACGCTCGGGGTGCAGAAGATCATCTGGATTCCGGGTACGGCAACCTTTCCGCAAGGCGCCGGCGTCGGAGCTCAAGGCGGCGCGGCGACGCCGGACAAGGAAACCGATATCACGAATGGGCACGTCGACTTCTATGCGAAATTCCTCGCGCCCGGTGTTGTCGCGTACGCGGCCGATCCGACCAACTCGACCTATGAGCAGGCACTGATGCGCGCCAACTACAGTCGCCTTGCAGGTCAAACGGATGCGAAGGGGCGGCCGCTCACCTTGATTGCGTTGAACGCGCCAGGCACTTACGGCACCTCCAACGGCGTCACGTTGAGCGACAAGCAAATGACGAATTTTGCCGCCGGCTATATCAACTTCTACAAATGCAACGGGGCGATCATCGTTCCGAAGTTCAACGATGTTGCGGCCGATGCTGGCGCTGTGGCGACTATCCGGCCGTATGCCGGTTCACGAGCGATTGTCCAGGTGGATATTTTGGGCATTGCGTCGGGTGGAGGCGGCGTGCATTGCTCGACCCGTGAACTGCCGGCGTAGGCATGCGTCAAGTGCCTCACAACACTGTCATCGTCATACCCCAAGGGGCGCGTGCGTGAAGGCGTAGCCGCATGGAGAAGGGCCGCGCGCCCGCGGCTCTGGCAGCGGCTCGTACGGCGCCAACGAGATGTACCGCGTCGAACAGCTTTTGTCCGATTCCGCCGGTGCTCACCAGCGACACCCGTGTCAGCAGGTGAGTATCCAGCCCGAGTGCCATCGCGGCGACCGCTGCGAGCACTAGCACGCCAAAAGCGAGACGCACCAGTTCGCCGGCGCCTGTCGAGCGCTTCATGGCGGCGAAGACGCGGCCGCCAATTAGCAGGGCCAGCGTGAGTGAAGTTGCTGCGCCGGCCGAGTAGGTCAGCAGCAAGAAAGTCGTCTTGAGGCTGGCCAAGCCCAGGCTCGCCGCCGAGAGTTCGAAAGGCGGCACGAGAAGAATGCAGGAACTCAGAATGGTGAGTACACCGCCCAGACAAGCAAGGATCGGTAAAAGCATGGGAGCGACTTTCATGATGGATTCATGCGCGATTCGCGCGGCCTCGTGCGCCGGTTGTGTTCCGGCGTGCACGAGGCCGATGACAGCGCGCTTAGACGTCTACGCGGGTCTACTTCGCGGCAGCCTCGATGACCCGAGCGACCTCGTCCGGATGTGAGATATAGACAGCGTGACCCGCGCTCACTTCGGTGACCTTGGCGCCTGAGCGTTGATACATCCAGCGCTGAAGCTGTGGGCTCACCACGTGATCCTGGGTGGTCAGCACCGCGTAGCTGGGCTTGGTCCGCCACGCCGCGACAGGCATAGGTGCTGCCGCGGCTTTCTGCGCGAGTGGCTGCTGCGAGTCAGCCATGAATTGCGCTTCTGACGGCGGAACGTCCTGCGCAAAGGTCTCGCGGAATCGCGCCGGCGGGATGTAGAAATACTTGTCCGGCGAGGCGCGCATGGCATCGTTTGGCGGGGCGAACTTCTGCAGGAGCTGGCCGGTGGCTTCGCCCTTGTCGGGTTGGATGGCGGCTACATAGACGAGTGCGCTCACCTTCGGGTCGGCGCCCGCATCCGTGATCACTGAGCCGCCATAGCTATGACCGACCAGCACGACAGGGCCCTGCTGCCGATCAATGACGCGTTTGGTCGCGTCGACGTCCTCGTCGAGGCTGGTCAGCGGCTCTTGCACGATGCTCACGTGGTAGCCGTCTTTCGACAGAATGTCGTAGACGTTGCGCCAGCCAGAGCCGTCCACGAGCGCGCCGTGAACAATCACGATATCTTTTGCCGCGGTTCCGCCCTCGGCGTGGGCCATCGTGCTGCCCATGGCAGCCAGGGCGGCGATAAATAAAGTTTTTCGCAGTGCGAACATTTTAATCTCCACAATCACTTTCAAATGCTCAGGTACAGGGGTGTCAGGCCAGCGTGTTCTTCATGGCCAGAACGTCGAACGGCTCAACCGTAGGCGGGTGCGCCAGCATCTCATCGACCCGCGCCATCAGACTCTTCGCCATGTTGCCGGCGAGATGTGCCTGGCGATCCTCGTCACTCGCAAAAGCGTCGAAGACACCGAACGTGTTCTGCGACAGCCTGAGAGCGAACCAGATCGGCGTGGTTGCCTCCCGATTCGTCATTTCCAGGCCGTCGGCAAGAAAGTCCGCGACTGCCTGCTCCTTTCCGGGTTTGGCTTCAAGTCTGACAAATAAAGCATGCTTGATCATCTGTGTTCTCCAATTTCCGCGTGAGGGGCCACGCGATGGACGTACTTTACAAACGCGGCGCGTAGGAGAACACTGTCCCAATCGACAACTTTGATATCGATACTGCCATGCGAATATTTGTACTCGCGCTCGATGGGGTGTTCGACACGGGCCTTGCCGCGGTGCTCGATGCCTTCGCGACGGCCAACGAACTTGCGCGCTCGACGGGAATTGCCACGCCGGGCTTCGAAATCACTGTCGCCGGGATGCGCCCGGAGGTGCGCACCGCGCTCGGGTTGCAGGTTCCCGTGCAGGATGTGACCGGTGCCCCTGCCCCGGACTGGGTCGTCGTACCCGCGCTGAACAGGACGACGACGGACCTGCTGGTGCCATCGCTCGGCCGGGCCGACGTGATCGATGCGCTAGATGCATTGCGCACGTGGCACGATGCCGGCGCCCATATTGGGGCGGCCTGTACGGGCACCTTTGTGCTGGCCGAGAGCGGCTTGCTCGATGGGCGCGAAGCCACGACAACCTGGTGGCTCTCGCCAGTGTTCCGGCAGCGTTACCCCGAGGTGCACCTGGACGCGCATCGGATTGTCGTGCCCAGCGGCAGCACGGTGACGGCAGGGGCAGCACTGAGCCATCTCGACCTGGCACTCTGGCTGATCCGCAACAACAGTCCTGAGGTTGCGGCGCTGGTGGGCAGGTACCTTGTATTCGATTCGCGGCCGTCGCAGTCCGCTTTTGCGATCTCCGATCACCTGTCTCATTCGGACCCGATCGTCGAACGTTTCGACCGCTGGGTGCGCGAACACCTCGACACGGCAATTGCGCTCGACGACGCTGCTGACGCTCTGGCGACGAGCAAGCGGACCTTGACGCGACGTCTGAACGAAGTGCTCGGTAAAACGCCCGTCGAGTACATACAGGATCTGCGGATCGAGCGCGCCGTCCATCTGCTGAAAACGAGCAAGGACAGTGTGGATCGTATCGCCGAGCGTGTCGGCTACGCAGACGGCGTGACATTGCGCACGCTGCTGCGGCGGCGGCTAGGCAAGGGGGTACGTGAGTTGCGGGCGTGTTGAGGCCTGTCGACGCATCGTGGCCGCCACCGCCAACACGGTCGAACCGGAAGCTGTGGTGCCTGATCTCTCGCGCCACTGTCGATGATCAACGCACTCGCGCGTCACTGATCGACCAATAGCGGAAACGGAGCGCACAACGCTTCGGCGCTCCCCAGGCATCGCTCTATCCGTTGTTACCCGACCTTGAAGGGATCGTCGCACCTGGGAGATCGTGCTTGTGCGTGGCAATTTGCCATGTGTTCCCCCATTGATCTCTTACCATGGCTCGCCTATCGCCGTATGGCGTATCGGCTGGGACTTCCAGTGAAATCGCGTTCGCCGCGATCGCTCGCGTGTAGGTTGAATCCGCGTCCTCAACATAAACGTAGAGAAAAGCCGGGATCGGGTCGCGCAAGCTACCGCCATCGCTAACCATCACGATGGAGTCGCCGATCCTCATTTCGGCGGGGCGCCCGGGATGAAGTTCTCCTTGCGCTTGAAAGACCGTCTTGATGAATGTGACCAGGCTTTCCGGATCTCGCACGACGATTCGTGGCGTAACGGTATGCCATCCTTCCGGCTGAAATCTGGTCATGTCGTGGGTCCTCAGAGGAGACTTTTGCATTTTCCTCCGAACGCTGGATGTCCGCACAAAGTTGCTTCAGTTTCCGAGGTGCTGCGAGCTGAATCGCTGCAGCCAACCTGATTTGCCAAAATCGACTGCTGCGAACCTCGTTTTTCCTTCCCATGGATTGAATTCGGGTATAGCAAACGGGCCGGATAGCAACAAGCATATCCTGTGCAAGACACCTTGCCTGCTCATTCATGCATGCGGCCGAGACACTGGCAAGGCTTAAACGTCTTTGGTGTCGAATACAAGAAGCTCGACACCGGCTTGTGCGAAATTGGCGAGATCGCCCGCTGTCGCTCGGCCTTCGGGTGAATTGAGTGCCTGTTGCAGCGCATCCATCGAATCAAAGCTCAGGATTGCTGCGAGGTAATATGGAGCGTCGCCTTGCGGGGTCATCACTGGCCCCGTACTAACTTCATAGCGCCGAAGCCCGGATATCGTTTTGGCGAGAGGCACGTGATTCGAGAAGTAGTGTGCGTCGAATGCGTCCGGGTTTGACGGCGTCTTGTAAAGCGCGACGAGCTTTGCCATGGTCGTGTCTCCTTGAGTGCCCGGTCGGAATTGGTACGCGACCGAGTGAGCGCCTCGCACCCCAAACCGTCGACGGCCGACATCATGCCGAACGGATATGGGTTCGGGTGGGCAGCCGTCTTGCCTTGTTGGGACCTCCGCTCGATTCTACGCTCGCAGTGAACTCGCATCGAAACCTGTCACGCGTCTTTGCATATTTGCCAGACGGTCTGGGGTCCCTTGAAGCGCAGACCTGCCGTTAGGGCGTGGGCTAACCGGAAAGGTCGGCAGTGTGCGAGGTATTCCGCGCTTTGCCATTGCGGCGGGATTGCCCGCAAAGAATCTCGAACGGATTCCAAAGTCACTTTTGAGTCCTCAGCCAAGCGACTGCCTGTGGCCTTGTGCCGCCTGCTTTCTTCCAATGGTTGACCGCTCTGAGCGCTTCTCTTTCTGTCAACGCAAACTCTTGTTGAAATTCGTCGATCGTCGTGACCACGGGCGCAGCGTTCTTTGCTGCCGCGGCCTTTTTACCCTTGCTTAACCTGATTCCGCCGGGCGTTCCTTCCGCGGGGCCGGTGATATCCCAGAGCACCCACAATTTGTTCTTCTTCATGACGCGCAAATGGTAGCCGTACCCATTTACGGAAAGCGAAATATGCGGTTCCGGGTCCGCTCCACCCGCGGCGCCGCCCAGGCCGCCTTCATGAACACCCGCGGTGATGCACCAGTTGTGTTCACGCATATAGTGAAGTAAATCCGCGCTAGGCCCGCAGACGGGGTCATTGGTCGTCGCGTTGTTTAGCAATTCCACCACGTCTGCACGACTAATCGCCTGAATGATCGGCGTGTCGGCCGTGCCAGGAAAATAGGCTACCGTTTGGTTGTACATCGACAGCACTTCCTTGATGCCCTTCTTGTCCAATAGCCTTGACATGATGTCTTCTCTTTAAAAAGGGGCGAGATACTCAAGTTGCCCCTGTATTTAAAGAGACTAGCGTTCCCCAACCGTTTCCCATCGTCGCCAAAGCGTCGGGGCCGCCAATCGACGGTTCGCGGCGCAAGCGGGCAGGCCCATGCCCCCGATGTATCACGCCGATCCTGCATCAGCCGTCATGATCCGGGTGAGGAGAAATTTGCGCCGTAGCTCGAATCCAAGACGTTCATACAGTCCGATCGCGGATTGATTGTCACTGAGTACATGCAGGAATGGCGTCTCTCCACGATGCTTGATTTCCCTGCACAAGCGACTCACAAGCCGGCCCGCAAGGCCCTTGCCGCGCCAGTCGTCATCCACGCAAACCGCGCTTATTTCAACGTATCCGTCGAGGCGCATTCGTTCTCCGGCCATCGCAATGAGACGCCCGCGGTCGCGAATGCCGATGTAGTTGCCCATCTCGTGAGTACGCTTGCCGAAGGGACCGGGTTTGGTTTTCTGAACCAGAGCGCGCATGTCTTCCGCATCTGCGTTACTCAGGGCGATCACGTCCGGATCGTCCACGTCGCGGGTTTCGTGGCGAGTGCTTATCATTTGATGGATCACACCCACACGTTCTGCTCGCAGCGCATCGCTTGGCACGACAGGATCGAAGGACAGCAACGCTACCTGCTCGTCTGGCTGCAGCAGCTGGTGGAGCGCCTGGTAGGCAGGAGGGGTTTCACACTCCACTGCTGCAAACGGAGCGACGTCGGGCTGGTAGCGGCGGGCAAGCTGATCGCCTTGCCGCAGATGCGCCTGTCGGGTTGTGAGGGCGCCCCAGATGGGGCGGTCGAGGCTGGATTGTGGTGAGTGGTTCATACCGGTTCCTTTTGACCGCTTCCTTTCCTGC
Source organism: Paraburkholderia sp. (assembly GCA_036383775.1). Lineage (GTDB taxonomy): Bacteria > Pseudomonadota > Gammaproteobacteria > Burkholderiales > Burkholderiaceae > Paraburkholderia. Next base: position 11,007 of record DASVNP010000286.1, on the reverse strand, counting down.
AGCACCATCAAACGGCATTCATCAGCATGCCGAGCGGCGCAAGCGGTCCGATTTGCATCAAGTCGAATGTCAGGAGGTTATCCCGGCCGAGTGGCAATGCCTTCAGAAGCTCGTCGGCCTCGTCGACTGAATCCACGTTCATCAGGAAAATTACACCCTTCATTGCGTCTCGTAGCCAGAATTGCTCCATCTTGCCATCAAGGTAAAGCTGCAGGGTTGCGGGCACTTCCTTCGGCATATAGGCCTGCTGTTGCTCGGGGGTAAGCGGCTTGAGTGTGCCAATCGCCATCACTTTCATGGTCTGCTCCAGTTACACAGGTTGCCCAGGATGTCGTCCGGGCAACGTGTACAGGTTGCGCCCGGATTGAGGGCTACTGTAGACACGAACGTGCATGCGTACTATTGTCGTAAATGACATTTTTGAGGTCATTTACGACATGAAGCTGACGATTCTCGCACTCGATGAGGTGTTCGACACGGGGCTTTCCGCCGTGCTCGATGCATTCACCACCGCGAACGATCTGGCCGCCATCCAACAGCCCGGCGTCGGCCCGCACTTTGAAATCGACGTAATCGGTATGCGGCGCAATGTGCGGACTGGTTTGGGCATGCGCGTGCCGGTCAAGCCGGTGAGCGCGATGGACCGGCCGGACTGGCTGGTCGTGCCGGCACTCGCCAAAAAAATGCCGGAGCAACTGGTGCCGGCGCTTGCTCGGCGCGACGTGGTCGATGCACTGGCATTGCTCCGCCAAAGTCACGCGGATGGCGTGAAGATCGCTTCCGCTTGCATTGGCACGTTTGTGCTGGCGGAATCTGGCTTGCTGAACGGAGAGGAAGCCACCACCACGTGGTGGCTCGCGCCTCTGTTTCGTCAGCGTTACCCGGAGGTTCGCCTGGACAGCGCTCGCATGGTGGTGCCGTCGGGCGACTTCACTACCGCGGGCGCCGCGATGGGGCACCTCGATCTCGCTCTTTGGCTGTTGAATCAGGCGAGTCCCGATCTGGCATCGGTTGTGGCCCGCTATCTGCTGGTGGACGCTCGACCATCGCAAGCACCGTACATGATCCCGGATCATCTCGCGCGCGCGGATCCGCTCGTCGAGCGGTTCGAGCGCTGGGCAAGAGGCAGGCTCGCTGAGGGCTTTTCGCTTGATGCCGCAGCGAGCGCTCTCGCGACCAGTACGCGAACACTGCAACGCCGTATTGAGGCGGTGCTTGGAAAATCTCCGCTGTCATACTTCCAGGACCTTCGCGTCGAGCGAGCTGTTCATCTGCTGCGCACGAGCCGTCTCGACATTGAGGCGATTGCCACGGAGGTGGGTTATGTCGACGGCACGACGTTGCGCACGCTATTGCGCCGGCGCCTTGGGCGTGGGGTGCGCGAGCTGCGTGGCGCGCGGGTGGACGACATGTGAAGGCCATGTTTCGGGGGTAGATGTCGCCTTAGGCGGGGCAAAGCTGGCGGACTGCAACGGAGTGGCCAGTATGAGACGCCATCATGTCGCCGCAACGGGGGGGGAGGCTTGCGAAACCTAACGGGGCTCGGGATCGTGGCAGCAAACGCAAATCTTGTTTCCCTCTGGATCGCGGAAGTACGCGCCGTAATAGTCGGGATGATAGTGAGTTCTTAAACCGGGAGGGCCTTCGCAGGAACCTTGGGTCGCCATGGCGGTAGTGTATGCGCTGACGACCGATCGGCGATCAGGTGCAAGCAAGGCTACCATTTGGCCATTTCCGCATTCTGCCGCGCTGTCATCATATGGCCTGCCGATAAGGAAGAGCGGACGTGGCACTCCCTCCGCCATCCAGCCGGCCCACGGCCTATCACGATCGCAAAACTTGAGCTTATGCCCAAGATCGTCCATGACGGCCGAATAAAACTTGTAGGCGCGGTCAAAGTCGTTAACGCCAATAAAGACATGCGAAATCATCTTGTTCTTTCCGTGCGCAAGCGGTGAAGTCTCTTCACGTTACCATGAAGAAATGCTTCAGCGCCCATTCCAATCTCTGATGCTGGGCAACTGCTTTCGGGAAAACTGAGGGTCCCTTCCGGGTTGGGGGCCGTCGGTCGTCGTCGGGCTGAGTTCGGCCCATCGCTAACAGATCACTTCCGACTCGCCGCAAGCCGTTGATGCCGCTGATCTATCGACACGAAGACGGCTTCACCAAGGCAGGGGGTGCCTTCAATGACCGCATAAAAACAGCAATATTGGCGTGGACGCTCGGTATGATAGACTCGCCGCGCTTCACGCGCCGCGGAGCGCTTCACGTGTCCAGAAGAGGCGCGATTCGGTTGAGCTTGCAATGCTACTCTCGACCAAGCCAACAATAGGGTGACGCCTAAAAACGTCCATCCAGAATGCCGACAATAGGGGACTGTCCGAATGAAACGAGGCCTTGTCTGTGTTTTCAAATAAGTCTGTCCTGACCGACCAGGGGCTGGCACGGGCGAGCACTGTCGACGGCATTCACCTTGATTTGGGCTGCGGTACCCGGCCCCACAACCCGTATGGAAAGTCGACGGTGTACGGAGTCGACATTCGGCCGCTCTCCGTTGCGGGGACGGTTGAAATCAGATGCGCCAATCTTGCCGTCGAACAAATACCATTCGACAGCAATATGTTTGATTCCGTCTCGGCCTTCGATTTTCTGGAGCACATACCAAGAATACTGTCGAGCGCCGACGGAAAGTCCACGATCAATCCGTTCGTCATACTGATGAATGAGATTTGGCGCGTGCTCAAGCCAGGCGGACGATTTTATGCGTTGACACCCTGTTATCCGTCCAGAGCCGCGTTCCAGGATCCGACTCACGTCAACATTCTGACCGACACGACGCACGACTATTTCACCGGCGCCGAACCGCTCGGAAGAATGTATGGATTCACTGGATCTTTCCGCGTGGTCAAGGCTGAGTGGACGATACCGGAGCTTGTGCAGACGTCCACTGAGTTGAGCTTCCGGCAGGAGCTGTCCAGGAAACGGCGTGCGAAACGGGGCGCGCTTTCATATTTCCTCTGGGACTTTGAGGCTCAGAAATAACAATTAGAAATTTGTCGACGGACGACATCACCTGCCTGTGCGCGATCTTCAGTAGCTGCGGATGATCGCTCCCGAGTGGACGACGTCCGCGTAGATTGCATCGGTCATGACGTCGCCGGGATTGTGCATCGCCATACCCACGGTGGCTGCCGGAAACCAGGAGATCGATGCCATGTCGTCAGGCCGGAAGTAAAGCCGGTTGGTCACCCCTGTGAGAATCGCAAGCACAGTGGTAGTGGTTGCGAAAAACAGCCCGATGCGTGTCCATGGTTCCATCCGGGGCTTCTTGTCATCAAACATAGTCGCCTATCGTCGCCTCAAGAAAGCGTTCGAACCTGCTGAGCGCATAGCCCGAAACGAACACCGACGTCACCTTGCCGACGTCCTCAAAAATGGGCTGATCCGCCGCACCATACGGGACGAAAAACATGCCCAGCGCCCATCCCGCTGGCGCGGCGGTACGCTTCGGTTGGCAATTGCCAAAGATCAGGACGGCGTGAGCGGTACCCCGTCCGGCGGACCGTACGAGCAGTTGGTACGAGAACCGGGTGCTGGAAAGAGGCCGCGTATCGACAGTAATTCCACGTGAACTCAGCGCAGGCTTCTCACCTGGTCCGGCGTGACATCTCCGGCAAATCGATTGCCGAAATGGGTTCTCGTGTAGTTGACGACAGCGGCGACCTGATCGTCATTCATCTCGTCGCCAAATGGTGGCATCCCTTTTCGGCCGTGCAGTACGTTGACGATGACGTAGGGCGCTGCTTCGACTGCCGGGTTGTTAGCGAGCGCCGGATAGTGACCCGCGCCCTGTGCGCCTTTTCCATCGGGCATATGGCATCCCGCGCAGGTGGCGTTGTAAAGCGCTTCGCCGCTTATTTCTGTGAAGCGGTAGCCCGGCGAAATAGTGAAGGTGCTGGGTGCGTCCTGTGCCACGGCCTGAGCGGACACCGTCGCGGGTCCCATCAGCGCCATGCTAAGGATCAGCGTCAGCCTATCCATTGACGATTCTCCGATGCAGCCGGGTGATCGCATCCAGCGACGACAGCACGGCGCCTTCCTGCCATGCCGGAATATAAGAAGCGTGCTCTCCAGCAAGGACAATCCGTCCGTCGATCTGACAGAGATTCGCGTAATGCGCTTGTCTCAACTCATCCGTCCATGCGGCGAAGCAGCCATTCGTGAACGGTGATCGGCTCCAGCTCATCGCGAAGCCGTTCTGGTACTCGCGCGCGTACTGCGGATGAATCTGGCTGCCCTGGCTCAATGCCACCGCGATCCGTTCGGCAGGGGGCAGCGCACCCATCTCATAGCTGGCGGGCCCCCACATGTAGGCGCCGAGCAGCACCGCGGGGCCGGGCGATCCGTAGCCTGTTGCCGGATAACCGATCGTCGAGATTGGCAGGTCGGTATGCGTGATGCCGCCGTAGATCTGCTCGTCTTCTTCCCAGAATCGCCGGCCGAATTGCAGGCCGATTTTCACAGATGTCTCGTAGGGCACCGCCTCGATCGCGGCGCGCATGTCCCGGCCGACCGCGATGTCGATCTGACTCAGAATCGAGAGCGGAATGGTGCACACCAGCCAATCCGCGTGCGCGGTCCGTTCGGTACGGGTGGCCGTGTCGGTATAGCGCACGGTGACGCCTTGCTCGTCCTGCAAGATAGCCGTCACTCTGGCGTTGAACACCACGGCGTTCGCGACCTGCGAATACAGCGCATGGGCGATCCTGTCCATGCCGCCGACGGGCTGGAAAATGCTGCTCTGATAGTCCTGCTCGTTTCCAGTGGAGAGCCATTGCCACAAACGCGATGCAAGCAAGGGGTCGCGCGGGAGCAGATTCGACGGCACGGCCTCGGGCATCAGCCCGCCGCCATGCGCGGTCGCGAAGCCGCGGCGCTCACTGCTTCTGGCGCCCGCCTGATATTGGCCATCCCGGCCGAGCGCTCCCCATTGGCGCAGGGATTCGAGCAGCAGATGCGCATCTTCGGCGGACAACGCGTCATCGAGCGCGTCCTTGCGGATTGCTTTTGAAAGCAGCTCGGCGATATAGCCTTGATAGTCGGTCTGCACCGTCCGGAATCGTTGCGGCTTGCCATCGAAAGCGTCCGCCGAATGCAGGTAGGCGTTGTAATTGACCTGGATGAACGGTTCGAGCGGCACCTTCAGGCGCTTTGCGTAGTCGAGTACGCCCTGATGGTGATACGGAATGCGCCACGGCCCTGGGTTCAGATAAAGCCCGTCAGCGAATTCGCAGTACTGGGTGGCGCCGCCGAGTTCTGTAAAACGATCGCCGCCTCTGACAGTCCAGGCCCGGCCACCCGCGCGGTTGTTGTACTCCAGCACCTGTACCTGGTAGCCGGCGTTCCTCAGTTCAAAGGCCGCGACTAGGCCGGCCATACCCGCGCCGAGCACGAGAATTCGCGTTCCTTTAGGCGCGCCATCGAGTCTGATCGGTCCGGTGTACGTCGAGGCAGCGGCGAACCCAAGCGTGCCCATGCCTTGCAGCATGGCGGCCGCGCCGAGGTTCTTGCCGATCAGCGTCAGCAGGTGCCGGCGGCTCATCGCGTTTGCGGTCATTCTCGACATAAGGACGTGGTGCCCCGACTGGAGAGAAACGATGGCGGACGAAGCTTGGGGATTGCGTTTGGGTGTGCGGCAACGGACCAGTTCATTTTATGCGATCGCCCGTCGAGCGTTGTGAACCGAACGCTGAAGAAACCGGCGATGTGCACGAGGCGCTTGACAGTCTATCTATGAGTAGATATAGTTCGATCCATGGAACCGACAACGACCGTCCGCGAACAGATACTCGATCATGCAATCACGCTCATCATGCTGCGTGGTTACAACGGGTTTAGCTATCGCGATCTGTCCAGTCTGGTTGGCGTCAAGACCTCGAGCATCCATTACTACTTTCCGTCGAAAGACGATCTGGTTCTGGAAGCGGTCAACGAGTACAGCAACAGCGTGCTCGGTGCCATCCACGCAATCGATGCTTCGTTGCCGGCTGACGTAAAGCTCAACAAGTACGGGAAGCTGTTCGGCAGGACCTTGGGTGACGGCGATCAGATCTGCCTGTGCGGCATGCTCGCTGCTGACATTGAGTCGCTGCCCGATAACATCCGGCAAGCGGTGCAGGCTTTTTTCAAGGCTAACGAAAGCTGGCTGGCCAAGGTTCTGGCGCAAGGCGCGCAGGAGCATACGCTGGCGGTGAACGGCAAGCCAGAAAACGCAGCGCGCGCGCTCTATGCGGCTTTTCAGGGCAGTGTGCTGGCGAGTCGGTTGTTTCACACCAAGGCCCGACTCGAGGATGTCGAGGCATCGGTGAGGATTGCGCGGTAACGCAGTTGATGTGAGGTGGCGAGCCACCTCTTTGTTTGGCCACTTAATCTATCTTTGAGTAGATAGATTGCGTGGCGAAGACGATGCCGAATCGTCTGATCTTTTGCAGTCGAATCTATCTAGTAGTAGATAGCAAACTTGATTGTTGTCCTTCTTTAAAGGAGCTTCACCATGTCACTCGAAAAAGTTCTCTACCGCGCTCATGCACACGCCACAGGTGGCCGCGACGGCCGTGCCGTCGTCCCTGCGGGCAATCTCGACTTCAAGTTGACCACGCCCCGGGAATTGGGCGGTGCGGGCGGCGAAGGCGCCAATCCCGAACAGCTTTTTGCCGCGGGCTACAGCGCCTGTTTCCTCGGCGCGATGAAGTTCGTGGCGGCGCGCGACAAGATCGCCATCCCGGCAGACGTCTCGATTGACGGCAGCGTCGGAATTGGCGCGATCCCGAACGGGTTCGGCATCGAAGTCGAACTGAAAATCTCGCTCCCCGGCATGACGCGCGAAGCGGCACAGGCGCTGGTCGACAAGGCACACATCGTCTGCCCGTACTCGAACGCCACCCGCGGCAACATCGACGTCACCCTCACGATCGTTTAACCACGCGCCCAATCGAATCGCCCAGGAACAAACCATGAAGACCTTCAAGCCCTTGTTGCTCGCCGCCATGATTGCGGCCAGTTCCACTCTCGCCATTGCCGCAAGCCCGGCAACACCGTCAACGCCGGCAACGCCCGATCTGGTGACCAGCCAGTTCCTGCATGCACTGAACAGCGGCACAGGACCGGCAATCAACACGTTGACACCGGCGCAGGCACGTCAGGTTTTGATCGGCGCGCAGAACAGCGTGAAGGTCGATCTCTCCGGCATTGATGTGTCGAACAAGACCATCGAGCAGGACGGCATCACCGTGCCGATCACGATCGTGCGGCCCGAGGGCGCAACGGGTACGCTGCCGGTCTTCATGTTCTTCCACGGCGGCGGCTGGATCCTTGGCGACTTCCAGACCCACGAGCGGCTGGTGCGCGACCTCGTCGCGCAATCCGGGGCAGTGGCGGTTTTCGTCAATTACACGCCGTCGCCCGAAGCGCGCTACCCGGTGGCGATCAATCAGGCATACGCGGCCACCAAATGGGTCGCTGCACATGGCAATGAGATCGGTGTGGACGGCAGCCGCCTCGCGGTGGTGGGCAACAGCGTCGGCGGAAACATGGCCGCGGTCGTTTCCCTGATGGCGAAGGACAAGCAAGGTCCCGCAATCCGCTTTCAAGGCCTGATGTGGCCGGTGACGGACGCGAATTTCAACGACGGCTCGTACAACGCCTATCAGGAAGGACATTTCCTGACGCGGCCGATGATGAAGTGGTTCTGGGATGCTTATACAAAGGATCCGAAGCAGCGTAACGAGATTTACGCTTCACCGCTGCGTGCTTCGGTTGATCAACTGAAGGGGCTGCCGCCGGCGCTGATCCAGGTGGCGCAGTTCGACGTGCTGCGCGATGAAGGTGAAGCCTATGGTCGCAAACTCGACGCTGCGGGTGATGAGGTCACCACGGTCCGCTACAACGGTACGATCCACGACTTTGGCTTGCTTAACGCACTCGCCGCGGATGCACCGACCAAAGCCGCAACCAGGCAGCTTGCCAACGAGTTGCAAGCGCGGCTGAAGTAAGGCGTGCAACCCCGGCCGCGGCGCACTTGCGTAAGAGCAGGGTGCCGCGGCTGTCGGGGTAATTGATTTCACGTTCCCATGCACTGCCTGCCGACCACCTGAAAGGGGCCTACACTTATCCATGCCCCGCGCTACCCGAATTGAGGCCGTCATATCAGTTTGACGGGCGCGGGCGGACATCTCCGTTCCTCATTGCGCCGCTCATCCGCGGCAAAGGAGAAGCCATGGAAAAGGCCTCCAAAACCACGGCCTTATTCATCGCAGGCTTTGGCCCGATTGTGACTGACGCCAACGCAAGTCGCGATCTCTACAGTCGAGCCTTCGGTATCCCCTTCACGGAAGAGAAAGGCGGCTACCTCCATACGGAGAGTCTGCAGGGCGCGAACACGTTTGCCTTGTGGCCACTCCCTCAGGCCGCGCAGTCGTGCTTCGGCACGGATTCGTGGCGTAGTGACATACCTGTCCCGCAAGCCTGGATTGAGTTCGATGTCGACGACGTCGAAGCGGCTACCGCAGAACTTGAATCCCAAGGGTATCGAATGCTGGTCAGGAACCGGAATGAGCCGTGGGGCCAGACCGTCAGTCGTCTCATTGGGCCAGAAGGGCTGCTGGTAGGAATCACCTTTACGCCGTCGATGCGCGGAAAGAAATGATGGTGGGCTCGCGGGTGAGTCTTGCGTTCGGTGATTGATACCTTCTCGCCACGAACTGCCTCGCGCTTGCACTGACCAAAGGCTAGACGCTCGCGAGCGAGCGCGATATTACCGTCAAACCCTCCAGATGCAAGGCGTTGCATGTGAGGCGGTAGCCTCGATGGCCGCGACTCACGAGCGCCCGTCTTGGGGCGACGCGATCGTCCCTTGTGAATCGCCAGGACCGCTAGAATTGCGGTTTTAGCCCGGAATACGCCCATGTCTTTTGCCTCGCTTGGCCTGTTCGATCCCTTGCTGTGTAATGTGCAGGACCTCAATTACCAGACACCTACGCCAGTGCAGGCCAAGGCGATTCCCGCCGTGCTCAGTGGCCGCGACGTCATGGCTGCGGCTCAGACCGGCACTGGCAAAACCGCGGGTTTTGCGCTGCCGCTGTTGCAACGGCTTGTGCAACACGGCCCGGCGGTGTCCAGCAACCGCGCGCGCGTTCTGGTGCTGGTGCCCACGCGTGAACTGGCTGAGCAAGTGCTGCAAAGCTTTATCGAGTACGGCAAAGGCCTCGACCTACGATTTCTGGCCGCCTACGGCGGTGTGAGTATCAACCCGCAGATGATGAAGTTGCGCAAAGGCGTGGATGTGCTCGTTGCCACGCCGGGCCGTTTGCTGGATCTCAATCGCCAGAACGCAGTGCAGTTCGATCAAGTACAAACGCTGGTGCTGGATGAAGCCGACCGCATGCTGGATCTGGGCTTTGCGCGCGAACTCAACGCCGTCTTTGCTGCTTTGCCCGCTCAGCGCCAGACCTTGCTGTTCTCCGCCACCTTTACCGATGATATCCGCGCCATGGCGGCTAGCATTCTGCGCGACCCGATCAATATCAGCGTCAGCCCGCCCAATGCCACGGCAAGCAAGATCAAGCAGTGGGTCGTGCCGGTGGATAAAAAGAACAAGCCTGACCTCTTCATGCACCTTGTGGCTGAGAACAACTGGGAGCATGCGCTGGTGTTCGTCAAAACCCGCATTGGCGTGGATTATCTGGCGGCCATGCTGGATGAAGCGGGCTATGCGGTCGACACCATCCACGGCGACAAACCGCAACCCGCGCGCCTGCGTGCGCTGGAGCGCTTCAAGACGGGCGAAGTACAGATGCTGGTAGCCACCGATGTGGCTGCGCGCGGGCTGGATATCGACGACCTGCCGCTGGTGATCAACGTTGATCTGCCGATCGTGGCGCAAGACTATGTGCACCGTATTGGCCGTACCGGCCGCGCGGGCGCCAGCGGCGTGGCGGTGTCGCTCGTGTGTGCCGATGAAGCGCCGCAACTGGCCGCGATTGAAGCGCTGATCCGGCAAACGCTGCGTCGCGAAGAAGAGCCGGGTTTTGAAGCCGAACACCGCGTGCCGCAAACCAGCGCGACGGGCGAGATCATCAAGAAACCGAAAAAGCCCAAGAAGCCCAAAGTGCCGCAAGCTGCGCCGGGCGCGATGCAGACGCCCAGCAACAAGCCGCGCCCGCAAAGTGGCGAAAACAAACGCAAGCCTGCGGCGCAGCGCGCGGTGGCCGCGAGTGAAGTAACAAGCTTTACCACCGGTAGCCCATTCAGTGTGCAAAAGCCACGCAGCAAACCGGCCAGCAAGCCGGTTGCGGGTTCACGCAAGCCGGCTGGCAAGCCCGCCGGTGGCCGCGGCAAACGCCAACCCTGATCCGTGGGGATGAGTAACGCCAGCCCAGGAACTGGCTGGCGGTTTGCCGCCCGCCTCCGGTAACCGAAAGCACGTTTCACATTGCGGAATTCACCTCGAATTTCCGCGGCATCATTTTTCCGTCGTTTGAAAGCGTGTTTTGCATCGCAAAATTCATCATGTATCTCATTGAAAAATAAGCAAAAATTAAGTCATATGTCTTATATAAGACATCGCGCAGACGGGGCTACTATTTAGTCATGCAGTTCGCTTCGGCATACGTAGCGGCACGGTCAACCATCTATTAACGCGCTTTGCTCTTAGGAGAGACACATGGCCCAGTATCAAGACGACATCAAGGCGGTTGCTGCTTTGAGAGAGAACCACGGCAGTGCGTGGAATGCGATCAGTCCCGAGTATGCCGCCCGCATGCGCGCCCAGAACAAGTTCAAAACGGGCCTGGACATCGCGAAGTACACGGCGAAGATCATGCGCGCCGACATGGCCGCCTACGATGCCGACTCGTCGAAGTACACCCAGTCGCTGGGTTGCTGGCACGGCTTCATCGGCCAGCAGAAGATGATCTCCATCAAGACGCACTTCAACAGCACTGAGCGCCG
>DASVNP010000285.1:0-30209 GCA_036383775.1 Paraburkholderia sp. | reverse complement strand
CGCGTTGACCGTCGAACCACGCTTTATCGCGATCACGGCCACGAGGGGCAGGATGCGAAGCAAACCGATGTAGTCCAGATCGGGACTTTCGCGGAACTGCAAAAGGATGCCAGTCGCCAGTTCCAGGAGACAACGGCTGGCGATGACGGGGAGAAACGCCGCTGGTGGAAGATTGACAGCGCGGATGTGCACCGCAACTCCATCACCGGATGGGTGCGCGAGCAGAGCTTTGCCGGTGGCCGCGTAACCCGCGAGTTTTCGCAAAGCTGGATCGATTTCGAGTGTCACGATGAAGACCACGATCCGGCGCACACCATTTTCGCGACCACGGGCGACTATGTGGACTATGCGCTTGGCAGCGATACGTCCGGTCCGCGTTCTCCTGACAGGCTGAGTCCACTCATGGCCGCCATCTACCGTGTCCTGTATCCGACCGGTGACGGTATTTATGCGGCAGACGATCTGTGCGGCCTAGGGCAAAACACACCGGGCGCGGGATTTCCGTGGCCCGCTTTCCGGGCCTCGCGCCTGATTCCGAAGCATGAAAGCGAATGGGCCAACCCGGCGAAGTGGCAGGAACTGATCGACGCAATCGAGCAGCGTACCGGGCCAAAGCCGGAGCATGAAGAGGAGAAGAAACGCATCGCCAGGCTCGTGTGGTGGGACGAGGTGCGGGCCGGGGTGGCGGGCTTTCCGGGACCGGACGTGTATCACATCAATCCGATTGGATTGGTGGGGAATTTTGTTAAATCGGCAAGCGGTCTCGATGAATTGATTCGCGAGATCGGAGATATTATTTCCGGTGGAGAGGGCGGTTATGAATCGTACAACACTGGCACCAAGGATGTTCCAGGTGGAAGAGTTGGCTATTCACCCAGACATCCACTCCCGGGAGCGGTTACTGATAAAACAATCAATGAAATAATTGCAACCGAATCGCTTTCTGGAACTAACCACAACCGGCTTTTCGCAACGGGAAAATACCAGACCGTTATTGCCACTTTGCGTAGAGCGAAGGTAGTAATGAATCTGTCTGGCGACGAGAAATACGATGCAGAAATGCAGGAACGGGTTTTTAGAGAGTTTTTGATAAACAAAGCCGGAGGAGGTGCGCTTGCGGCGTTTGTGAAAAATGGGGTTGGTGCTGTAGATGATGCACAAAACGCGGCCGCTAAAGAATGGGCGTCAATAGCAGCACCTAATGGTTGTGCAATACAGGACGGAAGAATATCAGACGGGACGTTGTCGTATTATGAATCACCCGCTAATCACGCGTTCATGCCTTCAACGAGCCGTCTGCGCGACATTTTGGAGGCTATAGCAAGAACTCGGATCTGAGTTCAGATGGGTGATGCTTGGTGTGTGCGACAAGAAGTTTTAATTGCACGCTAGTAAATTTAACTGTTGTTGTTGAATGGCTGTCGAGTATGAAATATCCAAAGATTGGAATTTTATTCATGGTATTTATTTCAGTCGCAGTCAGCGCGGAGGGGAGGAATTATTCGCCTCAATTTCTGCAGTGTAGCAAAGCGTCACTCAATGCGGATTCGCAAGCCAATTGCATCACGAATGAAATTGTAGCGCAAAAGAAGCGACTAAATATTACCTACGCGAATCTTCTAAAGAAACTCCCGCCTGAAGATAGGATTTATCTGGACAAAATCCAGCATGAATGGATTGCATGGAGAGATGATAATTACAATTTTCTTGCCGAACACGTTTCGGGTTCATTTGTCACAACAAGAGCAACAAGTCTCGATTTTCTCTTGCGATCTGTGTTTGATAGAGCAAATGAGCTTGAAGTGATCTCGAATGAAATGGGTTCCAACTAGGTCGCTGCGTATTTGATTGTGGTGCTCATAATCTGGATGGATGACAAAACGCAAGCCATACCCGCCGGATATTTCGGGCGACTAGTGGGGCTGCTCTGGGATGGTGGAGCCAGTTCATCGACGCATACGCAGCCGACCAACATGCCTCCGTTAGAACCGCGTTGCCAGCAAAAACAGAGAGACGAGTGGAGAATGAGGTTAGAGAGGAATTTGCTTTGCGTTATGGCTCTCTTTGGTAACGTAGTTTGCGGGCTAGCTCTGGCAGCACCTTCACTATGCGCGCCGACACAGGCGGTGATATTTTCCTGCGCCACCTCAAGATCAAAAACTATTGCTTTGTGCATGGATGAGCGCCACAAGCAGATAACCTATCGGTACGGGAAACCAAGCCCAGTCGAGATGTCATATTCGGCAAGACTGGGAAGTGAAGATGGTTTTTATGCCAATCATTACTTTCGACCCGGCGTTGACTATATGAGGATTGCCTTTGCTACTGCCGGATACGAATATTCGGTGTTCAGAAACTATGATGCGACAGAAGCTTCTACGCCAAAATATGGTGTAGTAGTCTCCGGGAGCGGGAATGGCGAAGCGCAGATAGAGTGTCGATCACAAGTAATAGATAACATGGAAAAAATTATCAAGGATTTAAAATGCGATAAGAGTAGCGCGCTTGGATGCCCTTGAGTTTTTGTTCGTGATATTCTCGGCGATGTTGTTAATCAATCAGACAATCCAAAATTATGCGCCGTCCACGCTTTCATCATCGGCCGGCGCTGTTCAAAAAGGTAAGTGCCGTTATCGGCAGCCTCCGGCTTGTTCACGACCGTATGAGCGAGCGCACGTTTGGGAATGTCGCGGGCAAAGCCGCTCTTGCTGGTCTGCGAGATTCTGTTGCTAATTCTGGAGCTGTCAGCGATGTGACTCAAGTTGTGAATGGTGGACAAGCGGGGTACACAGACCGTTTGCATCGTTTCAATAAGATTGCGCTTTTTTTTGGTCTGATGACGGAGTAATTTATGAGGAGACTAAACATTATCGCCGCATTGATCATCAATTTTACCGTGGCGATAATTGCTCATGCCGAGGGGATGTGCAAGTCTGGAGAGCTGACAATTTTCAATTGCGAATTATCCAAATCAATTTCATCGCTATGCCAATCGGCGAATAGTGAAATTTTAACTTATCGAAGCGGAATTGATGGAAGGGTTAATTTAGAAATATCTGATCATAACAATAACAATGTGGCCGTTTTTTATTTTTCAAATACTCCGTACGCAGGAGGCGGAGAGTCGCGTATTCGATTCGCAAACCGGGAATACACTTATTACCTGTATGACAAGACCGTCAAAACTGACGGGGGCCCCACATTTTCTGCTGGCATCGTGATATATAAAAGGCGAAACAGGATTTTCAACCTTGTTTGCAATAATGACGCCTCCATTCGCGAGGGCGCCTATCAATCCATTGGCAGGGAAAATTATCACTCTATTGGTGAAAAATAATCAATGCTGAAACTTTCCAGAAGATCCATTTGGTTTGACTGTATGAAGGGTAATACTGTGACTCAATTCCGAGGGCACTTCGGCGTACATGCCTTTTACAGATAAATTAAAAGATATATTTTTTGAAATTTATCAATCAGTTTGGTGTGGCATGAAAAATCTAGTTCGCCTTTTGATGTTATTCGCTGCATACGGCACAAGTGTAGCAGTTTCCTACGCCCACTCGGCGACGATCGTACCTAACCATCCTTTCGATCATGTAGAGATTGCCTATTCTCATAACGATTGCTCTTTTATGTACTCGCCTGTCGATTTCTGTGACGAAAGACATGCTTCGATTATAAAAAATGCAATTGCCACAGGAGAGGCTAATTTTGATAGACACTACATTCTCCTGAAAATTAGAGAGTGGCGTCCTTCTGAATATTACGGAGACAGTGTGGTGGTAATTGATGCGCAGACCGGTGTTGTATACCCAATGCCTTTTGACTACTACTCCGGGAAAATCAATATGAAAAATTCAAAGATTGCAAGAAAATCAAAGCTGAATTTCTCGGCAAATAGCAACGTGGTGTGTATTGATGGCTCTATTCTTGTCTATCGGGCTACCTCAAATGGTTACTTCTGTTTTTATTTTGATGGCAAAGCATTCTCCGGCTATCACACCGAGTATATGAATTGACATTGCCGGGAATTGGGGATTATATTTTCACAGTCAAAACTCTGTTCCAATGTATCCCGGAGTATTTTTAGTGTGCCACGTAGATATATTGTGGTTTGAAATTGCCCGGTGTGTGTGACAGGAGATTTTAGTAACTTGCACTAATTGTTGCGAATGGAGTTCTCAGGTATGAGTCAAGGCGAGCGTGACTCGGTAGCACGCATGTTTCACCGACGCCACGTGTACAAGCACAATGGGGGCAAGGCAGACGAGCGATAGGCCCAAGAAACACAAGCACGAAGCCGATATGCACGTGCTGTCCAACTACCGTGAACCTCAAATCACATAATCAACGATGGAAAAAATCAACGAGATCCTGAAGTATCTGAAGAACGACTGCAAACCATATCGCGCGGAGTCGAAAGAGGGGCCGTGTGAGCACGCCGTGGAAAAGGCGACAATCTGGATGCTGGTTGTCAGCGGCGTATTTCTTGGGCTGGCGCTCATTTTCGGCTACTCATACAAACTCCATCAGGCAGAGCTCTCGAAAGTGGTCGGCATTGTGAGCAGCCTGCTAAGCTCTCTCCTCGCGGTGGTGGCCGTGGGCGTCAGAACCATCATGGGCCTGATCGTTTGGTATGTGCATGCGAAAGAAAGTAATCAAAAGGACGCCTTCGACCCCGTAAGTAACGAAATCGTCCATGACGAGCGGTACGCGATGCATCTCATGAAGTACACCGAGGAGGAACTTAAACGTGTGCAACACCATTTGAAAGTCAAAGTCACGCGCATCGACGCTCGTGTCGCACTCTTCTTCGGCAAGGAGGTAGCTATCGTTACAGGACTTGCTGCGGCATTCACGCAAGTCAAGGATTTGGGCGGTATGTCGTGGCTCTTGAAGACGTTTCAACTCGGCGCCGTTCCCGGGAACTACGTGAACTCGATCTTTCTTGCTGCCTTGGCCGCGGTTGCCGGCCTTGCGCTCGGCGTAATCGGTCTGAAAAAACGGCAAGGACACTATACGTATCGGATGGAGCTCGTGGAGCTTGCTCTTTTGCTGAAATCGCAATCGCGGCTGAAAGCAATCAATGAGGAAGCGCCGGAAAGCGTATCGGCGTAGGCGGCTCTTTTGGACGCTTGTCAGCGTTCGTCGCAATTTGGGCTTGAATCTTGTCGATACGTTGCGCCGCTTCGATTGCCCAATCTATCTACTGTTGTTCACCACCAAGTAATTTCCCGCGCAACGCCGACGCCCGCGCACGTGGATCCAGCCAGATAGAAAAGAACGCGCGCGCAAACCCCGGATCGGCGATCTCCTCGGTTCGTTGCCCATTCTTGTAAAAGCGCGCACCGTACGCGGGTAGATACACCCCGCACAGCGTATCGCCCGGCTCGACATCACCCAGCGCGCGAGTCATATCCGCCAGCCATGCGGCGTGCACATCATCCGGCAACGGTTCGACCGCGAGCCTGTCGATCTCGCGCATGCCGGCCCTCACGAGTTGCCTTCCCGAAAACCCGTGACGGTACGTGAGTTCGAGTGCGAACGGCGCATCGAATCCAACCGGCGAGCGTCCGGCGAACAACCGCGCGTCGTACAGGCAGATGCCGAGCACGCAGTAGTCCCCCGCGCCCATAACATGGGCATTCGCCACTTCGTCCGAGCAGCCGGCGTTCGCATCCACGGCGAGCAGTAGAGCCACCGCACACCATCCGCTCAGTTTCGCGACCCTCTTACGCATCGCGTGCCACGACGAAGTGAACAACGTCGGTACGTCTTTCCAGAAAGGCCGCTTCGCAATAAGCCAGATAGAGCCGCCAGGTGCGGATGAACGTTTCGTCGAATCCCTGGCCGCGTACCGCTTCGAGTTGCGATTCGAACGCTTCGCTCCATGCACGGAGCGTGCGGGCGTAGTCCTGGCCGAAAGCAAACACCGGTTCCGCGGCAAATCCGAGGCGCCGGGCCGCGGCAATGAAACGCTTGCGGCTCGGCAGCATGCCGCCGGGAAAAATCGTCTCGCGTATGAAGTCGCTCGACGCGCGATAGGCATCAAAACGCGCGTCGTCGATCGTAATCGACTGGATCAGCGCACGCGCGTTGGGTTTCAGGCAGCGCTCGATGGTACGAAAATACGTTGGCCAGAATGTTTCCCCGACGGCCTCGAACATCTCGATCGAGACGATCGCATCGTAACGGCCGGCTGTGTCGCGATAGTCGCGCAACAGGATATGCGCGCGATCCGCGAGGCCGGCTTGCGCAATTCTCCGCACCGCGAACGCGTACTGTTCCTGCGAGATCGTCAGCGCCTCGACATGGATGCCGAGCCGGGCCGCGTGTTCCGCGAAGCCACCCCAGCCGCAGCCGATTTCGAGCACGTGCATCCCCGCGCGCAGACCCAGCGTATCGACGATGCGCTGGTATTTCGCGGCTTGCGCGTCTTCCAGCGAGCGTGCCGGGTCGCCGTCGAAGCACGCGCTCGAATACGTCCACGTCCGGTCGAGCCAGAGCGCGTAGAACGCATTGCCGATGTCGTAATGCGCATGGATGTTGCGGCGGCTGCCCGCGCGCGAGTTCGCGCGCAGCCGGTGGCGCAGCGCGTACCACAACCGCGCGAGCCTGCCGCCGTCGATGGTGGTTGCGACCGTCTCCTGGTTGCGCAGCGCGAGCCGCACCAGCGCAATCAGGTCCGGGGTATTGATCCATCCGGCACGGTAAGCGTCGGCGAGGCCGATGTCGCCGCTGCGCAGGATCACGCGGCAGGCTCGCCAGTCGCAAATCTGCAGCGCCGCTGCGGGCCGCGCGCAAGGGTCGCCATAGACCAACTGGGCGCCTTCCGGCGTGGCGAGCGTCAGGTGGCCATGCCGGATGCGGCTCAGCAGCGCCGCGAACACCTTCGCGGCAAGCGGTTGCATCGGAGCGGAAACGGATCGGGCGCGCAGCAGGTTCATGAGCGGGCGTCGTAAGGGGTGGTCGGGGAGGGCGTATCGACACCGCGTGAATCGTGAGTGCCCGCGGCCGGCACGCCGCCAAGCGGCGCATGCGATGCACGCGGTACATGCGGTGCATGCGGCGCCATCGGCGGTGGCGTCCGGCCGTGAAACCGCACGCGCTTGCGCGCGAGGCCGAGGGCTTGCCAATGGATGCGCCACAGGGTGCCGACCGCGTCGAACGGATGCCGCACGAAGCGCCACCACGCATGCGGCTCGTGCAGTTCGCGCATCGCGATTGTCGTGCGCAGCAGCAGGCCGTCGTCGTCGCGGTAGTCGATCGCGACGCTCCAGCGCTCGCGATTCCGCATCACACGAAACAGGTACTCGCCGTCGACCACGCAGAACGGCGACACGTGGAACGTCTTGCGGCACGTGAGGATCGCCGTGCCGTCGATCGGCGCGTGGCCCGGCGCGCTCAGCAGATAGCCGTGCCGACCGCCGAAGGTATTGCGAACGTCGGCGTAGAGCGCGCGCAACCGGCCTTCGCGATCATGGCAATACCAGAAGCTCACGGGGTTGAAGGCATAGCCGCATACCCGAGGAATCGTCTGGAGCCAGATCTCGCCGTCCGCCGGAATGCCGGCCTCGGCCAGCCGCGCGCGCATCCAGGGCGCAAGCGGGCTGCCGTCGCAGGGGCCGTAGTCTCGCGTCGCCACGCCGAGCGGCCGCCAGCGATCGACGCCGAACCACACGGACGATAACGTCTCGAGCCGGCCGACGTTGCACGCGACCTGCAACAGCGAGTAGCGGAATGCATGATGTGCGGGCCGCAGCCGCTTATGAGCGACACAGCCGACGAGCAGTCGCAAGGACGCGTTGCGTGTGTTCATAGCTGTGCCCACCCGGGGGAGACATCGAAGGCGCGCGCGATGCGCAATGCCGACTTGAGGCCGTCCTCGTGAAAACCGTAACCGGTCCACGCGCCCGCGAACCACGTGCGCCGCTGTCCCTGCAGGTTGGGCAGACGCTGCTGTGCATCGACCGCGGCGAGGTCGAGTAGCGGATGCTCGTATTCGTAGCGGCCCAGTTGCGTGTGCGGGGCGGGTTCGTCGGGCGGATTCAGCGTCACGACCACCGGCGTGCGGAACGGCAACGGCTGAAGCTGATTGAGCAGATAGCTGACGCAGACCGCTCGCGCATCGTCCTCGTCGTGACGGCGGCTCAGATAGTTCCACGCCGACCACACACGGCGGCGCCGCGGCAGCAGCGCCGTGTCGGTGTGCAGCAGCGCAACGTTGCGCTGATAGCGGACCGCGCCGAGCACGTCGCGCTCTTCCGGCGCCGCGTCCGCGAGTAGACGCAGGCTCGTCGGCGCGTGGCACGCGAGCACCACCGCGTCGAACCGTTCGGCGCCGGCGTCGTCGGTCGACACCGTGACGCCGGTGCCGTCGCGGCGCACGGCGCGCACCGGCGTGGCCACGCGGACGTCGGGCAGCGTGGCGGCCATCCGCTCCACATATTGACGGGCGCCGCCGGCCACCGTCTTCCATTGCGGCCGGCGGTTGACCTGGAGCAGCGCGTGATTGAGGCAAAAGCGCAGGAACGTCGTTGCCGGAAAGCGCAGGATGTCGTTGGCGGCGCTCGACCAGATCGCGGCGGCCATCGGCAGCAGATAGTGTCGCTGGAACGGCGCGCCGTAGCCGCCTTCCACGAGCAGTTCGCCGACCGACAGCCGCTGCTGCCGGGCGGCTTCGAGATGCAACTCGGCTGACGCGTTAAAGCGCAAGATGTCGCGCAGCATGCCGAGAAACGTCGGCGAAAACAGGTTGCGCCGTTGCGCGAAGACGGTGTTCAGGTTCGTGCCCGCCCATTCGAGCCGGCCACCGTCGACGGACACGGAGAACGACATATCGGTCGCGTGGGCGCGCACGCCGAGCTCGCCGAACAGCGCGACGAGGTTCGGGTAGGTGCGGTCGTTGAAGACGAGAAAGCCGGTGTCGACGGGATGCCGCGTTCCGTCCAGTTCGACGTCCACGGTGTGGGTATGGCCGCCGAGGTAGTCGGCAGCTTCGAACAGCGTCACGCGATGCCGGCGGCTCAGCAGATAGGCGCTCGCGAGCCCGGCAATGCCGGCGCCGACGACGGCCACGCGTTGGCCGGGCGGCAGGCAAGCAGCGGGGGTGGTCATCGTGGTTCTCATGTGCGCTCCGGCCGTTTGTCGAACAGGTAATGCGCAACGCCCCATTCCTGGCCGCCGGCATAGCCGAACAGTTCGGCCACCGCCATGTAGAACATCCGCCAGCGCTGAAACCAGATGCGCGCCTGCGGACCATACGTCTCGGAGAGAACCGGCATGACGCGGCCGCGTGCCGCGTCGAGCGACGCAAGCCACTGATCGGCGGTGCGCGCGTAATGCGTCCCGCCGACCCACCACTGGCGCACGACGCGCAGATCGTCCTGGAAGCGCAGCAGCAGATCGGCCGACGGCATCGTGCCACCCGTGAAGAAATAGCGGGACATCCAGTCGCTGCCGTCGCGTACCGTGAAGTGATAAGCGAGCAGCCGGTGCGCGAACAGATGCACGAAGAGCCGGCCGTCGTCGTGCAGCCAGCGGGAAATCTTCGCGAGCAGCAGGCCGTAGTGCTTCATGTGCTCGAACATCTCGATGGACAGCACGCGATCGAACGGGGCAATGTCGGAAGGAAATTCGTAATCGACGACGTCGCCGGTCACGATGCGCAGGTTCGTCAGGCCGCGCTGTGCGGCGCACCGTTCGATGAACGCGCGCTGGCCGCGCGAATTCGACAGGCCGACGATGCTGGCGCGCGGATAGCGCGCGGCGAGCCATAGCGAGAGCGAGCCCCAGCCGCAGCCGAGATCGAGGATGCGTTGGCCGTCGGCGAGGCCGGCGCGCTGCGCATACAGCTCGAGCATCGCGTCCTCGGCGGCGGCGAGCGTTTCGCCACCTTGCGGGTAGTAGCAGCAGGAATACTTGAGCCGCGGCCCGAGGTGGGCCGCGAAGAACGCGTCGGGCAATTCGTAGTGCTGTGCGTTGGCCGCCTGCGTTTCGATCGCGATGGGATTGGCGCGCAGATCGGCGAGCATGATCTCGAACGCCTCGACGCGGCGGGCGCCGTCGTCCGCGTGTTCATCGCGCAGGCGTTGCCGCAGCAGCGCCCGCATGCCGGCGCGAATCAGCGGGTCCGGCAGCCAGCCGTGCTCGGCGCAGCGCAGCGCGAAGCCGTCTTGCGGGATATCGCCGTGTGCGGCAGGCGGTTGGGTGGTGGCGGCAGTCATGGACCGGGCTCCCTCGAATCGGTGGTCGGGTGGGCGGGCGGCCGTCGCGGCGGCCATGGAATCAGCGCGCTGGTGCGGCCCATGTAGTCCCGATACCCGGCACGGCTCTCCAGCAAATGTGCTTCGAGCAACGGAATGCCGGAGACGCGCAGCAGCAGCCAGCCCATCAGCACCGGCGGCGCCAGCGTCACCCAGCCCCGCGGACGCCCGAGCGCCCAGGCGGCGTAAGCGCACCAATGCAGGCACTCGAAGAAATAGTTGGGATGGCGCGAGTAGCGCCACCAGCCCTCGTCGCATACGTGACCGGCCCGGTCGGGCCTCGCGAGGAAGCGGCGCAACTGACGGTCGGCGGCGGCTTCGCCGGCGACCGAGGCGAGCCAGATCGCGAGCGCGAGGGCCACGGCGATCCGGGTGGGCGGCGCGGCCTGGTAGGCCGGGACGAAGAACGCCAGCGACAGCAGCACCGAGACGGCGGCCTGCAGCAGAAAGAAGCCGAGCATCCGCTGCGGCGCCGCCGCGCCCCATTGATCGCGCAGCGCACGGTAGCGGTAATCCTCGTCATGGCCGGCGTTGCGGCGCCAGAGATGCAGGCCGAGCCGCCATCCCCAGAGCCCGCCGCACACGGCGACGAACAGGCGGTTGACCGGATCACCGGCCGCCACGGCCGCGGCAAAGA
Organism: Paraburkholderia sp.; assembly: GCA_036383775.1. Classification (GTDB taxonomy): domain Bacteria; phylum Pseudomonadota; class Gammaproteobacteria; order Burkholderiales; family Burkholderiaceae; genus Paraburkholderia. The sequence continues at coordinate 19,307 of DASVNP010000285.1, read as the reverse complement.
CCGCGACGGTGCCCAGCGTGGCCGCCCACACGGGATCGATCATCCCGGCATTGCGCGTGCGCAGCTGAACCAGCCAGACCGCGGTGAAGGACGCAATTAGCGCTGCAAAGGCGATAGCGATGGCGGCGGGAAAGGACATGCCGGCTCCGTGGAGTGCTTCCATGCCATATACGGAGCGGCGGACGAAACGGATGCATGGCGCACCGGGCATGCTGCCGGTGGCGGGGGGCCGTGCGGGAGGCCGGCTGGCGGAGCGCTGTTTCGTCACTCCCGCGCCTTTCCCGCCAGGAAAGGATGCTTGACGATCCATCGATTATCACGCCGGCAATAATCCCTCAACATGACCTCCATACAGCAGTTCACGTAGGGAGACATGGTGATGAAACGGCCTCTGGAGGGCATTCGGGTACTGGAGATGGGGCAGCTCATTGCTGGCCCGTTCGCCGGAAAAATGTTGGCGGAGTTCGGCGCCGACGTCATCAAGATCGAGCCGCCCGGAACGGGCGATCCGCTGCGCAAGTGGCGCCTGCTGCATCAGGACACCTCGGTCTGGTGGGAGGTGCAGTCCCGCAACAAGAAGTCCGTGACGCTCGACCTGCGCTCCACCGAGGGGCAGGAAATCGCTCGCCGCCTGATTGCGCAAAGCGACGTGCTGATCGAGAACTTTCGTCCGGGCACGCTCGAGAACTGGGGCCTCGGCTGGGACGAACTGCGGGAGATCAATCCCGGTCTCGTCATGCTGCGTGTCTCCGGGTACGGCCAATCCGGGCCGTATCGCGACCGGCCGGGCTTTGGCGTCGTGGCCGAAGCAATGGGCGGATTGCGGCACCTGACGGGCGAGCCCGGCCGCACGCCGGTGCGTACCGGCATATCGCTCGGCGACTCGCTGTCCGCGCTGCATGGCGTGATCGGCATACTGCTTGCCCTGCGGCACCGGGAGCAGCAGGGCGGGCAGGGGCAGGTGGTGGACGTCGCTCTCTACGAGTCCGTGTTCAACATGATGGAAAGCCTGCTGCCCGAGTATGCGGTCTTCGGTGCGGTCCGGCAGCCTGCCGGCAGCAGCCTGCCCGGCATCGCGCCGACCAACGCCTACAAGTGCCGCGACGGCAAATACGCGCTGATTGCCGGCAATGGCGACAGCATCTTTCGCCGGCTGATGGAGCTGATCGGCCGGCCCGATCTCGGCAGCGACCCGGCGCTCGCCCAGAACGACGGCCGCGTGAAGCAGGTGGAGCGCATCGACACCGCCATCGGCGAGTGGACGGCCCGCCATTCGCTCGACGACGTGCTCGCCGCGCTCAACGAAGCGAAGATTCCCGCCGGCCGCATCTACGACATCGCCGACATTGCCGCCGACCCGCACTACAAGGCCCGCGAAATGATCCTGGATGCCGCGCTCCCGGACGGCACGCCCGTGCAGGTGCCGGGCATCGTGCCGAAGCTGGGCGGCACGCCCGGCGCGATCGCACATTGCGCCCCGGCGCTCGGCGAGCACACGGACGAAGTGCTCGCCGAATTGGGTATCGATGCGCAAACCCGCGCCGCATGGCGCTCACGCAACGTGATCTAGCAGGGAGCCGACGCCATGCCGAACACACCGAAGAAGCTCTACATCCACGAAGTCGCCACGCGCGACGGCTTCCAGAACGAAGCACAATTCGTGGATACGGAAATGAAGATTGCGCTGGTGAACCGTCTGAGCCAGTGCGGTTTCGCCAAGATCGAAGTCACCTCGTTCACGTCGCCGCGAGCCATCCCGGCGCTGCGCGATGCCGAAGCCGTCATGCAGCAGATCACGCGTGTGCCAGGCGTGGTCTATACGGTACTCGTGCCCAACGTGCGCGGCGCGGAGCGCGCGCTGTCGTGCGGTGTCGACGAGGTCAATCTCGTCATGTCGGTCAGCGAGAGCCACAACCGCACCAATCTGCGCATGACGCGGGAGCAGTCGTTCGCGCAGCTGCGCGACGTCGTGTTTGCCGTGCGTCAAACGGGTGTTGCGATCAATGTCTCGCTCTCCACCGCGATGGGCTGTCCGATGGAAGGCGATGTGCCGGTCGCGCAAGTGCTGGGCTGGATGGACCGCTTCGCCGATCTCGGCGTGCATGGCATCACGCTGTGCGATACGACGGGCATGGCCTTTCCGTCTCAAGCGAGCGATCTGTGCCGGCAAGCGATCGACGCTTTCCCGCAGCTCGAACTCACGCTGCATTTCCACAATACGCGCGGCATGGCGCTCGCCAATACGCTTGCCGCGCTCGACGCCGGCATCGACCGGTTCGATTCGTCGCTCGGCGGCCTCGGTGGTTGCCCGTATGCACCCGGCGCCACGGGAAACGTCTGCACGGAAGAGCTCGTCCACATGCTGGAGCTCGACGGCCACGACACGGGCGTGAACCTTGCCGCGGTACTCGACGCGGCAGTGCTGCTGCCTGGGCTCGTCGGTCATGACGTGCCGAGCCAGTTGCTGAAAGCCGGCCGCCGCCTCGACCTTCATCCGATGCCCGCTGCCGCGGTGGACGGCATTCCCGAACAGCGCGCGTTCGCGCAACATGGAGCATGACATGGCTTTGATCGACCACCTTGATCACCTGGTCCTTACGTGTGTGGACCCTGAAGCAACGAAAGACTTCTATACCCGCGTGCTGCGGATGGAGTTGGAGACGTTCGGCGCGGGCCGCCTTGCATTCCGTTTCGGCAACCAGAAGATCAACCTGCATGTGCGCGGCGCGGAGTTCGAGCCCAAGGCGCACGTGCCGGTGCCTGGCGCGCTGGACCTCTGCTTTATCGCCACCGTTGCGCTCGACGACGTGATTGCGCATCTGAAGCGGATGGAGTGGCCGATTATCGAAGGCCCCGTCGAGCGCACGGGCGCCACGCAGAAAATCCGTTCGGTGTACATACGGGATCCCGATCTGAACCTGATCGAGATTTCCGAACTTTCGAAGTAACCCCCGGCACGTGCTTTCGCACCGGGGCAAAGACCCCGGGCAGCAACGGCCATACTAGGAGACATCATGGGCACTAACCGGCTCGATCTGCGCGGCGACGCCGCCGCGGGCACCTCTATACCACTCCCTCGCGAGAACGCCGCGCAGGAACCTGTTCGCCGGTCCGCCCAAGGCGCGACGCTCGGCAGCCTGATGGACGACATGCCCGTAGGCGGGCTGCACCGCTTCGTCGTCTGGGTCGTCGGCATTGGCCTTTTCTTCGACATGTTCGAGATCTTCCTCGTCAGCTCGATCGGATCCGCGCTGCAACACGAGTTCGGCATCAACCGGCAAAGTGCCGACTTCAAGTTGCTGCTGGCGTCGGCCTTTATCGGCATGTTTTTCGGCGCGTTCTGCCTTGGCAGCTTTGCCGACCGCATCGGCCGGCGCAAGGCGTTTGTCTTCGCTCTCGTCTGGTACAGCGTTTTTTCGCTGGTCGGCGCATTCTCGTTCAACGCCGGCATGCTCGTGCTGTGCCGATTCCTCACGGGCATCGGCGTCGGCGCGATCTACCCGGTGGCGGACAGCTACCTGTCCGAAATCCTGCCCAAGGAGCGCAGAGGCCGGCTGGCCGCCTGGGCGTACACGACGTCGTACATGGCGGTGCCGCTGGTCGGTTTTCTCGCGGTGTGGCTCAATCCGCTGCAGATCGGCAGCGTGGCGGGATGGCGTGTCATTCTGGCGATCGGCAGTCTCGGCGCGGTGTTCGTGTTGTTCGTCCAGCACAGGTTGCCGGAAAGCCCGCGTTGGCTGCTGGCCCGCGGGCGCGTGGATGAAGCGCACGCCGAGCTGCGCCGCTTCGCCGACAGTGCCGGGTCGAGCTTGCCGGCCATCGTCTCCGACGGCCCGGCAAAGCCCCACGCGATGGGCATCGGCGAGCGCATCGCGGTGCTGCGTCAGGCGCCCTACGGCAAGCGGTATCTGATGCTCGTCGTCTTTCACCTGTTTCAGGCATTCGGCTACTACGGCTTCGGCACCCTCGCGAGCACCGTCGTCAAAAGCCGAGGGTTCGACGTCACCGACGGCACGCTCTTCATGGCACTGTCATTCCTCGGCTACCCGATCGGTTCACTGCTTTCGATACCGCTGCTCAACTGGATCGAACGCCGTACGCTCGTCGTCACGTCCATCCTGTCGATTTCCGTATTCGGCTTTGGCTTCGCGTATTCCGGCAACACCGTGCTGATCGTTGCATTCGGTGTACTGACGACCTGTGCCTCCAACGTGTTCAGCAACGCATACCACATCTACCAGGCGGAGATCTTTCCTGCGCACGTGCGTTCGACGGCCATCGGCAGCACCTATGCGTTGTCGCGCATCATGAGCGGCGCGCTGCCTTTCCTTCTATTGCCGGTGTTGAATCAATACGGACCCGGCGCCATGTTCGGCGTTATCTCCGCCGCGCTGCTGATCGTGGCAGTCGTCGTGCGCGCGCTTGGTCCGCTGACCACGCGCCGCAGCCAGGACGAGATCAACCCTGTGTGAAGAGGCGCCGGAGCAATCACGACTCCGTGTCCGGGTCGCCGGTCAGGAAGTTGAACAGCCGGGCGACCTCCGGCACGGACATCGCCGAATCGTTCGCGCCGATCCACAGGGTTCGGGTTGCCCACGGATCGGCGAGCTTGATCATGCGCAAGCGAGTGGCAACGAGCTCCGGTCTCACGGCCGCGCGCGGCAGGATGCCGATGCCGAGCCCGGCCTCGATCATGCGGCAAATGCCGTCGAAGCTCGACACCTGAATCCGGAGCTTGAGCGGCCGCCCGGCCTCGAATGCGGCGTCGGTCATTCGCGCGAGCAGCGAGCTGCCGGAATTCAGTCCGACGTAGTCTTCGTCGAGCGTGTCCGCGAAGCGGATAGGTTCGTCGCGACTGAGCGGATGAGACTGCGGAACCAGCAGCACCAGTTCGTCCTGCCTGTACAGACGACGCTCGATTCCGTACGCCGGCACGTTGTCCGCGAACACGCCGAGATCGGACTTGCCCGACTTCACCGCATCGACAATCTGCTCGCTGAGCCGCTCCTCGAGGCTGATCTTGATGGTCCGGTTCGCGTCGAGAAACCGCGCGAGGTCGGTTGGCAGAAACTGCACGATGGACGACGTGTTGGCCCACAGCCTGACGTGTCCCCGCACGCCGACAGCGAAATCGCCCATTTCGCTCGCCATGCTGTTCACCTGATCGAGGATGCGCGACGCACGCTCGACCAGGCTGCGGCCCGCCGCCGTGAGCTCGACGCCACGTGGCCGGCGAATCAGCAGCGTGCAGTCCGTCACGCTCTCCAGTTCCGCAATGCGCTTGCTGATGGCCGACAGCGTCAGCTGGCCGTGCTCGGCCGCTTTTGTCAGGCTGCCATGCTCGGCGACGAGCAGAAAAACTCGAAGGGACTGCAGGTCGAAGTGCGTGGGGTTGACCATGACGGTTATTCCGGCGGATGAGATTGCGTGAGGCGGCTCAGGAGAGTCTACACGTGCGCATCACGCGCCGTCCCCGCGAGTTGCGCGAATTACGCGCCCCTTTCCCGGCCGGCAAGCATCGTGGAGCAAGCAGCAACCGAAGCGCGGCGCGAACTGCGCACAATGCCAACACGTTTTATTCGACACGAGGTTCTGACATGCATGACACCGCACGACCGCTGCGAGTGGTTTTTCTCGACCGCGCGACGATTTCGCCGCAGACGACATTGAAAGAGCTGCCGTTTGCCCACGAGCTCGAACTGTTCGACCGCACGCCGGCCGCGCAGGTCGCATCGCGCATTCGCGACGCCGATATCGTCATGACCAACAAGGTGCGTGTGAGCGCCCGCGATATCGCGGACGCAGGCAACCTGAAGATGATCGCCGTCGCTGCAACCGGCACGGACCACATCGATCTGCAGGCTTGCGCGGCACGCGGTGTGGTCGTGAGCAACATACGCGACTACGCGGTGCAAACCGTTCCGGAACATACGTTCGCGCTGATCTTCGCGTTGCGGCGCAGTCTCACGGCCTACCGTGACGCCGTGCGCGCCGGGCGCTGGCTCGAATCGGGCCAGTTCTGCTTTTTCGATTATCCGATCCGGGACCTGAAGGGCTCGACACTCGGGGTGATCGGCGACGGCGTGCTGGGCCGGGCCGTGGCGGAAATCGGCCGGGCGCTCGGCATGCGCGTGCTGTTCTCCGCGTACAAGGACCGAACCGGCATGGGGCCGCTCTACACGCCGTTCGACGAACTGCTCCAGCAATCCGACGTCATCACGCTGCATTGCCCGTTGTCGGCATCCACACGAAACCTGATCGGCGAACCCGAGTTCGCACGGATCGCGCAAGGAAAACGGCGGCCTTTGATCATCAATACCGCTCGCGGGGGACTGGTCGACGAAGCCGCGCTCGTCGGCGCGCTCAAGGCCGGAACGATCTCAGGGGCGGGGTTCGATGTCGTCACTCAGGAGCCGTTGCCGCAAGACCATCCATTCAACGACGTGCTGGGCCACCCCGCGTTTATCCTGACACCGCACGTGGCCTGGGCCAGTGACGAGGCGATTCAGTGTCTTGCCGATCAATTGGTCGATAACATCGTTGCGTTCGTCGAGGGCAGGCCTGTGCATGTCGTCACGGCGCGGTAGAGCGGCGGTCGCGAGTGTCGGGTCAAACCGCGGATGCCTCGCGCGGTTATTCAGGACCTTGCCGGAGTGGCCGCGTACACGTGGCTCGACGTACCGCCGCCCTCAACGCCGGAATCCATGGAATCCGCCACCGCCCGCACGGAAACCACCGGCGCCGCCCGCGCCTCTGCCTTGCCACTGCTGCGCCGTCTGATTGAACCGCTGTTGCCCAACTGACCGGGCTTCGCGCTGCTGATCGAGCTGGCCGCTAACGTTATTGTTCGGCTGCACCGGCTGCCACCCATCTGACGTATGCTGCTGCCAGCCTCCGCCCTGGTCATGCTGGTACACGTTGCCGTCATGACCGACATACACATCGCCGTTATTCCAGGCCACCGCGTTACCCTGGCTGCGATTGGTCACGATACCCTTGCTGCCTGCGGTAGCTTGTCCTGTCTGCGTATTGCCCGCAACACCGGCTTCGGCGAACCCGGCGCGGCCAGTCTGCGCGTTGTAACCGGCCACCTGACGACCCGCCGCATAATTGCCGTTGTACTGATTGCCAGCGATGCCGCCTCGCGCCGCTCCGGCGCTCCCCGTCGACGGATTCGAAAAGGACCCCTGACGACCCGCCGCATAGTTGCCGGAGTACGGGTTGAACGCCGCGCCGCGGCTGCCCTGGTAGTGCGCACCGGTTGCCGGGTTGAATCCCGAAGCGGCCGTGCCGCTCCACTGTGTGCCCGTCCAGGCATTCCAGCCCAACGCATGCGTCACGGTGCCCTGACCCCAGCGTCCGTAAAAATTGGCCTGATTGACGTTGACGTAGTTCCAGTTATACGGCCCGCCCCACCAGTAGGGACCCCAGTACGGCGTGGCCGCGCCCCAGAAGGCGCCCATCGCGAAGCCGAACGCGAAGCCTTCTTCAGCGCTCATTGCGAAGCCCGCGCCATAGCCATAGGTCGCGGGATAGCCGTAGTATTCCGTGCCCACATAAGCCGGGTAGACATAGCCGGTGCCATATACGACCGTGCCATCCGGACTCACCATGACGCCCATGTAGCCCGGCGTGTAGCCGACCACCACGGTGTCCGGCGTGACGGAATAGACGCGCACGTAGGTCACGTAGTAGATCGGCGAGCTGGCCGGAATTGTGTAGATCGCGCCGGGTATCTCAGTGGCGACGTGCCAGACACCACCCGGCGACGATGCCGTGAACCAGACCCCGTTGCCCACGGCGTAGTAGTGGCTGCTGTCGACTTCGATCACCGGCGTGCCGGTATTGACTGCGTACTGGAGCGACGTACCCGTGACCGGTGTAAAGCGCGGCGCGCTGTCATAGGTCACCGTGAGCGTTGCCTTGGCGCGTGACACGGCCGCGGTCTGCGGGATGGTCGCGGCGATCGCGGCTTCCTTGGCTTGCGGTGTGCCCGGCACCGAGACCAGCACGTTGGCCTTGGGGTCCTGAGGCGAGATCCTGGCAAAGTCGGCCGGCAGGCTCGTGGCCGGCACGTATTGCCATGGCCCGGTCAATTGCGACGCGCTGAACCAGCGCCCGGAGAGCAGCACGTAATACGTGTTGGAGGCCGGATACACGAACACGGCGTGATCCGCGTTCGACATCGAAAGCAGGCTGCTGCCTTCCACCGGCACCATCTGCGGGTTCCCGCTCGTCACTATCAATTCGGTCGGCCGGGTCGCGAGGACGATGGCGGGTGCCTGTGCCGCCTTCTTCCCATTGCCGGGCAACATCGGATCCGGTTTGCTGCTGGCCGCCGCCTTCTTTGCAGCGTCAAGCAGTGCCTGCGGTGGCGTAGCCAGGACCTTCCAGTTCGCGCCCGACGCGTCCGCCTGGTACCAGTAACCGGCCGCCTGCAAATAGAGCGGGCCGTCGTGCGCGCGCAGCAGCAACGCCCGTGTGTTGAGCGCGTGCTCATAACCGGCGTTGCCGACTTCGTGCCAGACGGGGTCGCCGTCCACCAGCACGAGCAGGCTGGGCGTGCTTGCAAACAGAATCTGCGGCACGTCGTTCTTCACTTCCACCTGAGCGGCCCTGGCCAGTTGCTGCGACACGGCGTAACTGGCCTGCAACTCGTCGAGCGGCACGGTCAGACCTTTGGCCGGCACGCGAGCGATAAGCGCCGAGCGGACCTGGTCCGCGGCCGCGGGCTTCGTCGGCACGTCCACGCTGTCGAAAGTGATCCGGCTCAGCTGGACGAGGCCCGACGGCTTGTCGATATCGGCGACGGCGGAGAAGTGCACGACGCCATAAGTCGGTGTGCCGTCTTTCGCGCCGATCGCCACCGCGCTGCGTCCCTCGATGCGATTGCCTTCCCACTTCTCGATTTCAGGCTGGTATAGCTCGACGTGCTGGTTCGCCGCATCGAAATTGCGCGGCCAGGTCAATGAAGTTGCCGACTGCGTGGAAGCGGGTATCGCCGCTTCAAGAACAGGTGGCAGCAGGGCAAGCAATGGGGCAAGCAATGCGGTGGCTACCAGTGCTGCTGTACGCTTCGGCTGAAACGTCATCGTCTGACTCCGAGAGAAGGTTGTCTGTGTAAGCGAGTAGACCTCGAGCCCGGCGAGCGCGCCGAACTCGAGGCTGTATTCAGGCGGGAAGGCTTCGAATCACTGGACCGTATAACCACGCCCGGTCATGCAGGCGCTCCACGCCCGGTTGTACGTCGCGAGCGCCTGCTGCTGACTGGCCTGGACCTGAGAATTCTGCGCGGCCGCCGCGCGTTCCTGCTGGCGGTGAGCGACGCCACCGGCCATGGTGCCGGCAACCGCACCGATTGCCGCGCCTTTACCGGCGTCGCCGCCGATCGCGCCGGCTGCGGCGCCCATCGCCGCACCCCCGGCCGCGCCCCGGACACGTTGACCACTTTGCGCTTGCGCGGGAGGCGGCGCATTGGCGAGCGCTGCGGGATCGATGCCGGTGTTCTGCTTGGCCCAGCTGTAGCATGAGCCTTCGTCGTTTTGCTGCTGCTGCGGGCTCTGGCCCTTCGCGGGATACACGACCGGTTTCTGCTGCGCGAGTGCGAAGGCGCTGGCTCCGAGCAACAACAGGACGGACAGTTGTTTCATGAAATGCTCCTCGATCGGTTAGCTTTCAGTCGGGTTTGCACCCGGCACAAACGGAAGACCGCGGCAGCGCGGCGCTTCCGGCTCAACACCGGTAGATGTACTTCGTCAGTGTGTGCCGCTCGGTGACGCTGGCACCCGAGTGCGGCTCACGAACCAGAGCTAATAAGCGGAAGTAATAAGGATTGCAAACATCATTGCATGGCGTGCCGGCTGTGTTTCGATCTAATTGTTCGCGTTCACCTCTATATTCATCGAAACGTGCCGCATATGAATGGCCTATTCACGCGGCATATTCAATTGAGTGGACCCGGACTTTCAAGCCTGATAGGTATCGCTCTTTCTCAATGCAATTCGTTTTGCATAGCGCGGCATGATTGCCGTAATTCCGTAGCTAAAGCGACGGTCTGACTGCGATTTTGTGCATCACAAGATAATGCACGGATTTATTGAAGTCCTAAAAGGTTAGCAAATTTTTCCGTTAATTTCACCCTCTTTACGAGTGAGTTAAATTTTTGACCGATTGGCATCGGCGCGCTAATGTTTTCAGCCTGATTTTCTGTATCTGACTACGGGGGAGCTTCGCCGCTCAGGCAATGACTTCGTGTCATCATCTCGCCCCAATTCCCTCGCGGCTACCCTGAACGATCCGCCAGCCCCGGCTTGGCACGTCAACCGGCACCTCGCACTTCCGGAGTCGTTCGATGTTTTCAAGAATCTCTTCCGTCCTCCGAAATTCGACCTCCAACGCGTCAGACCCGAACGACAGTAATAAGGATTCCGTCGGAAAGCACAAGCCAACCGCGCTTAAAAATCCTTCCAGTATCCCGCTGAACGATCTCAAGCGCGGCGCCAACGGTTCAGGGACACCACCCGTAAGCGGCAACGGAAATACCACAGCGTCGTCGCAGACGCACGCATTCGACGTGCTGGGCTTCACACTGCCCACTCATGGTACGAATGAGGGCAATAACCAGGGCATCAACCAGGGCACCAACCAGGGCACTTCGTCATCGACAAACGCCGCGACCACCAACGCATCCGGCACCGGGCAGACCGGCCACATCGCCCAAGTATCCTCCAGCAATCGCATGCAGCAATATGCGGCGTTTGCCGAACCCAACGCACAATTTCGCAGCTTGCTGACAGGCCACGGGTTGCAGGTCGTCCCCAATCCCGGCCGCGGCAACAACTGCGCCATCTATGCACTGGTACAGCATGCGGCGCCATCATTGAAAGGTCCGGGCCTCGACCGCGAAGTGAATGAAATCCGCCAGCAGTTCAACCAGAACCATCCCGACGAGAAGGGCAATATGCTGCTGCTCGACGGTCAGCATGGCGGCCATGCTGCCGAACTGATCTCAATGGTCAATCAGCGGCACAACGTGGACATGGCGGTGGGCGTGGTTCAGGCCGGCATTGACGCCTCCCATCCGGCCACGCAACTTGGCGTGTACGAGGGCAGCAACCCCAGAGCGCCGGGCGGCGCGCCGACGCTTCGGGTGGTGGTGTGGGACCAGGGCGGCCACTTCGAGGCGATCAAGCCGTTGCCGCAAACCGGGAGCCGCTTTGGCGTCGCGACGCCTGCCAGTGCGAAGCCATCCGCCAAGCCGCAGGTGAAGTTCACGCCTGACACGAAGAAGCAGGCGCCGCCATCCATCAGCACTCCAAAAACTACCGCATCGACGAGCGCGGCGAAGGCGGGCAGCGGCACCGGCAACCCTCTCGGCAGGTTCCTTTCACTCGGCGCGAAGCGCCTGCCATCGGCAACACAACAGCCGCCTTCGTCCACCTTGTCGAAGAGCCCCGCGTTCGCGCCGTTGTCGTTCACGCCGGACAATCACGACGACCTGTTCAAGGACGTTCCCTACATCGACCACGCATCGCTCGCGCAGACCGCTACAACGCCCAAGGTCAGCAACGGCCCAGGCTTCGTCGTCCCGTCGACGAAGTCCCAGCCCGGCCAGGCGTTCGATCGGAGCAAACCGGGTTTCACCGCCGTCGAAGTCAACGGTATCCGGCCGTACGGCAACCTGTTCAATGCATTCGCGGCTAGCTCGCATGGCGACCAGGCCACCAATCTGGGCATCACCGGAATCTCGGTGGGTGGCGCGCACGAGGTGGTGGCGGGCGGATTCAACGGGCACGCATTGTTTGCGTCGGGAAGAAAGCGCGAGCGCTACGGGAGGCAGCTTTCCTCCATGCTGGCGCAGGATGTTCAGCGCTTCAAGGACAATCCGAATCAGGAAACGCTGATTCTCACGAGAGACAAGAAGGGGCAGTTGACCTACGACCTCCCCAAGGTCGCGAAGCTCGCGGCGAGCGACAACCCCAAGTACGCGGACGAAATCGCCCACGCGAAAAATGTCCTGCTGACCGCCTATATCAAGGATGAAGTGGCGGGCAAGCGTCAGAACCGCGCCCTGTATGAACTTGGGCGCAACACCCTGGGCGTGACGTCGGCCGCGTTGCTGGTGGCCGGCACGCATGGCCTTGCCGCAGCCGCGGCGAGTGCCCCTGCGATTGCGACCAAGCAGGCCGGACTCGGCATCGGCATGGCGAACGCGCTGGATGTCGGTAAGGGCGTCCGCGGCGTCAAGCAGCGCATCCGCGACAGCAAGCAGCAGGAGATCAACAACGATTTTCTGCGGCGCCGGCTGAATCTGCAGCCCGGCGACATACCTGAGGACACGCCTGATGAAGCGCTGGACGGCATCCATGCCTCCATGCGGGACAACGCAAGAGTCGACGCCGGCGCCAAAGTGTTCGGCAAGATTTTCCCGGGCAGCATCATCAACGAGCAGAAGTCGCTGGAAAAGAAGGGTGAACTCGGCGATCAGGTTGCGGCGCATGCGCTGAACGTGGTGGACTATCACGTCGACCAGTTCGCCGCGCATGGCTTGAACAACCTCGAAGAATTGCATCGCACGGTGCATCGGCCGGGGGCCTCGCTGCGCGATAAGGAGAAGGCGCTGTCGGCCTCGATCAAAGGCGACCCTGACCTGCGCACCGCATACGACCTGTTGCGCGATCTCGGCATGCGCCGCAGTGAAGCGACGGCGGCGATCCAGAACGTCGTCGTGCGCAAGATCGAGACTCGCCTGGCGACCGATCCCGCCAAACCCGCCGGCAGCGCGACGGCGGCCATGAAAAAGAAAGCAGCCCAGACGCAGGCGAGCGAGCCCGATCGCGACGACGTAGCCGCCATGAAGGAGGTGATGGCGCGCCGTTAACCTCTGAAGGCCGCTACTGCCCGCGCCCCTTGGCTACTTGCTGGCGGCAGTAGGCGAGATACTTCGGATAGACCTGTGCGGCTGGCACGTTCGCGTACTTGCCGTAGAGTCCTTCGACGAAGCGCGGCAGCTCGGCCCGCGCGCGCATGCCTGTTTCGTAGGGCATCTGCTGGCTCTGCAGCAGGATTCTGCGCAACTCGTTTTCCTTCGACACCCCCGCGTCGCGGTCTTGGGCAATGGCCTGGGCCGAGTGGGCCTCGCCCTGGCAGGCCATGTCCGCATAGTCGGGCGCGGGCGGCGCTGAAGTGGTGACGGCGAGCACGTAGCCGAAGCTGAGGGAAGCGGTTTTGATCGACTTTCGCTGCACTGTGAGTACCGGCTGGGAGTGATCGATCGTCTGATAGTAGGCAATCCGCACGGAGCTTGGCAAACGGGAAACTTCGCGAACCAGCGCACAGGTTCGCGTGAGCGTTGACAGACGCCGCACCGCATCTCTCGCATAACTGGCCACTAGCAAACGGCACGCTCGCCCGCTACGCCCCGCGTTCATCCAGTTCCTCGAGCACGTCGAACGGCACACTCTCCGTCACGATTTCGCGGTCGCCCGTCGCGCTGGTTCGCGTGCTGAACTGAACCATCATGTTCGGCCCGAAGCTGCGCGTCACGGTGTTGCGTTCCTTGACTTTCAGCTCGATCGGCATCCACGAAGAGGGCGCGCCAAGTATCTCCGCGTTGCGCGCCTCGATCGTTTCCTTGACGTGCGGATCGTTGCCCGATTGCGCGAGCAGAGCCGCATTGGCGTCGAGCCGCAGCGCCGCGTCGCGATGCAGCCGGTAGCGGTACATGTAGGTCAGATTGGGCCGCCGGTTCTTGCGCACCGTCGCCAGATGCTGGTCGATGCGCTGGCTGGCGAGCACCCGTGGATCTTCCAGAGGAGCGGGCGGCGCGCCTCCCGCGTTGGTCTGCGCGCTCTCGCGCTCCCGCTGCGCGACAACCTTCGCCGCGAACAGGTCGATCAGTTCGGGGCGTGCCGCGTCGACGGCGCGCGTGTACATCCGCGAATCGAGGAACTCGACGTCGAGCACGCAGGCGCGGTAGTTCAGCTTGCCGTCTTCGCGCACCAGCTGCAGCTTGGCGGAACGGTTGCGGTCCTTGATCGTCATCGTGGCGGCCGGCGTGTCGACCGAGAACAGGCCCACGCTCTTTGAGCCGGCCGAATCGAGCGCGTGCGAGAAGCCGGGGGCGATGCCGCCGCGCAATTGCCAGAGGTTGCCGAACCCCACGCGATGCTGCTCTACCTGGACGCGGCCGGTGCGCTCGGCGGAATCGACTGTCTGATGCGACTTTTCCCATCCCACCCCGAGGGCGGGGCCCACGCGCGCCGACAAGCCGCCGTGGGTCTTGCTGCTGAGGCCCGGCACCTTGAGCGTCGCGGTCGCATCCACTGTCACGCCGCGGCGCGTATTGCTGGTTTGCCCGTCGGTCCAACTGATCGACACATCGGGGTCGTCGAAGAAGCGCTCCGCAAGACGGTTCCACACGCCGTTCGAGCCGTCGCCGTGGGCCGCGGTGGCTTCGTCGAACACGTGGTCGACGATCTCGTTGAGCTTCGCGCGCATCGCCTTGTCGTCGTAGCCGGATCCGTCCGGCTTGACGCGGCGCGCGACGCGCAACGACACGCCGCGCGGCTTGGTCAGTTCGCGCGAATGCAGAATCACATTGGTGACGAGCCCCGCGCGCACGTTGGTGATCCCCGCTTCGATGTCGTAGCCGACCATCAGCCCCGCGCCCACGTGATGCAGCGAGCTCTCCGCCGTGCCGACGAACATCTCGACGCCATGCGTCGCGCGGCTCACTTCGACCACGGCTTCACGCGTGCGCGAGGCGCGCAGGTCAAGGCGAGGTGAAACTGGAATGCCGTGGGCCTGCATCAACGTCGCGTTCAGGCCGCGCGTGCTGATGCCCTGGCGGCTGCCATCCGTGAGCCGCAAGCGCGCGCCCGACGGCAGATCTTCGATCACTTCCTTGAGCGTCCCGCGCACGTCGTCGGGGTTGTCGGCGGCGTGCGCCGGCGTGGTGGGTTGAGCAAGCGGACGCAGCGTGCTGATGGAGTGCCAGAAGGGGGCGTCGTCGGGCACTCGTGCGACCTTGCCCCACAGCGCGAGCCGCTCGACCGTGAACGGCCGTTTGGCGATCGCGTTGAACGGCTTGGTCTTCGCGAGCTGCTGCGGCGTCATCGCGCTCCAGCGCGCGGTGGCCTGCTGCACGCGGGCGAGGGTTTGCGGCGAAGACACGTCGCCTTCGCGCAGTCCCGCGCACATCTGCTGCGCGCGCTGCGCGGTCGCGACAATCGCGTCCTCGTCCATCCGCCCATTCGGAAAACCGCCGCGTTCGAGCCACGTATGCAGCGCCGCGAGCTCGACCAGCGATCGTTCCGGCCGCGCATGCTCTAGTGCCGCCGCGGGTTGCAGCGCGGGACTGTGGTCGAACGTTGCGCGCGCGTCGCGCAGGCCTTTTTGCAGCGCGGCGCGTTCCTCTGCCACCGTCTTGCGCGGCACGCCCTGGGTGCCGAAGCGCAGCGCGGACAGCGGCGACTTGTGCTTGCCGCGAAACATGCGCGGCAGCAGCGTCCTGAAGCGGTTTTCGCCAACCCGGCCGATGGTCTTCGCGGAGAACTTGTTCAAACGCTCGCGAGCCTGCGACAGGTCGCTATGCCGGCCGTCTTCGGCAAACGACTGGCGCCACGCAAAAAACGCGCCGCGCTGATCCGGCGTCAGTGCATCGCGGCCGTGTTCGAGGAGGGTGGCGGCGGCATCGAATGCGCGCTTGGCCAGCGCGTTCGGCCCAGGCTCATCCGCCGTCAGCGGACCGTTGCCGAGCCCTGCCTGCTGCGCGATCGTGCCGGGCGCGCGATCCTGTCCCGGCGGATGCGGCATGCCCGGCGGCGTCGGATCGAGCGCATCGGCGCTCTCCAACAGGACCTTGACGGCGAGCCGGTGGCTGTCGTCGGTGAACGGCTGCATCACGGACGTGCGCAGCGCGTCGAGCGTCTGGAAGCCCTCGCTCGAACGCGACAGCAGCCGCGCGATCTGCCACGCCTCACGGTCGGCGTCGCTTGCGCTATGGGCGGTGTGCGGCGCGTTGAAGTCGAGCATGCCGACACGTTCGAGGGCCATGTGCGCGTGTTGCACGTCCGTGATGCCCGTCTGCCGGATCGCCCGCGCCAGGAGCGCGCCGCGCGTGGCGGCGGTGGCCGCTGCCGTTTGCGTGGCGGCATCGGGCGGCGTCAGATGGTAGAGCCGCGACGCGAACGTGCTGAGCTCGAGCAGGCGGTCAGGCGGACAGCTGAATTCCCGCTGCACGTAGGTGAGCAGCGCTTCGCGGGTGGTGACGGAGTCGAGCGGCGCTGGCTGGGCCGGCTGGGCGGGCCGGGCTTGCACAGCCGGCGACGCGTGAGCCGCCACCGGTACCGGTGCGACGGTTCGCCCGATGGCCTCGGACACCATCCGCTCGGTCATCTCGAGCGCTGCCCCGGCGACGCGTGCCTGCCTCGCCGGCTCCTCCGGCGCGTAGCGCTTGCTGCCGCTCATGTAGTTCTCCGGCCCCGAGGTTCGTCCGTGCGAACTGTGCTGATTGGCGAGCGTACTGAGATCGAAGCGGCGCGCGCGGAACGTATCGGCCGAGCGCGACAGCGACGACTTGAGCCGCGCCAGCACCCCATGGGGCACCGCCGGCTGCGGCGCATTCACATGATGCGCGGGCGCCGTGCCGGGTGGTTGCGCGGCGCCGTGCGCGTCGGGCGCACCTTCGACGAAGCCCGGCGAGGCAGGGAGGTTGATCCGGTTGGGATCGGACATGGCAGCGCGGCAGCGTGGGACCGGCTTGCACTATGTCCGTCGAATGTGACAGGGGAGTCTGCGGGAAGCGGCCGCGGGCGAAGCCATGACCTGAAACGCGAAGCCGCGCGCTACGATGTTCCGGCGCGCTGCGAGGCTTTCCAGTTGGCTTGGGCAATGCGGTCGTAGGAGGCTTGCAGGTCCATCGCGCGTTCGAGTTCGCCAGCCTTCACGGAACACACGATCAGGCCGATCAGCGCATGCTGACGGTACGTGTTGTCGGCGCAGGCATTGGCGAGTTCGTAGGCGGCCTGCCACGCGTGCGTTACCTCGTCGAGCGGCGCCTGGGTCAGAGGCAGTGCATGTGCGAGCGCGACGCGCAGGCGCATGTCGTCGCGAATGCGGCGCGGCGTGCTGAGCTCCACGCGCTCGAGCGCGGCGCGGATCGTGCGCAAATATTCACGGGTGAGCGACAGCGCGCGCCACAGCGTGATGGAGCATTCCAGCAACGCAATCGCCGTTTCGAAGCGGTCGTTGTGCAACGACCAGTCGAGTGCCGCGCGCAGATCGTCTATATCGATGCGATCCAGCACGTTGCCCGGCCGCGGGTCCCCATGAGAGCGGCGCGCGGCGAGCCGCGGCGCGAGTGACTGCGCCAGCGCGGCGGCGACCGGATCCCATTCGCCGCCCTGCATGAGCATTTCGCGCGCGACCAGCTGCACCGCGTGCGGCAGCCGCAGCGTGACGACTCCGTCGCTTTCGATCTGCTCGACGAGCCCGGCGTCGAGCAGATCGTCGAGCGACGCTTCGAAGCCGAGGTCGGTTTGCGAGGCGTTCGCGTCGCCGCCTTCCTGCCGCGGGGCGAGTTCGGCCAGCATGCGGATCGCCGAGCAGCGGGTAAATTCGCCGCTGAAAACGCCCAGACGCCAGAGCAGCGCGCGCGTCGCCTCGGGAAAGTCGGCGGTGTGCAACTGAAGCACCGCGGCGACTGGCGCGAGCCGTGACAGCAGCTGATTGGGTGTGCCGCCGCCCCGTGCCATCAGATCGTCGAGCTCGCGAGCAAATGAGAACAACGCCGCATCGAGCGACATCGCCGTGCGCATGCGCCGGTCGATTGCCGCCGCGGCCAGTTCGAGCGCGAGCGGCACGCCGTCGAGCCGCCGCGCGATCAGTGCAGCCATCGCCAGCGTATTGGGCGTGAGACGTCCGGCGTCGAAGTCGGCGAGCGGCCGCACCGCGCGTTGCTCCCGCCCGGTGAGCAGCATCGTGAGACGGGCGAACAGCAGGCGCAGCGCGTCGTATTCGCGTGCTTCGTGGGCGCTGACCTTGACATGATCAGGTATGCGTAACGGTCCGAGCGCCACGAGATATTCGCTGGCGATGAGCAGAGGCGCGGTGCCCGTGACGATCACCCGGAAACCCGGCGCCGCTGAGATGAGCGTGTTGAGCAGATGGGCCGCGGGTTCCCTGAGCGGCTCGCTGCAGTCCACAATCAGCAGCATGCGGCGCGTGCCGATCGCTTCGAGCAGGCGCTCGAACACGTCGGTGCCGTGTTCCGGCGCAATGCGCAGGGCAAGCGCGCACGCATCGATCAGGCTGTCCGCCTGCATGTGCGGCGGCAGGGCAATCGCGACGACGCCGTCCGGCACATGCGCGGCCAGCCTCCGCGCGGCTTCGTGCGCAAGGCGAGTCTTGCCGAGCCCCGGCGCGCCCGTGAGCGTGACCACGCGGGCGGCGGAAAGCAGTCCAAGCAGTTCCGATAGTTCGGCATGCCGACCAATGAATGCGGTAAGACGTACCGGTATGCGTAGCGCGGCCGGCTCGGGCAATGCGTGTGCTGAAGCGAGCGCGCCTGTGGGCGGCAGACCGCTTGCGCCGGGCGCGGCGTCGTCGGCATCGAGCAGGCGCGCGCGCCCGGCGAAGCGGTAGCCGTAGCCCGGCACGGTCGTCACCAGATCGCGGTCGTTGCCGAGCGCGCGTCGCAGCGTGGATACCTGGGCTTGCACCGTATTGGCTTCGACGTTCACACGCGGCCATGCGCGCTGGCCGAGTTCGGCGAGCGGCACCGGCCGCCCTTCGGCTTCAACGAGGGCGAACAGAAGCTCAAGCGCGCGGGCGCTGATGTCGACAGGCACGCCGTCGGCGGTGAGGCGCGGCGGGTTCTGCGACAGGCGGTAGCGGCCGAAGGCAATGACCGGCTCCGTAGGTCGCGTTAGCGACATCGTGGCTCTCCAGCAGGGATGGGCGGATCGGTACGACGGGCAGCGCCCGCACAGGACGCGCTCGCGCCACGCAGGTCTCGCGTTCGACATGGGCGCGTTAGCCGCCGCGGCGCGGGGGCCGTGCGATGAATTGCCGAAAGCTTATGGCGTGTCGCGCGGATGAGCAAGGAAGCTTTTGTCGAAACCTCACGCTGAGCGTCGCATGCCCGCCGCGCTCGCGCCGCGTCAGGCCGGCTCCCAGTCGGCATGTTTGGCGAGCCACGCGGCCGCCGGGGTCACGGGCGGCGCGACCAGTGGGCGCGTCATCGCGTACAGATAGCTGTCGCCGGCGAGGAGTCCGAGGTTCGGGCGGCATTCGTAGTTGATCAG
>DASVNP010000284.1:0-7329 GCA_036383775.1 Paraburkholderia sp. | reverse complement strand
TGGGCCTGTTTGATGACGAGGTCGGCGAGCTTCTTGCCGTGCTCGACGTGCTGATTCAGCCACAACTCCAACGCCGGCCGCGAGAACGACGACACCAGCTTCACCGCGTCGCGGCTATTCAGGCGCTCCTTGATCTGCCCTTGGAATTGCGGATCGAGCACCTTCGCCGACAACACGAACGACACCCGCGCGAACACGTCTTCCGCCAGCAGCTTCACACCCTTCGGCTGCAGGTTGTGCAACTCGACAAAGCTCTTCACTGCCTGGAACAGACCGTCGCGCAAACCGGATTCGTGTGTGCCGCCCGCGGGCGTCGGAATCAGATTGACGTACGACTCGCGCATGAGCGTACCTTCTTCGCTCCACGCGACGACCCACGTCGCGCCCTCGCCTTCGGCAAACGTCTCTTCGCTCGCGCGCGAGTTTTCGACATAACGCTCGCCTTCGAAGAGCGGAATCAGCAGATCGCTGCCGTTCATGCCTTCGAGCAGATAACCGCGCAGACCGTCTTCGTATTTCCAGGTCTGCGTCTCGCCGGTTTTCTCGTTGATCAGCGTAACTTCGACGCCCGGCAACAGCACCGCTTTCGAGCGCAGCAGACGCTGCAGTTCACCGAGCGGCAGATTCGGCGAATCGAAGTATTTCGGATTAGCCCACGCGGTGACACGCGTGCCGGACTTCTTGTCGCCTTTGGCTGCGGGGCGGACTTCGAGTTGTTTGGCGACGTCGCCGTTGGCGAAACTCAGATCGGCGATTTTGCCGTCGCGCCACACGGTGACGTCGAGGCGAGTGGACAGCGCGTTGGTAACCGACACGCCGACGCCGTGCAGGCCGCCCGAGAACGTGTACGCGCCGCCGGCGGCTTTATCGAACTTGCCGCCCGCGTGCAGGCGCGTGAAAACGATTTCGACGACCGGTACGCCTTCGTCCGGATGCAGGCCGAACGGAATGCCACGGCCGTCGTCTTCGACCGAAACCGAATGGTCGGCGTGCAGCGTGACGGTGATTTGCCGGCCGTAGCCGCCAAGGGCTTCGTCCGACGCGTTGTCGATAACTTCCTGAATGATGTGCAGCGGATTTTCGGTGCGGGTGTACATCCCGGGCCGTTGCTTGACCGGCTCCAGGCCCTTCAACACCTTGATCGACGCTTCGCTATACGCGGCGTTTGGCTTTTTCGTAGACATGGTTGACTCGGGTGCGTCGGTTCATCGTTGTCCACAGGTCCTGTTCATAAGTCCGTGGACAATGCGTTGAGTTTTCAAAAAAAGCGAAACGAAACAACGGGGTTAGGTGGGGTGCCCGCAGCGCGGGCAACGTGTTTTATCGCCTGGCTTCCCATGGGCGCGCTCGACGGCGGCTCGGTGCGGGCTCCACAGCCCGGCAACGGCCTGCCGGTGCGAACGCCGGGGGAAGCCTGTTCGCGGGGTATTTTACTGATTTCGATACAGGCGGCAATTCACGTGATGCAGGATTGGCCGTTTAGATAAGGGGCGGCGCACGGCTTCGACCAATTATGCGACCGCGATGAGACCACTACAGGACGGTAAAAAAACTGCGACGGGCCCGCTGCGCAGCCACGCCCCCCCGCTCTCTGCATGAATTCGGCGCGACCTCGGATCACGCCGCCCCCGTGTATCACTTGCGCTTGTTTTCCAGCTCGTCCCAGCGTTCCAGCGCGATCAGCAGTTCCTCATCGATCGCGGCGTAGCGCTCGGTCAGGCGCGTGCCTTCCTGGGCGTCTTTCGCGAAGACCGAACCGTCTTCGAGTTGGGCGCCGATGGTTTTCTGCTCCGCTTCGAGCGCGGCGATTTTCGCCGGCAACGCCTCGAGTTCGCGCTGATCCTTGAACGACAGCTTGGCCGCGCGCTGCGTATTGCGGCCCGCGCCGCTTGCGCCGCTGTCCTTCGACGCCACTTCTTTGGCCGCTTCTTTCTGTGCGTCCTGCGCCATCTGTTGCGAACGGTCGCGCTGAATCTGCCAGTCTGTAAAGCCGCCGACGTACTCGCGCCACTTGCCGCCGCCTTCCGACGCGATCACCGAGGTCGCGACGTTATCGAGAAACGCGCGATCGTGGCTGACCAGCAGCACCGTGCCGTCGTATTCGGTGAGCAGTTCTTCGAGCAGTTCGAGCGTCGGGATATCGAGGTCGTTGGTCGGTTCGTCGAGCACCAGCACGTTAGCCGGCCGCGCGAACAGACGCGCCAGCAGCAAGCGATTGCGCTCGCCGCCCGACAGCGACTTGACCGGCGAACGCGCGCGTTCCGGCGCGAACAGGAAGTCGCCGAGATAGCTCATCACGTGCTTCTTCTGGCCATTGACTTCGACCCATTCGCTACCCGGGCTGATCGTATCGGCGAGACTCTTGTCCAGATCGAGTTGCGCGCGCATCTGGTCGAAGTAAGCAACCTGCAGATTGGTGCCGACGCGCACCGTGCCTTCGTCCGGCGGCAATTCGCCGAGGATCATTTTCAGCAGCGTGGTTTTGCCCGCACCGTTCGGACCGACAAAGCCGATCTTGTCGCCGCGCATCACCGTGGCCGTGAAGGTATCCACCACCGTGCGCGAACCGTAGCGTTTGGTGACGTCGGTCAGCTCGGCGACGATCTTGCCGGACTTTTCGCCTTGGCCTACGTCGAGTTTGACGTTGCCCTGAACGTTGCGGCGCTCGGCGCGCTCATTGCGCATCTGCACGAGCCGCGCGATCCGGCCGACGCTACGCGTACGGCGCGCTTCCACGCCCTTGCGAATCCACACTTCTTCCTGGGCGAGCAGCTTGTCGAACTTGGCCGCTTCGACCTGCTCGACTTCAAGCTGCTGCGCCTTCCGTGTCTGATACGCGCTGAAATTGCCCGGATACGACAGCAGACGCCCGCGATCCAGTTCGACGATGCGCGTGGCAACACGGTCGAGAAACGCGCGATCGTGGGTGATGAACAGCAGACCCGCACGCAGCGAGACCAGCAACTCCTCGAGCCACCGGATGCCATCGAAGTCGAGGTGGTTGGTCGGCTCATCGAGCAGCAGCACGTCCGGCTGCACAACCAGCGCACGCGCCAGCGCGACGCGCTTTTGCATCCCGCCCGACAGCGAACCGACCCGCGCCTCGCCATTCAGACCGATCTGCTGCAGCGTGGTGGCCACGCGCGTGCTCCAGTTCCAGGCGTCCGAATGGTCGAGCTCCGATTGCAGCGTGTTCATGCGCGACATCAGCGCGTCGTGCTCTGCGCCTTCCGGCTCGTCGGCGAGTTGATTGGCGACCGCGTCGTATTGATCCAGCAGCTCGCGGGCGTGGGTCAGACCGGCGGCGACCGCTTCGAACACCGTGTCGTCCGTATCGAACTCCGGCTCCTGCGGCACGTAGACCGAGGTCAGGCCCTGCTGGCGCGTGACGAGGCCATCGTCCGGCTTGGTCAGATCGGCGACGATTTTCAGCAGCGACGACTTGCCCGCGCCGTTACGGCCGATCAGCCCAACGCGCTCGCCCGCTTCGAGAGAGAAATCCGCGTGATCGAGCAACGCGACGTGACCGAACGCCAGTTGGGCCCCGGTAATGGTGTAAAGCGACATGGAGAATTGGAGAAGACAGCGATGAGTCGGAACTGCTCATTGTACCGGGCGCGCGGGCGGGTGCCTGTCTGCCGGAAGAGATAGGCCGAATGACCGGCTTGCGGAATGGGGATGAACCGTACGCAAGTCCTATGCAGACCGGTTTCGACTGCGTTCAAGTCCTGCGCAAGCGAGGAGACAAAACAGAAAAATGCGGCCGGACGGTGCTCACGCACGTCCAGCCGTCTCACCCGTCACGTCACTTCACGTGCACCGTGATGGTTTTGCTCATTTCGGGGCCATACGAACGATGCGCGCCGTCGCCGAATTGCAGCGTCAGCGTATGGTCGCCCGGCGGCAGCGTCAGATCGGTTTCGGTCTGGCCCTTGCCGAAGTGGAGCGATTTGTCGGTGGCGGGAATCACTTCGCCCTTGGGAAGCGGCTTGCCGTCGATCAGCAGATGATGATGGCCCGTGCCTTCCGTCATCGTGCCCGCCGGCGCGATCTTCATACCGTCGACGCCGAACACCACGTGCACCGGATTGGTGACGGTCGCGCCGTCTGCCGGTTGCACGAAAGACACGCCTGCGGCCTGCGCCGCGCTCGAAACCGCGAGCAACCCGGCCAGTACAGTTCCGGCCAACCATTTGTTTTTGAACATCGTTTTTCTCCTTTTTGGGAAACAAGAGTCATGCGCGGGCCATGCGGGCATCGATCGCGGCTCCAGTGACCTGAGACCGATCGTCGCAATGCATGTCAGGCGCCCGGCGCGCCTGTCCAAACCACTGGCTGCGGATCAAAGCATACACGCTGTGTATGACGGGTCCGTCACGCGGGCCCGGACATGTGTCAGGCACTTTGCGGCAATGCCGCATGGGTAAATATCTGTCCAATTGACAAATTCCGGTAATATTGCGGGTCGCCGCCATGCCCAAAAAAGGGGCAGACTGGGCGGATCAATGCACCGAACCAAAGAAGAGTACGTCGTGAGCGAAGTAATTGAACTGATTGAATATAAGAGCTGGGTCTGCCTGATTTGCGGCTGGATCTACAACGAAGAAGAAGGCCTTCCCGAAGAAGGTATCGCCCCGGGCACGCGCTTCGCCGCGATTCCGGACGACTGGCGCTGCCCGCTGTGCGATGTAGGCAAGGCGGAGTTCGCGGTGGTGGAATTCTGAGCGAACTTGATTGAGCCAGGGGTGTGCTGCTTGATGTAGCGCGCCGGGCGGTTCGCGCGGCCCAGTGGGTGATGCCCGCTGGGCCGTTTGCTTTGTGGGAGGGCTTAACAGCGGTTGTTTTGGTTTGGTCCTCGCCCCGAAGTTCAGGGGGATGGAATGACAGGCGCAACGCCCGTCAGATATCGATTGCTACCGTTGCTGTAGCGAATCCGTAGCACGCGAAACTTCCCCTCCTGGAACATCAGCCGACTGTTACACAGTCACGGCTCGCACGCGCTCATTCGACGACTATCGGCCAGGAAGCGACATTGGCGATGACGCCTGACCCGAGGTCCGTTAGTCTGTTCTCCGCGAAAAAGCGGCCATTCGTACTTCGCCGATACGTGAGTCCGCGTAGACCGAGTTGCTCACTACTGACTACTGCTATGCCGGCAGAAGACCCGCAACGCGATAGCTTTCAATTAGCCCGTCATAGAGAGAAATATCCGAGCGACTCCTGGCAATGAGCTGAGCGCCAGCGACGGCGGCGAAGATGGCGCGAGCACGCCGTTCGCTATCCTCGGAGCTGACCACGTCCGCGGCGGATAGCACCCGGCTCAGCCACGCAACATTCACGTCGGCAAAGGCCTGGACCTCTTTCGTCACCGTTTCCGGCAGGTCATCAGATTCCGCGGCCATGAAGCTGCAAAGGCATATGCGATTGCCACTCTCAAGCGCCTTGCGAAACGTATCGGGATAGTGGCGCAGGCAGTCGATCGGATCCGCGGATTCGGCCAAAAGCGCATCCAGGGTAGCTGCTGATTCCTCCCAATAACGCCTCGCCACCGCTGCGCCGAGATCGGCCTTGCTTGCGAAGTGATGGTAGATGCTCGCAGCCTTGATGCCGACGTCCTCAGCGAGATCACGATAATTCAAGCCGCCATAGCCGTGCGCCTGCGCAATCTTTGTGGCAGCCACCAGGATTCGCTCCCTGGACGTCAAGCCTGAATCGTTCTTCACTACTACCGCCTCCGCAAACTGGAATGACTGTTGACACAGGGAAGTATAGCCTCTACTGTAAACCTAACGAACGTTAGGTAGTCGTCGTGGGCAATACCTCCCTATATTGTCCGATCCCATGTAACAGAGCGCACAGCGAGGCAAGCATGACTTCCAGCACCATTAATTTTGACGTAACCGCACTCCCGATCATGACGATTTACGATTTCCCCAAAGGACCTTATCCGACACGCGTCCGTATCGCCCTGGCTGAGAAAAATCTGCAATCGCGCGTCGAGTTCGTGATGGTCGATCTTTACGAGGGAGAGCACAAAAGGCCCGAGTTCATCGCCGAGAAAAACTACTCGGGCACGCTGCCGGTCCTCGAACTCAACGACGGAACCTGCATCGCCGAATGCACCGCCATTACCGAATACCTCGATGCGCTCGATGGCGCACCCACGCTGACCGGCAGGACACCGCTCGAAAAGGGCGTGATCCACATGATGAGCAAGCGCGCCGAGCAGGAGTTGCTCGATGCCATCAGTGTCTATTTCCACCATGCCACGCCAGGGCTTGGGCCCAAGGTCGAGCTCTATCAGAACTCCGAATGGGGGTTTCGTCAGCGCGACAAAGCCTTGAGGGGCATGCGCTACTTCAATGGCGTTCTGAAGAAACAGCCGTTTGTCGCTGGCGATGCCTTCTCGATGGCCGACATCACGCTCATTGGCGGCCTGGTCTTTGCGTCGATCGTGGAGCTGCCCGTGCCTGCGGAGTGCGAAGCCCTTCTAGCCTGGTTCGCGAGAATGCGGGAACGGCCAAGCGTCAGGAGCCAGCCGGCGTTCACCTGAAATCGCAGCCGTGGCCGGCCGTGATGGATGGTCGATCAATCTTTGGTTGCGAGGCTAAGGCGACCGGTGATGAACGACGGCAACGCATCGTGAGGCGTGTGGCTAAGTGACCTTCGAACGCATCATCCGGGCGCGGCAGGATCGAATGCTCGCGCGATTTCGGCTTCATGGCGCGGTCAGATTCGGCACGTGCCTCGCGATACTTTTTGACCGGGTCGCCCAAGATGAAAGTGGCTGCGTCGGCAGCGCTCTAGCCCTTGTCGATCTCGACTTCTTTGTCCCGCGCCAGGGCTTCGTCAGCACCTTTCGTTTTGAACGTTTTTGCTATACTCTGCCCTCGCTTGCGTAGCTGGGCACGTCAGCGACTGCCTGCTGGCAGGGTTGAAGCCATGTTTTATCCGCGTCGGAAACTGTAGCAGTGCCAGATCGCTTTCGGCGCTACAGGGTCAACTTGTAGCAGACGCTGCTATAAACTGGGATTCACAGGCTGTCACGGCGCTTCATTTAGGAAGAAGCAGAAATGCCGGAAACGCCCATGGGATGCGGCTAAAGCCGATAGCAGCAAAGCCTTGGTCGTCCCATTGCAAATATCCATCTCCCCGTAGTTCAATGGATAGAACAAGTGCCTCCTAAGCGCTAGATACAGGTTCGATTCCTGTCGGGGGGACCAACCAGCAACATCCAGACACCTCAAAAAGCCCCGCTCGGCCCTGCCTGGCGGGGCTTTTTTGCAACCGTCATCACCCACGCCTGCCAAATACAGAACGGCTAAAGCT
>DASVNP010000283.1:0-23618 GCA_036383775.1 Paraburkholderia sp. | reverse complement strand
GACTAGTTCAGGAGACAACGGTCATGTCGAAGCGAAAGATTGATACGCACCAGCACTTTTTGCCGAAACTCTATGTGGACGCGGTAGGTCTGGATTTGCTGAATGCGGCGATGCCGAATGGCATTGCCCCGAGCTGGTCCGTCGAGGCAGCCCTCGCGATGATGTATGAGAACGGCATCGACGAGGGGATCCTGTCCATTTCGTCCGGCCCAACGCTTCCGGACGCCCCCACGCTGCTGAGAAAATGCAATGACCATGCCGCGGAACTCAGGGCGCAGAATCCCGGACGGTTCGGCTCCTTTGCGAGCCTGCCGCTGCCGGATGTCGATGCCGCTCTGAAGGAAGTCAGCTATAGCATCGACCAGCTGAACGTTGATGGCTTCATTGTGTTTACGAACTACAACGGCATGTATCTGGGCGACCCGCATTTCACGCCGTTGTGGGAAGAGCTGGACAGGCGCGGCGCGGTGGTTTTCATTCACCCCAACCAGCCGCCTCACGACATTCCGAAGGTGGCTCCCGCGTCCGTGATCGAGTACCCCTTCGAGACCACGCGCACAGCCACCAGCCTGATCATTTCCGGTGCAATGAAGCGTTTCAGGAATATTCGCTTCATCCTGTCGCATGCAGGAGGAACGCTGCCGTTTCTCGTACCGCGCATCGCGCTCTCCGTTTCCATGATGCCTGGTGGAACTGAGCGAGCGGGCGATACGCATGAAGCGGTGAGGGCCTTCTACTTCGACACGGCCCTTGCGGGCGGCTATGCGCCTCTGAGCGCGCTGGCGCAAGTCGCAGATCCGGATCACATTCTCTTCGGTTCGGACTTCCCATTCGCGCCGGTCAGCGCAATTCGACAGTTCGGAAAAGTGCTGGACGACATCCAGATTCCCGGCATCGACATGACGAAGGTGTATGGGGACAACGCCGCCCGGCTGCTTGGACGCAAGTGACTTAGGCCGCTAGCAGCTCCCACTTTGCTGATGGGGCGATGGCGGTCCTCTTCGTTCGCCTTGCATACTTTACGAGCGTGCAGTATAGTGAATTAACGAAAGCTGCTTGATCGTGTGGTCTTCGCCAGGAAGCGAACAGGAAACACGAGTCGGCAGATAACCGGTGACTTTTTTAGACCAGACATGACTGTCTGTTGGGGCCATGCGCGCCTACGAAACAGGAGGAGACATGATTGAGGAACGCGACGTCGTCGTCACGATGCGGGACGGTACCCGCCTTGCGGTAGACGTCTATCGACCGGATGGGGACGCAAAGTATCCGGTGCTGTACGCTTCGGCTCTGCACAACAAGGATCTCCAGGGACCGGACATTGCCGACGTGCTGCCTCCGCAGCCCGCGCATGCTCCGCTCTGGTTCGGGCCGGTCGAGGCGGGCGACACCCGCCGCTTCGTCGCCAATGGCTATGTGCACGTCATTGCGCAACCTCGGGGTTCAGCCAAGTCGGAAGGCCACTATGGCGAGGAGAACACCGACCACTACGACATGATCGAATGGATCACGCAGCAGCCGTGGTCCAACGGCAAGGTCGGGATGGTGGGGATTTCGGGCTTTGCCGGCGAGCAGTGGCGCGCGGCTGGCCAGGGGCACCCCGCACTCAAGGCAATCTTCCCGTATGACGCGTGCAGCGCATACGGCGGCATGTTCGGATTCCGCGACTTCAATCCGGGTGGCGTGTTGCACACGTTCCCGTACCTGCTCGATGTTTTCAGCACGGTGCATGAGCCGCGCGGCGTGCCGGGTCCGTTGCCCGACGAGCAGGAGCAGCTCTGGCGCGAAGCGATGCGCAATCCCGACTACAAGATGTACATCAACCTCTACAACATCCTGACGCAGAAGGGCCAGCGCACGTGGGTGATGTATCACATGATGACGAACCCGTGGGAGGCAGACGGGACCGTCGAGCGTGCCGAGGAAGCATTCAAGTCGATCAAGGTGCCGTACTACACGGGTTCCGGCGCCTACGCGTACACCTACAAACTGCACTGGCTCGGCGCCCAGCACTACTTCAAGAACGTCAAGCAGCCGCGCAAGCTGATCTTCACGGGCCCCGCGCATCTGGAACGGCCATTCCATCAGTACCACGACGAAGTGATTCGCTGGTACGACTACTGGTTAAAGGGCATCGACACCGGCATCATGGACGAGCCCCCGGTCCGCTACTGGGTCATGGGCGCCAATGAATGGCGAACCGGGACCGACTGGCCCTTGCCCGAAACGAAATGGGAAAAGTATTACCTCGGCGGTTGGGAAGGACTTTCCACCAACGCTCCGCGGCCTGCGTCGGAAGTCGGCAACTCGCATCGCGAGCCGGATGTCTTTACGCAGATGCCGCTCAAGAAGACCGCCAAGGTCGAGCGCCTGCGCTACATGACCGAGCCGCTCGCCGAGGATGTGCTGGTTGCCGGTCCCATCTCGCTCACCCTCTACGCAGAGATTGACCAGCCGGACACGAACTGGATCGTCGTGCTCAAGGACGTCGGGCCGGATGTGTCGGTCGTCACGGCGCGCGTAGGCGAACGATCGGTTCCGGATACGCTGCCGGAACGCGAGCTCACCCGCGGCTGGCTGAAAGCGTCGTATCGCGCGACGGATCCAGACCGGTCCACGCCGGGCGAACCGTTCCACAAGATGACGAAAGACTCTATCGAGCCGGTCACGCCGGGCGAGATCGTCAAGTACGAAATCCAGATTCTCGCCACTGCAAACCAGTTCAAGGCCGGTCATCGAATCTGTATCGAGATCTGCAGTCTCGACGCTCCGACCGGAACGGGCGCAATGACTGACGTCGAATACATCCCTTATCACGTGTGCAGCAGCGACACGGTTACCCACAAGATCTACCGGGACGCGGAGCGCCCGTCGCACTTGCTGCTTCCGATCGTGCCCGTGAAGAAACAGGTGTCCTGATTGATCACTCACGCCACGCCGTCATGGACGCACGGCGACTTTAACCAGAATTGAGGGTAAGCGATGAAAAGCATACGTTTTGAGCGCGATGGCAACGTTGGGAATATCGTCCTGGCGAATCCGCCGTTCAACAGACTGGACGCGCGCTATGCAGAGTGTCTGCGTGACGCGGTTCACGAGGCTAGCCAAAGCGACATTCGAGTGCTCGTGATCCGGGCAGAGGGTCCCAACTTCAGTCTCGGCGGGGAAGTACGCGAATGGCCGGGTAAAGACCTGAACTGGTTTCGCACGTTCGTCGCGGAAGTCAACACTTCGTATCGTGCCATCGAGGCACTGCGCGTTCCCACTGTGGCAGTCGTGCAAGGCCTGGCGTTCGGCGGCGGTTTCGAACTCGCGCTGGCCTGCGACTTCATTGTGACGGCGTCCGACACGGTGTTCCGCTGCGTCGAGGTCACCACGGCGATGCTTCCGATTGCCGGAGCACTTCAACGGCTAGCCGAGCGTGTCGGCCGCAGCCGTGCCTCCCGCTTCGCGATGCTGGGTGAGGGGATCCCCGGCGACGTCGCCGTCGATCTCGGTATCGCGACACACGTTGCCGAACCCGATGCGCTCGAACGCGTAGCCGGCGAACTGATCGCGCGCCTCGCTGACGGCCCCACGCTTTCGTACGCGGCAACGCGCACCTTGCTCAAGGCGTGGTCGAGCGGCGGCATCACCAGCGCGGATGCGGTCATGCTGGATATCACCATGGACTTGTATAACACGGAGGACGCTACGCGAGGCTTTGCCAACACGGCCAAGGCGTTCGATGTCGATGAAGAGCCAGGCGATCTGGTCTTTTACGGGAAATAGCCTGACGCGGCTGGGGGCAGACGGTGGCGACCGACTCTCCGGCCCGACACGCGCAGCAATGATGGAGGATGGGTTCATGCAAACTTTACAAGGTTCCATCGGATTGACCATGCCTGCCGATGGAGTTGCCTACGTAAGGGGTTCGACGGACGTGCCGTTGAGCGAGTCGACGATCGGCCAGTTCTTGCGGGACACCGCGCTCCGGTTCCCCGATCGACCCGCTGTCGTATTCCGTGAACAACAGGTGCGTTGGACATGGAGAGAACTGGACGAGCGCGTCGATCAGCTCGCCGCGGGTTTCCTGTCGCTGGGACTCGGCAAGGGAGACCGCGTCGGCATCTGGTCGCCCAACCGGTTTGAATGGGTGCTTACGCAGTTCGCGACGGCGCGCATCGGCGCTGTGCTGGTCAACATCAACCCCGCCTATCGCGCTTCGGAACTCGAGTATGCGCTGCGCAAGGTCGGATGCAAGGCACTCGTCACGGCCGAGAGTTTCAAGACGTCGAACTACATTTCGATGTTGCTCGACATCGCGCCGGAGTTGGCATCGCAGCAACCGGATAGTCTGAATGCCGCGCGTCTGCCGGATCTTCGGACGGTGATTTCCGTGGGCGATTGGGGCATATCGGGTGTGATGCCATTCCACGCGGTCTTGCAGCGCGGTCAGGGTGTGCTTCAGGAGAAAGGGCGCGAGGTCGTCGATGCAATTGAGCAGACACTTTCCGCGCACGACCCGATCAACGTGCAGTTCACCAGCGGCACGACCGGCAGTCCGAAAGGGGCAACCCTGACCCATCGGAACATCGTCAATAACGGGCGCTTTGTCGCGATGGCGATGAAGTTCACCGAAACCGACTCGCTGTGTATTCCGGTTCCTCTCTACCACTGCTTTGGCATGGTGATGGGCGTGCTGGCGTGTACGTCGACCGGTGCGCAGATGGTGTTCCCGGGCGAAGGATTCGACGCCGGTGCGACGCTCGCAGCCATTGCGGAAGAGCGTTGCACGGCGCTGCACGGTGTGCCGACCATGTTTATCGCTGAGCTGGGGCACGCGGAATTTGCGTCGTTCGACCTGAGCAGCCTCAGGACCGGCATCATGGCCGGCTCGCCGTGCCCGATCGAGACCATGAATCAGGTCGTGGCCAAAATGAATATGCGCGAGGTCACGATCGCGTATGGCATGACCGAGACCAGTCCCGTTTCGTTCCAGAGCGCGACGACCGACCCGCTGGATAAGCGCACCACGACCGTTGGACGGATCCAGCCGCATCTCGAAGTCAAGATCGTGGATGTCGATGGCGGTACCGTCGGTGTCGGCGAAACCGGTGAGCTCTGCACGAAAGGGTACTCGGTGATGCTGGAGTACTGGCAGGACGAAGAGAAAACGCGTGAGAGCATCGTCGACGGATGGATGCATACGGGCGACCTGGCAACGATCGATGCGGACGGCTACTGCAATATCGTCGGACGACTGAAGGATATGGTGATTCGGGGCGGCGAGAACATCTACCCGCGTGAAGTCGAGGAGTTCCTCTTCAGGCACCCGAAAATCCAGAACGTGCAGGTATTCGGCGTGCCGGACGAGAGGACCGGCGAGGAGTTGTGTGCGTGGATCGTGCTTCGACAAGGCGAGGGTTCTACCGAGGAAGAAATCAGGGAGTTTTGCCGAGGACAGATCGCTCACTACAAGGTGCCGAAATACATTCGCTTCGTGAATGAGTTGCCGATGACCGTTACCGGGAAAGTGCAGAAATTCGCGATGCGCGAGGAGATGATCCGCTACCTGAACCTGACCGAGCGCAAAACCGCCTGATAGGTTTGTACAAGCCGGTTAGTCACGCAAAAGGCTGTATGCGTGAAACCGTAAAGATTAGATATCCATATCAATATGGGTCGAAGAGACAACGGCATTGAGCCATTGGAGGTGTCGAATGTATGAAATAACCACGGACGTACTGGTCGTTGGGTCGGGGCCAGCCGGCTCCGCTTGTGCCGCACTGCTTTCGACGTACGGTGTCAAAAATCTGCTCGTCAACCAATACCGTTGGCTGGCCAATACGCCTCGGGCGCACATCACGAACCTGCGCACGATGGAAGTGCTGCGTGATCTTGGTGAGCAGGTGGAGCAGGAAGCCTACCTGCATGCGACCAATGAGGATCTGATGGGCGGGACGGTGTTCTGCGAAAGCCTGACCGGGGAAGAAATCGGCCGCGTGCCGAGCTGGGGACTGCATCCGCTTTCGCGTGCGGAACGCCAGCTGTCGAGCCCGGCAAAAATGAACGATCTGCCGCAGACGTTCATGGAGCCGCTGTTGTTCAAAACGGCTTGCGCGCGTGGTACCGAGGCGCGGATGAGCACCGAGTATCTGAGCCATACGCAAACCGACGACGGTGTCGTCACGCTCTGCCGCGACAAGTTGTCGGGTGAAGAGTTTACGGTCAAGTCGAAGTACCTCGTCGGCGCGGACGGCGGCAATTCCAAGGTCGCCAAGGACGCGGGCCTGCCGTTCGAAGGGCAGATGGGCGTTCGGGGTTCGATGAACATCTGGTTCCGTGCGGATCTGTCCGAATTCGTCGCGCATCGCCCGGCGGTGTTGTACCCGATCATGCAGCCGGGCGCGGAAGTGGGCGGCATCGGCATGGGACTGATCCGGATGGTGCGCCCGTGGAACGAGTGGTTGATCGTGTGGGGATACGACATCAACGAACCCACGCCTGTCGTGGACCACGAGCGGGCCACCACGATTGCACGTCAACTGGTCGGCAAATCGGACCTCGAGATCGAGCTGTTGGGCACGAGCACGTGGACCGTGAACAATATGTACGCCACCCGCATGCAGAACGGCAAAGTGTTCTGCATGGGCGATGCCGCGCATCGGCACCCGCCGTCGGGCGGGCTGGGCTCCAACACGTCGATTCAGGACGCGTTCAATCTTGCATGGAAGCTCGCGGCCGTCATCAATGGACAGGCCGGCGAGGCGCTGCTGGATACGTACACGGTCGAGCGTGCGCCGATCGCGAAGCAGATCGTCACGCGCGCGAATCAGTCGATTGCCGAGTTCGCGCCGCTTTACAGCGCACTTGGTATCGACGAAGCGAACGACGGCGCAGTCATGCAAGCAAATATGCATGCCCGCAGCCAGTCGACCGAGGCAGCGGAAAAGCAGCGCATGGAAATTCGTGACGCGTTGGCGTTCAAGCGCTACGAACTGGACGCGCACGGCGTGGAGATGAATCAGCGCTACCGGTCGAGCGCCGCGGTGACGGACGGTGAGGCCGAACCGGAATTCAAGCGTGACCGTGAACTGTTCTACCAGTCGACGACCTGGCCCGGCGCACGCCTGCCGCACGCGTGGGTTTTCGATTCCCGCGGACGCCAGCACTCGACGCTCGACCTCGCCGGACATGGGCGCTTCACGCTGTTCACGGGTCTTGGCGGTGAAGCGTGGGTCGATGCCGCGGCGAAAGTCGGCGAGGAGTTCGGCTTGAAGATCGACGTGCACGTCATTGGTCCCCGCCAACGGCATGCGGACTACACGGGCGACTGGTCGCGCGCGCGCGAAGTCAGCGACAGCGGCTGCGTACTGGTGCGTCCTGACCATCACGTGGCATGGCGTAGCGTCAAGCTGTCGGACAATCCGGAAGCCGAGCTTCGCCGCGTATTGCAGCTCGTTCTTTCGAAGTAAAGCTGAGGGCAACGTCTCGCCTGCGGTGCGTGCAGCTTCGCATCGCAGGCGAGACGTGTTGGCATATTGAATCACCAGGAACAATGGGGTGCAGGTATGGGGCGCGATCTTCCAAAACGCGTACAGGTTGTCGAAGTCGGGCCCAGAGATGGGCTGCAGGCGGAAAGCAAGTTCATTTCCACCGAGACCAAGATTGAGCTCGTCAATCGACTAGTTGTTGCCGGCGTGCGCCGGATCGAAGCGGCGTCTTTCGTCTCGCCAAAGTGGATTCCGCAAATGGCGGACGGCGCCGCCGTGATGGCGGGGATAGATCGCCAGGCAGGCGTTGCGTATGCCGCGCTAACGCCCAACATGAAAGGGCTCGAGGGCGCGATAGCGAGCAAGGTGGATGAGGTCGTCATCTTCGGGGCCGCGAGCGAAGCATTTTCTCAGCGCAACATCAATTGCTCCGTGGCTGAGTCTCTCGAGCGCTTTGCACCCGTGGCGCGTATGGCGAAAGAAGCGGGACTGCAATTGCGCGCCAGCATTTCGTGCTCGTTCGGGTGTCCTTATCAAGGTCCGGTGAGTGTGGATTCCGTCGTCGATATGGTTAGGCGCTTTCGCGACCTGGGGTGTGACGAGATCGACATCGCCGATACGATTGGGGTGGGCACGGTACATCACGTCCAGCAAGTCGTTGAGGCTGCCGCGAGGGAGTTTCCGTTGGACAGCCTTGCCGGCCACTTTCACGATACCTATGGGCAAGCATTGGCGAATATCGTCGGCGCGCTTCAGGTCGGCATGTCGGTGTTCCACTCGTCCGTTGGCGGATTGGGCGGCTGCCCCTATGCCAAGGGCGCCACCGGCAACGTCGCGACTGAAGATCTGCTTTATCTTCTGGACGGGCTTGGGATTGAAACGGGCATCGATCTCGACGCTGTTGTGTCGATTGGCGATTGGGTGAGTCAGCAAATGGGCCGGGACAACGGTGCGCGCGCAGGTAAGGCGCTGATGGCGAAGCGGGCAAGTAACTGATTACCCGAGTGACAATCTGAATGATGACCTGAGCGAGGCTCGGCACCGAGCCTCGCTCCTGCCGGTTTCCTACTACGGCGCGGAGGCTCCAAACACGAGCTGCTCAACCGTGCGCCAATACTCCTCAGCCAGCGCCGGATCGGACGGCGACCGATTACTGGTCGCTGAGAATTCCGGACCGAATCCCGACAAGGTCGACGTCAAACTGATCAGCATGTAGTGAAAAACGATCGGCTCGACCTTGGGTAGTGCGTTTTCTTCCTGCGCAGCGCGGATTTGCGGCAGCAGCCAATCGATCAGCGGTTTCAAGCTTGAATCGGCGAGCCATTGCAGCCGCGCACTGTGACCCAGCGACTCCTGAAGGATGAAGCGGTGAAATTCGGGGAAGTCTACTGTGAAGCGAAACAGCGCCCGGTAGGCCAGCTTGACCCGGTCGATCGCACTGGTCGGACCGAAACTGGACAGACTTGCATCGCGTTCCTGCCGGACGCGCTGGAATACGTGTTCGGCCACCGCCTGCCAAAGTATTTCTTTAGACCGGAAATGATAGGTAATCAGCGGATGCTGTACCCCAATGCGCTCGGCAATGCTGCGAATACTCGCGGCCTTGAAACCCTTGGTGGAAAACTCAGTGAGGGCGGCATTCAGGATGGCGCAGCGAGTGTCTTGCGCTCGCTGCTGTTCAGCACGCTTCAGTTCTACCGGACGATGCGCTCCGACAGGTCGTTCAACTGACAGTGTTCGTGATGCCATGTGCGGATACGCTGCGACAGGTTAGCGGCAAACTCTATACTGTACGGTAGCATAGTTTTGTTTGCGACGCTCGTTTTTAAAATGGGGTCTACTGCGAGATAACCTGTCGCTTTGGCATCAGAGAAAACGCGTACTACGAGCCATCCTTTGGTGCGCTGCCATCGAATGCACGCTGCAGCAGCGCGCGAATCGCTTCGCGTTCCAGCGGGCGAGGATTCCAGTAAGCGTTGTTGCACGCGATGTCGGCGGCCTCGTCGAGTTGCTCCTCGCGCATGCCGATGTCCCTCAGCGCGACGGGTGCGCCGTTCGCGCGCGCGAGTTCATAGAGACCTTGCGCGGCATTGTCGTGTCCGATGGCACGCGCAATGCGTTTCATCGCATCGGGTACGGCGTGCGCGTTGTAAGCCAGCGCGTGGGGCAGCACGATGGTATGGGTGGGGGCGTGCGGGAGGTTGTAGCTGCCGCCTAGCGTGTGGCACAGCTTGTGATGCAGCGCCATGCCGACACTGCCAAGCACTGTGCCGCACAGCCAGGCGCCATAGAGCGCATCGGCGCGTGCGGATGGGTCGTCCGGCTGCGCAACGATCGCGGGCAAGCTGCGCGCGAGCGCCGCGATGCCTTCTTCGGCCATGAGGCTGGTAAGCGGATTGGCATCGCGTGAGTACAATCCCTCCGCTGCGTGAGCGATGGCGTTGATGCCGCTTGTAACCGACATGCCAACCGGCAGCGTGAGGGTCAGGTCCGGATCGTAGACCACCGTTTTGGGCAGGACGCGCAAGTCAGTGCCGGTGCGCTTCAGACCCGCATCGGTCAGCCCGAAAATGGGCGTCATTTCACTGCCCGCGTACGTGGTCGGCACGGCGAGAATCGGCAAGCTCGTCTCGAGGGCGATGGCCTTGGCGAGTCCGATGGCTGATCCGCCGCCCACCGCGATGACGCAGTCCACGTTCAGTGATGCAACGACCGTGCGTGCCTCGGCGGCAAGTTCAACCGGCACGTGCATGACAGCGCGATCGAAAACGCCTGCTGCGCGCCCGCCCAATTGCTCGGCAACCGATGAACCCAACGCGCGTTGCTCTGGACTGCATAGAACCAGCGCACGCTGTGCCTGTAGCGCCTCCACTTCGCGTTCGACGTGGGCGCGTGAACCGCTCCCAAAGACAACACGTGTAGCGCGCCCGTTATAGACGAATTCAGAGGTAGACATATCGGGTCCCGGCGAGAGTATGGGTGAGCGTATCGACAAGCCGCGTCACGACGCATGCTCCGAAGGGTTGAGAACGAAGTCGTAGTCGAGCGTATAGAACGGGGTGTCCATCACGGTGCCGTCCGGCGCGATGCCCGCGGGATGCTCCACCCAGTCGACGATCAAGGTTGAACGCACGCCGAATACCGCATCCGAGTCGAGGTATTGGTCGCCGTTGCGGAACACGTGCGTGATCAGCGGCTCATAGCCCGGCGCCTTGACCCAGAAGTGCAGATGGGCCGGGCGCCACGGATGGCGTCCGAGCGCATCGAGCATTTTGCCAACCGGCCCGTCGTGCGGAATCGGATAGGCCTCGGCGAGAATCGAGCGGAAGTGAAAGCGTCCGTCAGGCAGCGTCTGCAAACGGCCGCGCGCCTGGAAATCGACCTTGGGGTCGTCGGGGTTGACATACTGAACGTCGTAATTGCCTTCTTCGTCCGATTGCCAGACCTCGATCTCGGCGCTGGCGACAGGCTCACCCGAAAGACCCTCGATCCGGCCGGAAACAAAACACGGGCGGCCCGCCGCGCCATTGGAAATGTCGTCGCCGTTGTTGTATTCAGGGGCACCCGAAACAAAGAAGGGGCCCAGAACCGTGGCTTCCGTGCATTCGGCCGGCTTGCGGTTGTTCTGTGTCGTCACGAGCATCGAAAGACCGAGCGTGTCCGACAGGAGTACGAACTCCTGACGCTTGTCGTCGGTGATATGGCCGACGTCGGTGAGGAAGTTGATGGCGTACGCCCATTCGCTCTCGGTCAGCTTGACCTCTCTGGCGAACGAATGCAGATGCTGCACAAGGCTGGTCATCACGGTGCGCAGCCGGTCGTTGGAACAGCCGGACATCGCGGCGAGCACCGCTTGGGTGATGGTGTCTTCGGTGATGTTGCGCATGATGTCTCCTTGAGTTCTGTGTTGCCGACCGCATCGGTTGGATCGCCGATGTACGCACTGTAGCGGCGTTCTGCGAGGAGAAATATGCGCTATAGTGAAAACATATTTCCAGCTAGCGGAAGAATCGCGATATGGATCGCCTCACACAAATGGAGTTCTTCGTGCTGACGGCAGACCTCGGGAGTCTGTCCCAGGCGGCCGAGCGGCTCGGCATATCGAATGCGGCGGCGAGCCGCATGTTGAGCGCGCTGGAGGACCGGCTGGGCGCGCGCCTGGTCGAGCGAACCACCCGGCGGCTGTGGCTAACGGATGCGGGGCGTGAATACCGGCGCCGCTGCGGCTCGATCCTGTCAGAGCTGGCCGAAGCGGATACCGCGGTCAGCGACATGGCGCAGCGGCCGAGAGGCGTGCTGCGTGTCACCAGTTCGGTATCGTTCGCGGGGTTGCATATCGCGCCGTGGCTGCCCGAATTCAATCAACGCTATCCTGAACTCGTCGTGCAGATAACGGCGGCGAACCGTTACCCGAATTTCATCGAGGCAGGCATCGACGTCGCGATCCGCACGCGCGAGCAGGAGGGCGATTCGGGTATCACCGTGCGGCGGCTCGCGCATACGCGGCGCGTGCTGGCCGCTTCGCCCGGCTATCTGGCGCAGCACGGCGAGCCGCGCGCGCCTGAGGAGCTCGCGAAACACAACATGCTGGTTTATAGCTACGCGGTGAACCCGTATCAGTTGCAGTTGAAGCGAGGCAGGGAGCGGCGCAACATTCCGATCAACGCGATGCTGGAGTCGAACGAAGGGCAGGTCATTTGCGCAGCCGGCCGCGCCGGCCTGGGAATCGTCATCCAACCGCTGTACATCGTGCATGACGACATCGTTGCAGGCCGCCTGATTCCGTTGCTGGGCGACTGGGAGTTGGCGCCGCTCACGATCAACATTGCGTACCAGAGCCGCCGGAACCAGCCCGCGAAGATTCGCGTATTTGCGGATGCGCTCACCGAGTATGTCCGGAAACTGGACCTGGAGGCTCGCTGGACCACCTTGCCGAGCAGCCCTTCGCGTGCGCAAAAGAAGAACTGACGGGCGCGGCCGCCTTGGTCGCGCCGCGTTGAAGCATCAACGGCCGCTGTACCACTTTTCGTTGAACTCCTCGAATCCCGCCACGAGTGCGTCGAGCAGGTATCGGACCGCCGGCACCATGCCGCGGCGCGTCGCGAAGACCGCATGCACGAGGCCCGGCGGCGTCGCCACATCGGGCAGCAGGTGGAGCAGTCTGCCGGCCTGAACGTCGTCCCCAATAAACTCCCGCGGCAGCAACGCCACGCCGACGCCTTGCATCGCCGCAAGCCTCAGGGTCGCCAGATCGTCCGTCGCGAGGCGTGGCTGATGGGCCCACGAAATTGCCTGCTCCCTGGTATCGACCAGATTCCACACAAACCGCGCGCTGTTGCTCGCCATGGCGAGAGTGGACCAGTCTTTCAACGATTCAACGGAGCTGGGCGCCGGATGGCGCGCCGCCAATTCCGGACTCGCCACCAGGATGTGGATCGACAAACCCAGATGCCGGACGGTGAGATCCGTGTTTTCTAGCGGCGGAAGCCTGACGCGGATCGCGAAGTCCAGACCTTCCTCGACGACGTCCACGCGGCGGTTGGTTGCATCGAGCAACACCTGAACTTGCGGGTTCTCGTCGATGTATCGGGAAATGATCCCGGACACGCCGGAGCTCAGTAGCGCCACCGGGCAACTGATGCGCACCGTGCCCTGCGGCTTGGTCCGCGTCTGATCGACGATGTCTTTGGCCGCCTTCGATTCCGCCACCACGGCAAGGCAATGCTGATAGAACTGCCGCCCGGTTTCCGTCAGCGACAGGCTCCGACTCGTGCGGTTGAGCAGGCGGACCTGAAGCTCCTCTTCCAGGGCGCGAACGCGCCGGCTGAGCTTGGACGTTTGCGTGCCGAGCGTCCGCGCGGCGGCCGTGAAGCTGCCGTGCTCGACCACCTCCGCGAAGATCCGCAAGTCATTGAGGTCAGTGATCTGGTCCATTGGCGGGCTTCAGTTGAGTTTTTATCGTTCTACCACGAGCAATGATGCATTGCAATTCAGGAGATATGCGCGTGATCGTTGCACATATAGCATTCGGTCACGGTCTGAATGATCACTGGCATCCATGGCATCGCATCAATGGCCGCCGATCCGGTGACTGGCCCATGTCTGGGCAGCAGAGAAAAGGAAGCGAAATGTTAGT
The DNA here is from genome assembly GCA_036383775.1 of Paraburkholderia sp. Taxonomy (GTDB): domain Bacteria; phylum Pseudomonadota; class Gammaproteobacteria; order Burkholderiales; family Burkholderiaceae; genus Paraburkholderia. The sequence goes on along the minus strand of DASVNP010000283.1, from coordinate 10,007 downwards.
ACACCGCCGTTGGGAATCACTGGGCAGCGCCAATCTCGGCTGGCTGCGCGCGAAACACCATTTCGCCGTGAGCGCCGAGGACAACCCCGAGCACGGCGCTCTGGGTCCGCTGATCGTCTGGAACGACGATGAGATTGCGGTCGGTGGTGGTTTCCCGATGCATGGGCACCGCGACGTGGAGATCATCTCCTACGTGCGCCACGGCGCTGTCGGACACCGCGATACTTTGGGATCCGAAGGAACGATTAAGGCGGGTGATGTTCAGGTGATGAGCGCGGGCACAGGCATCCGCCACGCTGAATACAACAACAGCGACGTGCCGCTCAAGCTCTATCAGATCTGGTTGCTGCCGCGCGTGGCCGGTGGCGCTCCCCGGTGGGACACGAAGCCGTTTCCCAGGAGCGATCGCTCGGGACGCTTCGTCGTGCTGGCGAGCGGCTTCCCCGAGGATGAAGGCGCGCTGCCCATTCGCGCGGATGCGCGCGTGCTGGGCGCCATGCTCAAGGCAGGCGAGAGCGTTCGGCAAGCGTTGGGTTCGTCGCGCTGTGCCTATCTCGTGGTGTCCTCTGGACGAATTGAAGTGAACGGCGAGGCCATGGGCCCGCTGGATGGAGCCGCAATCACGCGAGTGCCGGCGGCTGAGATAACCGCGCTCGAAGATTCTGAGCTGGTGATGGTGGACACCGGCCCGGTGTAATTTTCATCGTCCACCTTCGTAGTTAAATTTCTGGAGGTTAGTATGGATCGCTACAAGTTTCTTCCACTGCTGGGTCGTGTCATGATCGGCGCACCGTTCGTCATGAGCGGGCTGGGCAAGCTCGGGGCCTACGCCGCAACGGTCGGCTATATCGCCGCGATGGGTTTGCCGGTGCCGCCGCTTGCGTTCCTCGCCGCTGTGGCCGTTGAGCTGGGCGGTGGCTTGCTGTTGCTGTCGGGCTATCGTGCGCGCCACGTGGCGTTGGCGATGGCGGTGTTCTGTCTCGTGACCGCAGCTTTCTTCCACCACAATTTCGCCGACCAGAACCAGATGATTCACTTCCTGAAGAACGTGATGATGGCGGGTGGTCTGCTGCAGATCGCCTACTTTGGTGCCGGTGCGTTCAGCCTCGACGCGCGCGCCGGGCGGACGGCCCCGCGTACGGCGTCTTTGGCGAGCTAAAAAGACGGATCCGTCGAGGCGAGCGCTTGCCTGCAAGGGTGGGGGAAGCGTCTCGTACGGATCGTTCTACTGCTTCAACATCGCCGAGATTCACCGTGTCGAACAGGCTCGCGTGGCTGCTGCATCGCTCCCCCAACATACTGCTGATCCCCGGTACTTCATCGGTCAAACATCTGCGAGAGAACCTGGCGGCGGCAGAGCTCGTCCTGCCCGCCGAAGCGCTTGATCGACTGAACGGAATGATCTGAGCGTGTTCAGGATTGCATATTGATGGATGGAAATTGGTATCGGAGAACGTTATGAAAGCCGTTGGATATCGAGTAAAGGGCGGTCTCGAGGTGTTGACCGATATCGAACTCCCCGCGCCGGAGCCGGGCCCGCGCGATCTTCGCGTGGCGGTGAAGGCGGTGTCGGTGAATCCTGTCGACGTGAAGCGCCGTCGCTGGGAAAGTCCCGCCGAGAGCGAGGATTACAGGATATTGGGTTACGACGCCTCAGGCATTGTCGAAGCGGTTGGCAGCGAAGTCACCCTTTTCAAACCGGGTGATGAGGTCTTCTATGCGGGCGCGATGGACCGGCCCGGGACCAACTCGGCGCTTCATCTCGTCGATGAGCGCATCGTCGGACCCAAGCCCCGCTCTTTGTCCTTCGCCGAAGCTGCGGCCTTGCCGCTCACGTCGATTACGGCGTGGGAGATGCTCTTCGACCGCTTGAAGCTGCGCTATGGCTCCCAAGCGGGCTCCCGAACGCGGGCCGGGACACTGCTCGTGCTGAACGGAGCCGGTGGCGTTGGATCCATGACGATTCAACTGGCAACTCGCCTGACCGGGCTGACCGTCATCGCCACGGCATCCCGTCCCGAAACGGCGGAGTGGGTTCGCAAGCTTGGCGCCCCGCACGTTGCCGATCACAGCAAGCCAATTAGCGAAGCAATCAAGGCCGCCGGCTTCGATGGCGTCGATTACGTCGCGGCCATCACTTCAACGCGCGGGAGCGTGCCTGACATCGCCCGCGCGATGAATCCTCAAGGCCATATTGTGCTGATCGATAACTTCGATGAGAGCATCGCGCCATTCAAGGAAAAGAGCATTACGATCTCGTGGGAAATGATGTTCACGCGGTCCCTGTTTCAGACAGCGGATATGGATGCGCAACATCGCTTGCTGAGCGAGGTGTCGGCGCTGGTCGATGCCGGCGTGCTGAAAACGACGCTCACGCATGTGAGCGGTCCCATCAACGCGGACAATCTCCGCAAGGCCCACGAACGGGTCGAGACCGGCAGGGCGATCGGCAAGACGGTGCTGGAAGGTTTTTAGCCGGTGAGCGGTTGCCAGCCGGTGCGACTGGCAGTGAACCGCCGGCTTGCACCGGCGGATTCACGAATACAGCAATCAGGGTTCCGTGCTGTCCCACTGTGGAGAGAGTCCGGGCGGATTGACGATTCTGCTGTTGGGTCTGGCACGCGCATGAATCGCCGCCATGTCATCGCCCTGCAGTTCGAAGTCGAACACGGCGAGGTTCTCCGGCAAGCGCTCGATCTTCGACGTTCTGGACAGCGCCACGACGCCATCCTGTTGAACGAGCCAGCGTAGAACGACCTGCGCGATGGTTTTTCCGTAGCGCGCCGCCATCTCTGTCAAGACCGGGTCCGAAAGAACGTTGCCGGCCGCCATGCCGCAATAGCCGGTGACGACGAGCCCCGCCTCGCGCGTGTCTTCGATCAGCAGCGACTGATTCAGATACGGGTGGTACTCGAACTGATTGGTCACGAGCGGAATATCCGACAGCCGGATGGCATCCTCCATGAGCGCGCGGTTGTAATTACTGACGCCAATGTGGCGCACCTTGCCGGCTTTGACGGTCGCGTTCAATTCGCCGATTTGTTCGGGTAGCGGAATATCGGAACCGGGCCAGTGAAGCAGCAGGAGATCGATATAGTCGGTCTTGAGCTTGCGGAGGCTCTCGTCGACTGAAGCGCCGAAGTGGCGGGGATGATAGTTGCTGACCCACACCTTGGTCGTGATGAACACTTCCGCCCGGGCGATGCCGGACGCGGCGACGCAGTCACCGACCTCGGCCTCGTTGCCGTAGACCTGCGCGGTGTCGATATGACGGAACCCGGCGCGAAGTGCAGCGGGGAGGACCCGGTGCACTTCTTGCGCATTCATTCCATAGGTGCCGTAACCGATCGTGGGAATATCGGCACCACGTGCGTGGACGACGTTTTGCATACTGTGTTTCGCTTGAGAGATTGGCGGCAAGAGTGAAGTAGACATTAGCGGATTTGACCGGACCGGCGGAGCTGCTCGCCGATCTTGACGATCCCTGCTTCTCCCGCGTGCAGCGCTTCTTTCGACGTGTGCACGGAGTAGTACCCCAGCACCAGATCGTGCGGATGCGGAACCGCGGAACCGAGAACAAATTCCGTGTCTTCGTCCACCGTGAACTCGAGGACATCTTCGGATTTGTTGAAAACCGCAACCTCGGCGCGAATCCGATCGCTGCCTGTGTACAGCGCGCCACGCTGAACACTGACCCACGCCACTGCATGACCGGCCGGTGGTGTGTATTGCCAGCGCTCACCGGCCGAAAGCCGCACGTGCAGGTAGTTGATGCCTTGAGGTGCCAATACCGGGCTCTGTGCGCCTTCGTAACGACCTAATATCACCCGGACCGGGCCCGTCTGCGGAATCTTGTCCACGGACAGATACTGGCTGACCGGCTCTTCCAGTTCCAGTTCACGTGGCAACGCCGTCCACAACTGGTAGCCCCGCACGCGCGTGCCTCCTTCGGGATAGCCGTCATGCCACACGCCACCGCCGGCGTTCATCCACTCGACACTCCCCGCCGAAAGGACTCCGGAAGCACCGGTGGTATCTTCATACCGGACTTCCCCCTCCAGCAGAATGGTGGTCGTCGCAATGCCCGAATGCGGATGCATCGGGAAGCGCGATGTGGATTGTGCCGAGATATCGAAATGGTCGAGGAACACAAAGGGCTTGAGCAGTCCGCCGAGATCCCCGGGACTGAACAGGCGGTTGACGGGGCCGTGTGGCCTGCCCGCCGTCCGGGAGACGATCGATCTGGCTGCGCGGCGTGAATCGGACTGGACCTCCATCCCCGTCGAGGCGAAGGGTTCCACCGGATGCTCCGAACGTAACGTCGAAGCGGATGATTGAATTGTTTCGAGTGTCATGGCGTCTGCGCATTCCTGAAGTTTGCCTATATTGGACAAGGGTAAGAGTTGGCAGGTGCGCAGGGAAGCCTGTATTTTTCGATGCAATCAATCGTCGAGCGCGATACATTCCGGAGCCCGCCGGCCATACGGGGCCTAGAACGCGTGCCTTATCCCGACGTCCGCTCCAACGGTCGTCGTTCCCGGCACACCAAAAAATATGCCGGTGTAGGACACGGACAAACCGGTGTTCGTTGCGCCATGGTTGCTCACTGCGCCGACCTGCGTGTAAAGCGTCGTTCGCTTCGACAGGAAGTACTCGACGCCTAGCGCCGTCAGCAGTGAGTGATTGGCGGTGTGGTTGTGATCGCTGGTGAACCAGGCCGCGCCATTGACGTTCAATTGCGGCAATACGAAATAGTCGATGCCGCCACCATAGACATAGTTGTTGGCTGCTCCGGCCACGTGGAAGTTGACGAACACGGCTTTGACGGCCAGCGTGCCGAATCGGTATTGCGCGCCCAGCGTGCGGCCGATGAATGCCTGGGTGCTGGGCACCGGCGTGTTGACGGTGCCTCCGCTATTGCCATCGTAAAAGGCCGCGTTGACCATCAACGAGCCATTGTCGTATTTGAGGCTCGCCGCATACTGGCGGCCGGCCTGGAAGTTGCCGGCCTCACCGCCCAGCGCGAGCATGACGCTGCCCTGAAGTTGCGCAATCTTGGGGCTGGTATAGGAAATGGCATTCGAATTGTGAACGCCTGTCAGGAAGACGCTGCCGCCGTAGATGCTCTGTATGTCGCCAAAATTCGCAAACTCACGTGCGTCGGACTCCCATATCGAGTTGACGAACGGCGAGAATTGCAAGCCCGCCTTGACCTCCCCGAAGTTTCCGTCCAGCGCGACCCATGCCTGACGGCCAAAGAAATTCCCGTTCGAATCGTTAATGCCGCCATTGGCAACATTGAATCCGCTTTCGATCTTGAACAGAGTCTTCAGGCCACCGCCGAGGTCTTCTGTTCCCGAGATGCCGAATAACGAAGGCGACAGGCCCGCATCGGCGAGAGCGACCGTTTTTCCGGCATTCTGCCCCGCCGCGTTGGGCGTCTTGCTCGTGTACAGGATGCTCGCGTCCACAATGCCGTACAGCGTGACGCTACTTTGCGCGTAGCTGATGGCAGGCACACTTCCAAGCAATGCCACCGCGAATATCGATCGCTTCATTTCTCGGCTCCTCCGTTTCTGGGGTGCGGGGTAATCGCACCGTGTCGAATAGTGAGGCAAGAATAATTCTAAACTTTCCGAGCGTTAAGGTTTTATGTCTTGGCATTTTCCCCAGGTAGTGCAAAGTGAAAATCTGGATTGAGCGAGTCGTGCTTGGTGGAGCGCATTCCACTATCTATCTGCGGCGTCGATAAGTCCCATCGCAAAGTTCTGGCTATTCGGGTGCGATGTAACTGTGCGACATTGCTGTCATGTTTCCGGGCGCTGTTGCTTCTGAATGAGTATTGCGCGCCAGGAGTTCTTTATGTGATTAGCAATGCATATCAAGGCAGCAAAAGATTGCATTAGGGAGGAGACGATGGAAATCAAAACGATGACGGACGAGCAGCGCAAGGCAATCGCGCTCGAATACTTCAAACGCATGGATCGAGGCGAAAGCGTCTTCGATCTGTTGGACGACAACGCCGAGGTGTACTTCCCCAAGTGGGGCATTGCGCGCGGCAAGCACGAAATCGAGCAGCTTTTCGGCGATTTGATGGGCATTCTCGCCGGTGTCTCGCACGACATCGCCCACGCCAACTTTATCCAGCAGGGCGACATGGTCGTGGTCGAGGGGCTGTCGAGCGGAAAGTTGAAAGACGGCAGCGAGTGGCGCGCCGGTACGACATTCGCGGGCCGCTGGTGCGACGTGTTCGAAATCCGCGACTGCAAGATTCAGCGGTGTCACGTGTACCTGGATCCCGACTACGCCGGCTCAGACACCGCTCGCTACCCGTGGTTGAACGCCGCGCGCGACACCCGCTACTAAACATCCATTCGGGCAGCTGCGCGGAATGTTCCGGCTGCGCTTTTTCGAACTCCACAGAATTGACGACAATGGCTGAAATCAAAACCTACAAGTACTTCGCAGATGGCTCGTGGCATGACGCCGGCGGGTCGCGCACCTTCGATGTATTGGAGCCGTACAGCGGCAAAGTTTTCGCGCGTGTCCCGGCAGGTGGGCGCAACGAGGCGCGCAAGGCTGTCGAGGCGGCCGCGAAAGCCTTTCCGGCCTGGTCGGAAACGACGCCCGCGGAGCGCGCACGTTTGTTCCTGCGGGCGGCGGAGTTGATCAAGCGCCGTCGCGGTGAGATCGCCCAGTTGCTCGCGCGGGAAACCGGCAGCACGATCTCCTTCGCGAACTTCCAGCAGGATCTGGTAGCCGCGACGCTGGAGCAGGCGGCGGGGTGGATGTATCTGCCTCGCGGGCAGGTGCTGGAAACCAACCAGCCGGGTTCGCACTCGATCAGCGTTCGGCGCCCGCTGGGTGTTGTCGCCAGCTTCACGCCGTGGAACGGCGCAAACATCCTGTCCTGGCGCGCGGTCATCTCGCCGATCGGTGCGGGCAATACAGTGGTCGTCAAACCGTCGGAGCTTGCACCGGTGTCGGCTGGGCTGATGCTGGCCGAAATTGCCGAGGAAGCCGGTTTCCCGAAAGGTGTGATCAACGTGGTTACACATGCGCCAGGCGCCGCGAGTGAGATTGCCGACGAATTCTTCGAAAGCCCCGACGTGCGCGTGATCAACCTCATTGGCGGCGTCAAGACGGCGCGCTTGCTGGCCGAACGTGCCGGGCGTGCGTTGAAGCGCACCGTCCTCGAACTGGGTGGCTACAACCCGATGATCGTCCTCGATGACGTCGACGTCGACTACGCCGTGCGCAGCGCGACTTTCGGCTCGTTCTTCCATCAGGGGCAGATCTGCCTCAATACGCGGCACATCATCGTTCAGCGGAAAGTCTACGAGCAGTTCCTCGAGAAGTTCATTGCTCGCACGAAGACATTGCCCTCCGGCGATCCGGAGAACCCGGGCACGATCATCGGTCCGCTGGTTACGTCCGCTGCCGTGAAACTCGTCCATGAGCGCGTTGAAGAGGCTGTCGCCAAAGGCGCCGTTCTCAGAACCGGCGGTACCTACGACGGCCAGATCTATCAGCCGACCATCCTCACCGGCGTGCCTCTCGATGCCACCATCGCGCAGGAAGAAACGTTTGGACCGGTGGTGTGGGTCGAACCTGTGGACACGCCGGAGGAGGCCGTTCGCGCCGCGAATCGAACGGCGTATGGACTGAGCGCCTCGATACTCTCGGGAGATACGTACAAGGCCTTCGAGCTGGCGCCGAAAATCCAGACGGGTATCGTGAACGTCAACGCGCCGACCGTGAATGACGAAATTCACGCGCCGATGGGCGGCGTGCGCGACAGCGGCTGGGGGCGAACCGGCCCGGACAGTCTTGCCGACTTTAGCGACGTCATCTGGATCAACTCGCGCAGCACGCAGGTTCAGTACCCGTTCTAACGCGAGGCTTCGGCCGGAAAGCTTTGAGCGCTTGCCAAAGCATAAAGAAAGAGAAATGGTGGAGACGCGAGAGTGATTAAGGCAAGTGCCGAAGCGGCACAACAACTGCTGGATCATATGGCGCGCGGCACGCTCGATCGCCGCGCTTTCCTGAAGCTGAGCGCCGCGACGGGTATGGCAGCGCTGCTCGGCTCCGGACAGGTGGAGCAGGCCTTGGCTGCCGGGCAGACTCAGCTTGCGAACCGGCAGGCCGTCAAGGACAGTTACGACTACGTGGTCGTGGGCGCGGGCGCCGCGGGCTGCATCGTGGCCGCGCGTCTCGCCGAAGCGGGTGCGGAAGTACTGCTGGTCGAATCCGGCGGTTCCGACGACCTTCCACAGGTGACGACGCCGGGTCTGTGGTTCACCAACATCGGCGGACCGCTCGACTGGAAATTCCGCGCGGCGCCGTCGCCGCACGTGAACAATCGGGCCGTGCCATTAGCCATGGGCCACGTGCTCGGCGGCGGCACCAGCATCAATGCGATGCTCTGGGTGCGCGGTGTCGCGCAAGACTATGACGACTGGGCACAACAAGGTTGCGAAGGTTGGAGCTTTTCCGACGTGCTGCCCGTCTTCAAGGGGCTCGAGGACTGGGAAGGCGGCGCCAATCAATGGCGCGGCGCGGGTGGCCCGCTGCATGTTTGCACGACACATGCGCCTCATCCGACTGCGTCAGCCTTTATCGACGCTGCCCGTCAGATGGACGTGCCCATTCTGGACGACCTGAACGGTCCGATGCGCGAAGGCGCGGGCTACGCCAACATGAGCATCAACCGCGACGGAAGCCGTGCAAGCGCAGCGCGTGCTTTTCTGCGTCCCGCGCTGGGGCGCCCGAATATAACGCTCCTGCTCAACACTGATGCAGTCCGGTTGCTCTTCAAGGGGAGTCGTTGTACTGGCATCGCGCTGCATGATGCCACTGGTGTGCGTCGTGTTGCGGCGCGGCGCGAGATCATCGTGACGGCCGGCGGCATAGCGAGCGCCAAGCTGCTGCTTCAGTCCGGCATCGGCGCCGCGAACGACTCGCGCCGCTTGGGGATTGCCCCGGTCGTCGATCTGAAAGGCGTCGGACATAACTTCCAGGATCATCCGTTGCTGTTTGGCGTCACCCTGCAATACAAAGGCGAGTTTCCGCCACGCTCGATGACAAGCAACGCCGTAGAGGCGGCTGCGCTCGTTCGCAGCGATTCCGCCGTCAGCAGCCCCGATGTCATGATGGTGCTGCAACAGGTGTCGGTCGTGACCCCGGAAATACGCGCAGCTTACGGCGCTCCGCCGAAGAGCGGCTTTGTGATCTCGCCGGCACTCGTGCGTCCGACGAGCCGTGGCCGCTACCAGCTCACCAGCGCCGATTGGCGGCACGCGGGCAAGCTCGACGCCGGCTTCCTCGCGACAGAGCAGGACGCGGAGGCAACGGCGCGTTGCATCGAGCTGTGCAGGGAGCTTGGGCAGCAGCACGGGTTCGATACGGTGCGCGAAGCGGAGGCGATCCCCGGCCGCCCGCTCGACAAAGCCGCGCTACGTGACTTTGCCCGCAACGCCACGATCAGTTTCGGCCACCCGGTCGGCACCTGCAAAATGGGCGTCGACGACATGGCGGTGGTCGATCCGCAGTTGCGCGTTCACGGCGTGGAGGGACTGCGCGTGTGCGATTCGTCGATCATGCCGAGCATCGTGACGGGGCCGACCAGCGCGGCCAGCCATATGATCGGCGCGAAGGCAGCGCAGATGATTCTCGGCACCGCCTGATGGCACGCAACTCGCCATCACGTCTGGCCTTAGCCACCCGGGGACGCCGCTGTCCTCAATTCAGCCGCCTCCGCCGCGCACGTGCGCAAGCGCTCGATTAACCATCGTCCTGCGGGGCCGGGAGGCGTGGCCAGGGGGTACACGGCCGACATCGGCAGAATCAGGCCGCCGGGCGGCACATCTTCAATCTGGAGTTCAACGAGCCGGCCGGCGGCAACGTCGTCCTTGATGGCGTGCACGGGCATGCCGCCCCATCCGAGCCCATGCAACAGAAACGCGTGTTTGGCAAACAGATCCGCCAGCCGCCATGTCAGGCCGGAC
>DASVNP010000282.1:0-20228 GCA_036383775.1 Paraburkholderia sp. | reverse complement strand
GCGGCTCACGGTCCTTGCAACACGTTCGGCGCTGAATCGACGTTTGTCGTGCCGTAATCGATAAGTCGCGATTTGCCACCGAGACAGCGTGTCGTCAAATTTCCGCCGGCTACGCGTTTTGACACACTCTGGGCCGTAAGCCACCGTCGAATTGTTCGCCGACTTGATGATGTAGATGATCGAGCGGGAGTACAGCGTGCTCGACGTAATCGGCAGGAACGCAATCGCGGCATTGCCCGTATAGGTCGCGCCCGAAGCCAGCGCGCAGGATGCACTCGTTCCGGTGACGGTCAGCGTGAAGAGATTCTTGCTCGACGACGGCGTGGTGAGCAGCAGCGTGCCCGAGACCGGGCAGTTGCTCAGGGTGCCGGACAAGGTGCCGTCGTTAGCAATCGTCACCGACGAACCGGTTTGCGCCCACGTGCCCGCGACGCTCGATTGCGTCACCGCGAGCGCATTCGCCGCGTCGTAGCTCAACGACACGTTAGTCGTGATGTTGTTGTAGACATAGCTGCCGGTGAACGTCTGCTTGGCGCTGAACGTGCCCGAACCGGACGTGGTCGGATAGTAGAAGCCGCCGCTAAATTGCACGCCCGATGTGAGCGTCCAGCTCGGTGCGGTGGGCGCGACAACGCCGAACATCTCCGACAAAACGAAACTGCCCAACGTATTCAGGCCGGAAATATTGTCCTGCGGATCGATAAGCGCAGTTGTCTTGCCGGAAACGGACGTGCTCGTCCAGATCCCCTCCAAACCGTTGCCGGCGGCCGCGGTCGAACCGGTCTGCGGGCTGGTCAGACTCGGCAGTTGCTCACCGCTCAGAGCCGGCGATGAAGCCGCAGCCGGAGCGCTCGCCGCAGCGGGCGTGCTCGCGGCCGGCGTGCTTGCCGCCGAGGGTGTCGAAGCGCTGCTCGATGAAGGTGCCGCCGAGCTGGAATCCCCGCCGCCACCGCCGCCGCACGCTGCCAGAACGAGCGAAGCAAGCAGAGATAACGTCAATGTAGCTTTGTAGTTCATATTCATTGTTTTTGTTGGCGAGCGCGGCTAATCAGGCTCGCTAACTCGCGCCGTTGGTCAAGTTGATCTCGATGTTTTTCCACTAGCGTCGATTCGTTGAGTTATTCCAGAAATCCACTTGACAAAAATATAATCACGTGAATCTCTGTAATACTTAGAAAGACGCTAAAGACGTAAACGGCCCGATTTCGGCAACCTTTAATATTTGCTTAGATTTATTTTGAAATTGATTCGCTGATGCCGATGAATACGATGCGTTATAGATAAATCTACGGTAGTTCGGCGTGTCAATTCGATCGATTTGAAAGATATATGAAAGATTGATGTGCCGTTAATCGCCCAATCTGACTGGCAATCAATCAGGACTTTAATCAGCGCATGCAATAGCCCTCCAACGCACACAAATCACGATGCAACGTCTATATCCTGCTGTGTCGCCGCGAGAAGTCCCTTCGAGTCATGCAGAGCGTCAAGCGCGCCGGCAGCAGCTTCCGGCGCGGACCCATTTTTCACCCCACGCCCCCAATCCCGGCTCCCCAAAGCGCCGAAACCCCTGTAAAATAGCGCGCTCTGCGGGCGTCGTATAATGGTAATACCCTAGCTTCCCAAGCTAGAGCCGTGGGTTCGATTCCCATCGCCCGCTCCAGATATTTTTCCGCTGCGCCGCCCAACCAGTCCGGTGAGCCTTCCGCAGAATCCAGCACGAGCCGCCTCCCTGAAGGCGGCTTTTTTGTAGTGGCGGCGGCCTGGCGTAGCGATTCGCGGCTCACGCCGTGACGCCCTCACCCTTGTAGCAGCATCGACCATGATCCACGATCCCAACGAAGCCGGTCTGCCGGACGAACTCCCAACGCCCTCCAGCGAAGCCGAAGCTCAGCCCGCCGGCGACGCTGCGTCTGAAGAGAACCAGCTGCATCGGCGCCGCATCCGCAGCTTCGTCACGCGCGCCGGCCGTGTCTCGACCGGCCAGCGCCGCGCCATGGATGAACTCGGCCCGCGCTTCGTGGTGCCCTACGCGCCGCAGCAGCCCGACTGGAACGGCGTATTCGGCCGCGCGGCGCCGCGCGTGCTGGAAATCGGCTTCGGCATGGGCGCGACCACGGCGGAAATCGCCTCGCACCGTCCCGGCGACGATTTTCTCGGCGTCGAGGTCCACGAACCGGGCGTCGGCGCGCTGCTGAAACTGATGGGCGAGCAGAACCTGTCGAATATCCGCATCATCCAGCACGACGCAGTCGAAGTGCTCGAGCAGATGATCGCGCCCGACAGCCTCGACGGCATGCACATTTTCTTTCCGGACCCGTGGCACAAGGCGCGCCACCACAAGCGCCGGCTGATCCAGCCGAAGTTTGTCGCGCTGCTGGTATCGCGCCTGAAACCCGGCGCGTATCTGCATTGCGCGACCGACTGGCAGAACTACGCCGAACAGATGCTCGAAGTGCTGGGCGCCGACCCGGCACTGGAAAATACCGCTGACGGTTATGCGCCGCGTCCGGAATACCGTCCGGTGACGAAATTCGAGCGCCGCGGACTGCGGCTCGGTCACGGCGTGTGGGATCTGGTTTTCCGCAAACGCGGCGCCAAGTAAAGCCGCGCACAGAACAAACACTCGCCGATAAGAAAAAAGGTCCGCAATTGAATTGCGGACCTTTTTCTTTTGGCTTGAATAAAACGATAAAACTCAGTCTGCCCAGCTCAATGCACCGCTATAGCCGACTAGCAGAATCAGCAATCCAAACCCGATGCGATACCACGCAAACACGGTGAAATCGTGCGCGGCAATATAGCGAAGCAGCCAGCGCACGCAGGCGAATGCGCTAACAAAGGCCGCGGCAAAACCCAGCGCGAAGGTGCCGAGCGCATCGACGGAAAGCAGATGCCAGTCTTTGTAGAGCTCGTATGCGGTCGCGCCGAAAATAATCGGAATCGCGAGGAAAAAGGAAAACTCCGTGGCGATGCGCCGGTGAAGTCCGAACAGCATCCCGCCGATAATCGTCGACCCTGAGCGCGACATGCCGGGAATCAGCGCAAAACACTGAGCGAGGCCGACTTTCAGCGCATCCAGCGCGCTCAGATCGTCGACGCTCTGCACGCGCGCCGCGGTATCGCCGCGCGCACGCTGACGCGCTTCTGCCCACAGGATGACAACCCCGCCCACCACCAGCGCGAACGCCACCGGCACCGGCGAAAACAGCGCCGCCTTGATGGATTTTTCGAACAGCAAGCCGAGTACGACCGCCGGAATCGTCGCGATGATCACATTCAGCGTAAAACGGCGTGCATCGGGCCGGCTCGGCAAGCCGGACACCACGTTGCCGATGCGGCGGCGAAACTCCCAGCACACGGCGAGAATCGCGCCGAGCTGGATCACGACATCGAAGGTTTTCTCGTGCTCGTCGTTAAAGTTCAGCAAGCTGCCGGCGACGATCAAATGCCCGGTGCTCGATACGGGCAAAAACTCGGTCAAACCTTCGACCACGCCCAGAATCAGCGCCTTGCAAGCCAATAGCCAGTCCATCCGTGCCCCTTATCGCTGTAGATAACCAGAACGAACAGGGCCAGCACGGAAGCGCGCGGCCCTGTCGGCCGCGCGCCGCGTCATTTTTCGACGATCTGCACGCGTATGCCGTTTGTAAGAATTGTGATTGTACCGGGTTCGTAGTTCACTCCGGCAAATTGCAGTTGTTCCGGCTTGAACGTGTAGATCGGATAGTTGGTCAGCAGCTGCGTGGCGAGCAGCGCCGCGGCGGCATTGATCTGCTGCGTGTAAGCCTGCGCCTGGCCGCTCACGCTGACGTTGTCCACGCTAGGCGACTTCAGCACGACCGACTTGCTGGCGGCGTCGTAGGCCAGTTCGCTCGATAGCGTGAAGATGCCGTCGACCGGTTGCGGCATGAACGGACTCGCGAGGCGCGCGTTGAGCTTCACGGAAACGCGGTTCGCATCCGGCAGGAAACCGACTACGGGATTCGTCAGCGCGACATCGAACACTTGCGAGACCGTGCGCTGATACGGGAATTTGCGCTGCACCGCGTCCTGCACCTGCTGCTGGGAGAACGTGTAGTGCGAAGGAATGAACGGAAAGGTCGAGCTCGCGCAGGCCGCGAGCGATACGGTAATGCCGAGCGCGCCGCAGCCTGTCAGCGCGGCTTGCAGAAAGCGGCGCCTGGCCGGCGCAGCGGGTCGAGTCATGCGAAATCTCCTGTGGAAACCTGATCGGGCATGCAGTTGAGTTGTCTTCGGCTTGGACAGCCGGATTGAATGGATGGCATGAAGGCCCGCCGAAGCCCGTTACCGGTGAGCCGTCTGTTACACGCGCGGCTGAGTCTGAGCCTCGAGTTGCGTGAGCCACGCGAGCGCTTCGCCGCGATTCGTGCCGCACATTTCCATTTGCGGTTGCAGACCGGAGCAACACGCCGGCCGCTCCGGCTGGCCGAAGATCGCGCAGCGCAGATCGTCGCCAAGCTGCACGCAGCGCACGCCGGCCGGCTTGCCGTTCGGCATGCCTGGAATGGGGCTCGAAATCGACGGCGCGATACAGCACGCGCCGCAATCGGGCCGGCACGCATGACCGGCCACATCAAATAGAGACTCGCGCTTCACAGCGCCGTTCGGCACATCATTCACGACTTTTTTCCTTCAACTCGACAACCGGCAACGCACTATCAGACCCGCATTGTGCCACCGCATTCCGTGCGACCTTTTTACGCAATCGGCCGAATAGCCGCTCACGTAAACTCGATACCTCCAGAAAGGCCATGCTCAAGAGACGTCCGCGCCGTTCGATCCAGCCGCGCGAACCGCGCCGCTCCTGTCTCTTCCTCGATGGCCGCCAGACCTCGAGCCGCTCATGTCCATCGCCAACTCGCTGTTCCGCCCCGACCTGCTCGCAAAATACAGCGCGAATGGTCCGCGGTATACGTCCTATCCGACCGCGCTGCAGTTCCACGACCGCTTCGATCCCGCCGACTACCTGCGCGCCGCCGCCGACCCGGGTGCATCTGACACGGATCTCTCGCTGTACTTCCACATTCCGTTTTGCGACACCGTCTGCTTTTACTGCGGCTGCAACAAGGTCGCGACAAAAAATCGCGCCCATGCGCGTCCGTACCTCGACCGAATGAAACGCGAAATCGTGTTGCAGGCGGGATGTTTCGACACGCGGCGTCCGGTGTCGCAATTGCATTGGGGCGGCGGTACGCCAACTTTTCTGTCGCACGGCGAAATGGCGGAACTGATGGCTGCCACGCGAGAGCACTTCATGTTATTGCCTGACGCGATAGCCGAATACTCGATCGAGGTCGACCCGCGCGAAGCATCGCCCGAGACCATCGCGCATTTGCGCGAGCTTGGTTTCAACCGCTTGAGCCTCGGCGTGCAGGACTTCGATCCGCTCGTGCAGCAGGCGATCAATCGCATTCAGCCGCTCGACATGACCGTGTCAGTCATGCAGGCCGCGCGCGCCACCGGCTTTCATTCGATCGGGGTCGATCTGATTTACGGGCTGCCGCATCAAACGGTGGAGAGCTTCAGCCGCACGCTCGACACCATGCTGGCTCTTGCGCCGGATCGTCTCTCGGTGTTCGCTTACGCGCACATGCCGCAGCTCTTCAAGATGCAGCGTCAAATGGATCCGGCGACGCTGCCCTCGCCGGCGCAGCGGCTCGCGATCCTGCAGCGCGTGGTCGAACGTTTGACGGGCGCGGGCTATGTGTATATCGGCATGGATCACTTCGCGCTGCCTACCGACGAACTGGCGCGCGCTCAGGCGCAGCGCACGTTGCATCGCAATTTCCAGGGCTATAGCACACGGGCCGAATGCGATCTGATCGGCTTCGGCGCGTCGTCGATCGGCAAGGTCGGCGACGTGTACGCGCAGAACGCGAAGGACCTGTCCGGCTATGCCGCCGCGATCGATGCGGGCAAACTTGCGATCACGCGCGGCGTACGGCTCACGGCTGACGACCGTCTGCGTCGCGACGTCATCACGCAGTTGATGTGCAATCTGGAACTGCGCTTTGACGAATTCGAAGCCGTCTATGGCATCCACTTCGCCGAGACGTTCGAGCCCGAACTGGAGCGTTTGCGCGGCTTCGAGCAGGATGGGCTGGTGTCGATCAGTGCAGGCAAGCTCGAAGTGCAAATGGCCGGACGCATGCTGGTGCGCAATATCGCAATGGTGTTCGATCGCTACCTCGGACAGCAGACACTCGAACGGTTTTCCCGCACGGTTTGACGGCGTTGAAGCGGGCAAAAGCAACTGGCTTGCCCGTTGTCCATTTTTCGGCCATAATCTGCGTCTTCGCTGCGCGCCGTGTTTTGGCGCGTACGCCGCGAGACCTGCCCAGGTGGTGAAATTGGTAGACGCAGGGGACTCAAAATCCCCCGCCGCAAGGCGTGCCGGTTCGATTCCGGCCCTGGGCACCAAAGAGTCTCCCAACAATCTCCAGCTTTGCCAGCGAAACCCCGCTAGATCCAGTCTCGCGGGGTTTTTTGTTACCATCGGCGCCAACGCTTGCCTAATGACAGCCGATGGTATTTTCGGTGGTATCTGCCTCGTTTCTGGGTTTTTCCGGCGGAAGATACCACCATGTCGCTGACCGATGTCCAGGTTAGGAACGCGCGCTACAACCCCAAGGGTACCGGCAACCGCCTTGCAGATGGCGGTCGCATGCATCTCCAGCTCGACAAGTCCGGTGCGAAATATTGGCGAATGAACTACCGGTTCGCCGGGAAGGACAAGACGCTTGCGCTCGGCGTCTATCCCGACGTGTCACTCGCGGCTGCGCGAAAAAAAAACGAGACGAGGCTCGTGAAAAGCTGACAGCCGGATTCGACCCAAACAATGTCAAGCGCCTTGAGAAACGCGCGGCCAGACTCGCAGCGGTTGACACGTTCGAGGCAGTCGCGCGCAGTTGGATGGATGAGCGCAAGAGCAGCGTCGAGCCTGCCCAGCACGCGAAGACGCTCGCCCGCATGGAAAGCGACGTGTTCCCGTGGCTTGGTAAGCGTCCGATTACGGACATCGATGCGCCAGACATTCTTGCTGCGTTGAAGCGCGTCGACAGCCGCGGAGCCCGCTTCACGGCCCACCGTGTGCGCAGCGAAATCAGCCGGGTATTCCGATACGGCATCAAGGAGGGACATTGCAAGGCTGACCCCGCCCGGGATCTGGTCGGCGCGATTCCACCGGCACAAACAACCCACTTTGCTTCGATCACAGAGCCGACCAAGGTCGGTGAGATGCTGCGTGCGTTCGACGGGTTCGCCGGCACATTCCCCGTCCTCCGCGCGCTCAGACTTGCGCCGCTACTGTTTGTCCGGCCCGGGGAGCTTCGCGAGGCCGAACGGTCCCAGTTCGATCTGGACAAGGGTGAATGGCGCTACCTCGTCACGAAGACCGAGACTGACCATCTGGTGCCGCTTTCCAGGCAGTCAGTCGCCATTTTGCGTGAACTGCACGCCCTTACCGGTGCCGGCCGCTATGTGTTCCCTGGCGCAAGCGATCGCAAGCGACCTATGAGCGAGGCAACGATCAATGCAGCACTGCGCAGGCTCGGCTACGACACGCGCACGGAAATCACGGGACACGGCTTTCGTGCAATGGCGCGCACGATCCTGCATGAGGAACTCGATCAGAAACCAGAAGTGATCGAACATCAACTCGCGCACACGGTACCGGACTGCCGACCGAACTTCCGCGGGTTTGAACGAGTGACAAGCGGGTTTGCTTTGTTTGGCGATTGTTGGGAGCCAGCGATGCGGCGGGTGTGCGCTCCTCGTTTTGTCGCATCATGGAGCGCGTAGCGAAGCGCACTGACCGTTATATCCATACCCGCCTCCTTTGCCTGGTCGATCAGTTGCTCAAGCGAATACCCCTTTGCACGAGCTGCATCGATATATGCGCGAACGTTCGGCATTGCATCGCGTACGGTAACGCGCTTTTCCGATGGCGGTTTTTCCGGTAGGGCATCAAGTCGACGGGCAAACTCGTCCCATTGCGCTTTCGTGTAAGTCTTCGATGCGGGCATGATGACCTTCCGTTTGCGTTTGGTGATGGGAGGGTTTGAGCCAATCGTCCACGCTACCAGCGTGGTACGTCAATGCTGCGGTTCGATTGGAAGTGGATTTTCTAGGATTTCCTCGAACGCGCATGGAATTCATTGGAACAACGTACTTTTTTCGTTTTGTGGTCAGTACGCAACGGCAATCGTTGCTCGCTGTTGTTCCGCAAACATGCACGGGAGATTTGCAGCATGTCGTTCTGTAGGTAGGCAACGGATGCCAGGTTGGTTTGTGTCGAAACTGACTGTCAAAAGTTTCTACACCAACCGAGTTGAGCTAGTTATTCACGTGCATCTCAACTGGATCCGCGACGATTGCTCCGCGGTTTGCTCGAGCTAATCTTGCGTTGAAAAAAGAAGGCGCACCGGTACGCGAATCGTGTCGAACTGGTTAGCAGTCCGTTCAGCAACGATTCACCAGTGTCCTACGGTGACCTGATTGCATTTGAAATTGCACATCAAAAACAACAAAGAATTTAGGTACTGCAGGATAGGCTTGCGCCGGTTATGGGCGCCATGCGCATTATCATCTTTCAATGTCGCTGGAATCGAGGAAGGCGCCTCGCACTAGACGTCCATGTGCTGCTCTTGTCGACGACGCGCGCGACTCCGCAGCGAGGAGATGTATCGGACGGAGTTCGGCCATGAAGCGTCGTTCGCCAGTTGCGTTACACGGACGTTCGAACGTCGGTTCTGCCCAGCAAGCGGCCCTTCGATACGCCACGAGGAAATTGCATTCGTCGAGTGGTTTGGCTTGTCTATGTATAGGTCCAGGCAGTCCCTGGCGGTTACTCCATGGAACGTAGTCCCTCAGTTGGGCAATTTCCTCACCCCCTGACAGGTGAGCAGCGTCGCATGAAATACGAGGAAGCGCATGTCTGCCGTTTGGAGCCGGGGCTCCGACTCCAGGTAGCGATCCGCGATGGCTTTCAGCAGATCGGGAGTCGGCCGCAAACGCTCAAAGCATTGTTCGAATATCTCGACGAACGGCGAGTGAAACAAAATGCCGTCAATGACACCTGAAACATAGCCCAACTGCTCGTCTGGCGACATCAGTAAATAGTCACTGCCTTTAAATAAGGCGCGCCCCGGATGCGTGTCGGATGGCTGATCGCTGACGTGCACAATAACGGCGGCAGGTGCGATTGCCAGCGCCGCCATGACAATCAGCTTTCTCATTGGCCCCTCGACTCGTTGCGATTGGCTTGGCCCGATCGTAGCGTCCGAACCGGTGCCGGTTTTTTGTTGACAATGTAAGTTCACCAACAACGCGCAGAAGTACAAATCATGAACGGCGATGAGGGCAAATGAAGTCCTCGTCAACGAAATGCCCGGCGTCGACCAGACCCATCCTGGTCGCACTGCGAATGATCTTGACCGCGGTGACCCGGCGGCTCGTGGCATAGGTGATCAAGCGGTTGACCGGTCGTACACTGCCCGGTCTGAACCGTGCGCAGGCCAAAAAGCGGCCCCGGCGGACAGTAAAGCTAGTACCGTCCAGGTCTCACACACGGTACCGGTTCTCGGGGGATGAGGACCGCAGCGCCGTGCATGACGCCGGTCCTGATCAAGTGTACCGCCGCGATATCACTGTAGCAGCTGGCATCGGGCAAATCAGTCAGACATCCCCCCATAGTAGAGGCGGGTCATTGCCCCAGTGGTTGCCCCATGTCCGTAAATCAAACATGCCGGGCGATCATCGGCCGGCATGTCAACAGTCGGTCACGATAAAGCGGCGCAATTGACGCACGAACTCCGCGTGGGCGGCGGCAGGCAGTTGCCTTCCGACGGGAATACGCTGCCAGCCGTCGCAAAGGTACACGGCGCCGTCGCTGTCGCCGAGAGACACGGCCAGGCGGGCAGCATTCATACGATGCGTCGTGCAGCGTCCGCGCTCGTGTACTTCGACGATCACGAACGGGGGCGCGAACGTCAGCACTTCGCCGTCCGTCGCGTGCCTGGAGTAGGCGATAAACGCGATGCCGACGGCCACGGCGCAAAGCATCGAGAAGGGCAGCGTGAGCCACGCGCCGAATGCGAATGCCGCTACCACGCCGAACGCGAGGTCGAGCGCCATGAGGAACACAGTCGCGGCAAGCGACTGCCGCGGCGTGAGGGAGCAGTTGCGCTTGATGCGCCACTCGCGGCTCGGCACACCTCCCTCGCCGTCGAAAGAGCCAGACCCGTACGACCGCCTGAAGTATGCGTACATGATCGAAAATCCCGCGTCGTGGAGCCATTCGTGACGCGCAATGGGTGTGCCGCTCTGCCTTCGTAAGTCTCACACGCTCGAGACGCCGCCCCTCGTCGAATGACGGGTTGTATTGGCATTCCCAGCTTGTAAGCGCGCGGCGAGCCTTGTCTGCTCTGGAGACCGGTCGATCAACACGGCACCGGACTACGATGGGCCGCCCGCGTCCGCCTTGACCCCGCGGGATGTGTTGCGCTCCAGTCTCATGTACATGTTCGCCGCCACGATACCGAAGACGATGTGAGAGAACAGGCTGGCCCCGTTGCGTGCTTCTGCGAACCACGGAAAGAACTGTGTCATGCCGTAGAAATTAATCAGGTAAACGACTGCAGCGAAAGCGCCACCCGCCAGTGAAGCCATCCCCATGCTCGAGTCAAGGTTGAATGACGTCATGATCAGACCGAGGATAAGCGCGAATACGATGGCAAGGGCAAAATGCACCACAAAGGCCGCGAACACGATGCCAATTGAGAATGCTTGCGGCGATTGCAATGCGCCTCGTCCCAGCATGATCGCGGCGACCATGCGTGGCGGCTCCAGCAGACTCGCGCCCGCCATCAGTGCCATCAGGATAACCCCTAACGCCAGGAACACAACGCCCGCGATGACGCCTGCCAGCACGGCTGCCCGCCAATCAGGCCGGCCGCGTGTGAAATGATGGGAATCCATATGAAGTTCCACAATTTCTCTCCCGATTGATTCGGATGATTCATTCTAGTCCTCCAGCGCGCGAGACTGATAGCGCCGCATGGCTATCGCCACCCCGACGGATGATCCTCGTTCTGGCGACGACGTGGCGTGATGCAATGGCGATACCCGGCGCGCGTACCGTGCGCCGCGGGATGCGGTCGACGGCAAGCCGGTTGAGTGCGGCAATTACCGCCGAGGCGCTGGAAGATCATTTCGGCGCCCATTCCGCGCTGGAATCCGCCTAAATGGCTGCTTTCGACAACGGCCGCAATCCTATCCGTTCGATTTACGCGGAAGCGATCGACCAGAACGGCGGCAATGGAGTAGTGTTACATAGCGGACTGTTCAGAGTGGACGGCATGGAACCCGATTGCGGCACCACGGCATAGTCCCGGCGCGTGCCACCGCATGCGCCTCTGTCTCGGCGCGGGTACGGTGGGGCGGCATAGTCTGCAACCGCTAGTCAACGATGGTAGGAGGACACATGTCACTCATCGTCGCAGCACGCTTTACGACATTCCCCGCCGCTGAAGACGCGGCGCAACGGCTCTTTAATGCCGGTTTTGTCGAGGAGGACGTCACACTGTTTTTCGTCAATCCGATCGGCCAGCACGCACGTTTTCGGCCCGGCGGCGAAGTCAGCGCCGACGCAAACGCGAGGGAGGCGCCGAAGGGTGCCGAGATGGGCATCACGATTGGCGCAGCGGTTGGCGCCATGGTCGGCGTCGGGATCTTCGCGGCGTTTTCGGCGCCACTTATTATGTCGCTGATCGCGGCCGGGGTGAGTGCATATGTCGGTTCATTGGTCGGCGCCATGCTGCGCACGAGTGAAGCCAGCAACGAAGAAACCCGTGATTCCGGCGTGCTGGTGGCCGTACACGTGTCGTCGGACAGCCAGTTGGACGCCGCAAGGGTGCTGCGCGATGCGGGCGGCGCGGCGATCGAACGCGCGACCGGCCTCTGGCAACAAGGGCGGTGGGCCGACTTCGATCCGCTCAAGCAGCCTGAGCCGCTCAACGAATTCAGTGAGAAGCACGCCTGATTTGAAGGTGTTTTTCGTCGAGATTTTCAGCGAGCCAGAAAACAAAAACGACCCGGCATTTGCCGGGTCGTTTTGTATTCAGAGCGGTGCGTTTCAGGCACGCCCCATGCAGATAGATCCATGAACCCCGCTGCTGCGTTCTATCGCCTTCGGCTTCATTAGCTCCGCATCTCCGATGGAACACAACGCGCATGTCTCGCTCGGTACGGGCGAAGTCTATTGGACATCTGATTCCAACGACGCATTCGACGAGGATATTCCAGACGACCTCGAAACTTCGGATTGCTACCTTACGATTCCGCATAAGAACGATCTCGATCTCGGAAGGCCACTACGGCGGCTGTTGAGCTTCGAGCTGGTGGACGGCGCAGGGATCAGTGGAAGAAGATTTCCCGCATGCCGAAGGTGTGATGCGCTTCGGCAGCCATCAGCACCATCAGCACCAGCAGGCCCAGGGGCGGCATCAGGATGGCGTACACCAGCGCCAGCCGCTCCCACATCATGTGCATGAAAATCGACACGATCAGCCCGGCCTTGGCGATCATGAGCACGACGATCAACGCCCAGCGCAGCAGGCCCTGCACGTGGAAGTAATCCACCATGTACGACATCGTGCTCAGTACGAACAGCAGGCCCCAGATCTTCAGGTAAATGCCGATCGGATGCTGCTGGCCGTGCGCGGCGTCGGGTTCGTGAGCGGAGTCGGCGTGGTCCATGGTCTGCCTCACCACAAATAGAACAGCGCAAAGATGAACACCCACACCAGGTCGACGAAGTGCCAATACAAGCCGGCAATCTCGACGATCTGGAAGTTGCCGTGCTCGGTGAACGCCGGCTGCAGAACCTTGCGTCTGATCAGCAGCAGGTAGATCACACCGCAGGTCACGTGAAAGCCGTGGAAACCGGTGATCATGAAGAAGCACGCGCCAAACTGCGCCGCGCCCATCGGGTTGCCCCAGGGGCGGATACCTTCATGGACGATCAGCTTGGTCCATTCGAAGGCCTGCATCGACACGAATGACGCGCCCAGCAGCGCGGTCGCCAGCAACAGTATGGCGGCGCGCTTTGCGTTGCGCCGGTAGCCAAAGTTGACAGCCATCGCCATGGTGCCGCTGCTGCTGATCAGGATGAACGTCATGATCGCGATCAGCAGCAAGGGCACATCCACGCCGCCCACGGTGAGCCCGAACACCTTGGACGTGTCAGGCCACGGCGCCGTGGTCGACATGCGCACCGTCATGTAGCCGATCAGGAAGCTGCTGAAGATGAAGGTGTCCGATAGCAGGAAGATCCACATCATCGCCTTGCCCCACGGCACCTTGAAGGCTTCGCGGTCGGCCGACCAGTCCGTGACGATGCCGCGCCAGCCGTCAGGCCCGGCGTCGGTGGGCGCGGCGGCAGCGGATTCGGTGGGGAGCGTGGGCGTGGTCATGGCGCGGCTCCATACAGCGGCCCACAAATGGCGGCGACGACCTCAGGGGTGATCCACCACATCGCCGCCAGCAACACGAGCCACACAGCCAGCAGGAAATGCCAGTAGGTGGCGCAAAGCGCGATGGCGCGGTGGGCCCGGAAGGGGTCCGCGCGCTGGAGAAGCGCGATCGTTACGGCCCAGGCCACCAGGCCGCCCAGCACATGCAACCCGTGCAGGCCGGTGAGCAGGTAGAGGAAGCTATTGGAAGGATTGACGGTGACGGTCTGCCCGGCCGCCGACAGCACGCGCCAGGCGGCCAGTTGTCCGATCACGAACACGGCCGCCAGCACACCGCCTGACACCAGCCATGCCGCGCAGCGAAGGGTTATCTGCCGGGCTCGCTGCATGGCAATGCTGGCCAGCACCAGCGCGCCGGTGTTCCACCACAGCAGCGCGGGATGCGGGATCGGCTGCCAGTCGGGCTCGCGCATACGCATCGCATAGGCGAACAGCAGCAGTGAAAACAATGTCGTTGCCACCGCCATGAAGACGATCAGGCCGATGCGGCTCGCATTCGGCACGACAGGTGGCGCGTCAGGAACGAAGGGCCGGGGCAGTGTGGTCATTCGCGTGCCTCTCCGGGTTGAAGCGTCGGGTGTGCCGGTTCGGGCGCCGTCGCAGGCGGCTGGTTTTGCGGGACGAAGTCTTGCTCCTGCCCCGGCGGGCTGTATTCGTACGCCCAGCGGTAGACGACGGGCAGCGCAGCGCCCCAGTTGCCATGCACTGGCGGCGTCTGCGGCGTCTGCCATTCCAGCGTCGTGGCCCGCCAAGGGTTGCCGTCGGCACGCTTGCCGCGCACCAGGCTCCACGCCAGGTTGTACAGGAACAGCAACTGCGCCACTGCTACGATCAGCGCAATGACGGTGATGAACGTGTTGAGCGTCTGCGCCGAATGTGGAATGAAGCTGTAGCCCTCATACTGGTAATATCGCCGCGGCATGCCCAGGATGCCGAGATAGTGCATCGGGAAGTAGATCGCATAGGTGCCGAGGAAGGTGACCCAAAAGTGCACGCGCCCGACCGTGTCGTTGAGCATGCGGCCCGTCACCTTCGGATACCAGTGGTAGATGCCGCCAAACACCACCAGAATCGGCGACACGGCCATCACCATATGGAAGTGGGCCACCACGAAGTACGTGTTCGACAGCGGAATGTCCACGCTCACGTTGCCGAGATAGAGCCCGGTCAGCCCACCCAGGACGAAGGTGCTGATGAAGCCGATGGCAAACAGCATCGGCACGGTCAGGTGGATATCGCCGCGCCACAGCGTCAGCACCCAGTTGTAGACCTTGAGGGCGGTCGGGACGGCGATGATGAGCGTGGTGGTGGCAAAGAAGAAGCCGAAGTACGGATTCATGCCGGCGATGAACATGTGGTGGGCCCAGACCACGAAGCTCAGCGCACCGATGGCGACGATGGCCCACACCATCATCTTGTAGCCGAAGATGCTCTTGCGCGCGTGCGTGCTGATGAGGTCCGACGCGATGCCAAAGGCCGGCAGCGCGACGATGTAGACCTCCGGATGCCCGAAGACCCAGAACAGGTGCTGGAACAGCAACGGGCTGCCGCCGGCATGCTTGAGGGTCTGCCCCATCGACACCACGGCCGGTATGAAGAAACTGGTGCCGAGTGCCCTGTCGAGCAGCATCATCACCGCCGACACGAACAGCGCCGGAAACGCCAGCAGTGCCAGGATGGTCGCGGTAAAGATGCCCCACACCGTGAGCGGCATGCGCATGAGCGTCATGCCGCGCGTGCGCGCCTGCAGCGTGGTGGTGACGTAATTCAAGCCGCCCATCGTTGCCGCGACGATGAAGATCGCCAGCGACACCAGCATCAACACGATGCCCCATTCCACGCCCGGCGTGCCCGGCAGGATGGCCTGGGGTGGATACAGCGTCCAGCCCGCGCCGGTCGGCCCGCCCGGCACGAAGAAGCTCGCCACCAGCACCAGCACGGCCAACAGGTAGACCCAGTAGCTCAGCATGTTGAGAAACGGGAACACCATGTCGCGCGCGCCCAGCATCAGCGGGATCAGGTAATTGCCAAAGCCGCCCAGAAACAGCGCCGTCAGCAGGTAGATCACCATGATCATCCCGTGCATGGTGACGAACTGGTAGTAGTGGTTGGCGTCGATGAAACTGAACTTGCCCGGAAAGCCGAGCTGCAACCGCATCAGGTCCGACAGCACAAGGCCGACCAGGCCGATGACGATGGCCGTCAGCGAATACTGCACGGCGATGACCTTGTGGTCCTGGCTCCAGACATAGCGGGTCCAGAAGCTTTGTGGGGCGTGGTCGGTGTGGGCGTAAGGCATTGCGTCTGCTCCGCTAGGGATTGGCTGCGCTGCTGGCGGCCGGGCCGCCTTGCGATTCGATGTAGGCCACCAGCGCGGTCAGTTCCTGCTCGCTCAGGTCGAAGGTCGGCATGATGGGGGCGAAGCCCTTCACGACGCGGGCTTTCGGGTTGCGAATGAAGGCGCGCAGATAGGCTTCGTCCACCTTCGCGGTGCTGCCGTCGGCCATCGTTTCGGTCTTGCCGTAGAGGCCCTTCCACGTGGGGCCCACGCGCGGACTGCCGTCCACGGTGTGGCAGGCGAAGCAGCCCTTGCCCTCTGCAAGCGTCTTGCCCTGGTCAGCAAGCGCCTTGGCGCTGCCGCCTGCAGCGGCGGATGCGGCCTGCACCCTGGCCTGCTGCCGCTGCGCGAACGTGCTCTGCTGCGTCAGCCAGCGCGAGAACGATGCTTCGTCTTCCACCACCACCACGCCGCGCATGTTGGAGTGCCCGATACCGCAAAGCTGCGCGCACAGGATGTCGTAACGCCCTGCCTTGGTCGGCGTGAACCAAAAGGTGGTCACCATGCCGGGCACCATGTTCATGCGCGCACGGAACGGCGGTACGTAGAAGTCGTGCAGCACGTCGAGCGACCGTGTCAAGACCTGGATCGGCCGGTTGAGGGGCAGGTGTAACTCGGGCGTCTCGATCAGGTAGTTGTCGCGGCCGTTGGGGTCGCCGGGGTTCAGGCCGAAGGGGTTGTCGTTGCTGATGTAGCGCACGTCCGTCGTGCCCAGCTTGCCTCCGGGGCCGGCAAAACGGAAGCGCCATTGCCATTGCTGGCCAAGCACTTCCATCTGCAGCACGTTTGGCGGCGGCCGTACGAAGTCTGCGTAGACGAAGAGCCCCGGTGCCAGCAACGCTGCCACCCCGACAGTGGTCAGGCCGATCAGCCACCATTCCAGCCGCCTGTTGTGCGGCTCGTAAGCAGCGCGATGCCCCCTGCGGTGCCGGTAGCGCACCAGTGCGATCACGATGAACAGGTTGATCGCGATGAAGAGCACGCCCGTAATGACGAGCGTGATCGTCAGCATGTCGTCCATGCGCACCCAGTTCGAGGCGATCGGCGTGATCCACCAGGGACTGGCAAAGTGAAACCCCACCGCCAATACGATGATCAGGAACAGGGCAATCGCAAGCGACATAGGTCACCTCGCTGCGCGTCACTCGCTGGGGCCGCCAAAAAAGCTCCTGGCGTCGTTGTGCCGCCTTGCCGTACTTCGTACTGCCTGCGCCGGCACTTCTGCCTGGACCGCTTCGCTGAGCATTTTAAGTGGCCCTAAAGCAAAGGTAGTCCTCTCCTCTGCATCGCGCAAGACAGCGCCAGGGGGAAGCGCGCCCCATATACGGATCGCGCGAATGGAGGCGTCACTTGCTGCGATGCAATGCAAAACGGCCGCCTCCAGCATTGGTTGCCGAGGCGGCCGTCTCCCAAGGGCGCCGGGTGTTTAGGGTCTGTGCACGTGGGCGACGTGCGTACGACGACTTGCTGCCGGCGCGGATCACATCGCGACAAATCCATGTCCTCGCGAATCACAGTGCCGCACTCGAACAGTTACCCGAGGCATCCTTGCTGCAAGGCAGCGACGTCGTGCACTCGCTCGAACGCGGTCTGCCGCTCGGCGGTGCGACCGGCGCGCTTCCCGGCCTCGTGGCACTGGTGTACCCTCCCGCGGAGCTCGCCATTGCGGGCGGCGCCGTCGTCGCATTGACGTTGCCTGGTGCGGGCCCTGGCACCAAGAGTCTCCCAAAGATCCCCAGCTTTGCCAACGAAACCCCGCCAGATCCAGTCTCGCGGGGTTTTTTTGTTGCCATCGTCGCCAAGGTTTGCCTCATGACAGCCGGTGGTATTTTCGGTGGCATCTGGCGTTTTTGGCAGGTACCGCCGCCCGAGATTCCACCATGCCGCTCACCGGCACCCAGGTCTGGAACGCCTGCTAGAACGCTGAGGGCACTATTTCCACCCCTCCGTCCCTGCCTGGTAATCGACGAACATCGCGTGCGTCGCGAAGAAGCCGATCCCGATATCGGTCAGCTCACCCCCCGCGAGGAGTTGCGGTGTGAGCGTCGTCGCAAAGTTGCCCGTGCCCGCGGTGAACGAGTAATTGAACGCCGGACCCATCGTGACGCTGATCGGCGTGCCGGCGGAGATCGTCGCCGGAAAGCCCGTCAGATTGACCGTCCCCATCATCATGCCGGAATTACCCGTGTTCACGATCACACTGGCCGTCGACGTGCTGCCGCCGGCGAAGGCGACCGTCGATGGCGACACGACCTGGCTGCAGATTTTGACGGAAGGGGCGGACGCCCCCGGGGGCAACTGGCTGCAACTCAACGCCACCGCCGTGAAGCCGGCCGTCACAGCCGGGGTCACACCGACCTGCAACGACGGCACGGCACTGCAACTGCCGGACGTGCCGGGGGTGCAGTTCTGCAAGGTGAACGGCTGCAACACATAGCCAGGATCAACGGTCGATGCGTAGGTCAGAGAACGTAGCGGACTCAATAGCCCGCACGCAGACGACGCAATCGGCGCGTTGTTGCAGACGGCGACCGAAACGATGTGGGAGCCGTGCTGATACATGGCCGTAAGCGACGGGTTGACGCCGAAAATATTGGACGTCACGGTGTCCGGCGAAGCAACGACGCCTTGAACCGAGACCTGGTAGACGAGCAGGATCGGGATGACCGACGTCGTAATTTGCCCGGCAGACCCGAACGACACCTGCGCGAAACCCAGGTTGCCGATGGCAAAAATGGCGGGCGGATTCGTGACGGCGCCAAACCACCCGACATTGAAACCCGCACCCTCGTCGTTCAGCGTGGTCTCCAGCACGATGTTCGTCACGGTGATGCCGTTGTACGTGATGGTTTGAAGCGGGGCCGGAAAGATGGGAGGGTTCAGTCCCACGAACCCGTCTGCAGTAACCACCGACGACGGGAAAAGGTCGAGCGCATTCAGCACTACGCCCGACGACCCGGTATCGAGTACCGCATCGATCGACACCTTGGAGTTCCCCACCATCGTCACCGGCACATAGGCGTGCGAGTAGCCGTCCGACGCGGTCGCGACCGGATAGATGCCTATGGCAGTGGGACTGGAAATAACCGTGTTGCACTGCACATCAACGTTGCCGACGTTAGCCGCGGCGACGATGCCGCCGCCTTGACTGACCACGCAGTTCCCGCCGGCAGGCTGACTGGCAACCGTTATCTGATAGGCCGTTCCATTCGGAAGTTGATCCGGGAACGCGAAACTGGTGGCGCCTGAGGCGATGGATAGCGTCGTCGTGCCATTGGTCAACGTCAGCCCGGACGACGAGAGGTGATCAACCGTCCCCGAGACCGTGTAAGTCGGGGGATTATTCGAGCCGCCGCCACAACTGCTCAGACCGGCAACCAACGTGGTCAGTACGATCCCAAGCGTTACGCGCATGTGCCACCCCATCATTTTTCGGTTGCCGTCTGGGCGGCTGGCTCGGCTTTACCTGGCGGTCGCGCGAAGTGTAGGGCATGAGCAGGACTGGTGGCCAAACATTTTTCCGCCCGCCCCCACCCTCTAGATCACGTGCGCATGCCGGGCGGTGTCAACGGTTTTTTCATTTCCTCGATGGTCCATGCCGCTTGGACAGCCGGTGGTATCAAGTGGTATTTTTACTGACATTACCCCCGCTGCCGCCCGCCTCTCCCGCACCTCATCACGCTGCATCTGGGCAGCCGCCGATTCCGATTGCGATTTTTTCGACGCCACCTGTCCATCAGCATGCGCCCCGAGCGTCATTGTGATGGCGGCCTGATGTATTTCCCCCGCCTCAACCCCATGACGGAGGCTCACATGCAATATCTCTTGATGATCTATACGGAAGAAAACGGCTGGAACAAGATGACCGACAGCGAGCGGCAGCAAGGCGTTGCCGCGTATCACGCGTACACCGAGTCGTTGAGCAAGGCGCAGGTGCTGGTGGGCGCCAACCGGCTGCAGCACTCCAGCACGGCCACCACGGTGCGGCTCGTCGACGGCAAGCCGCAGGTGCTTGACGGACCCTATTCCGACTCGAAGGAGCAACTCGCCGGTTACTACCTGATCGACGCGCCCAACCTCGATGCAGCGATCGCATGGGCGTCGCGTTGTCCCGGCGCCGGGCACGGCATCATGGAAGTGCGCCCCGTCTGGACCGCTCCCTACGAAGCGCCATCGGCCACATGAGTCCGTCCGGCGGCAGCCGTGACGGCGGCGCCGCCGCGCGGTCGATTGCCGAGGCGGTCGCTCGCCGCAGTTACGGCAAGCTCGTCGCGCTGCTGGCAATGCGTACGCGCGACGTCGCCGCGGCCGAAGACGCGCTCGCCGACGCGTTT
>DASVNP010000281.1:0-44077 GCA_036383775.1 Paraburkholderia sp. | reverse complement strand
GACCATTCCTTCCAGGAGATTTGCCATGAACACGCTGATGATCAAAGACCTGTCCATCACCGAAGAACTCGACGGCCGCGCCATGAGCGCCGTGCGCGGCGGCTACAGCTACGGCTACCCGACCTCGTCGTACTTCAACTTCAGCCCGGTCTATGCGCCGAACGAAAGCAAGAACATCCTCGCGAGTCAGGGCATCAACAACGCAGTGAACATCCAGAGCGCCAACGGTAACAACGTCGCGTTCGCCAATTGCATCACGTCGACGATCAACCCCTGCGTCAACACGAGCAACAACATCTCTGCGTAAGGCACGCCGAGGCGAAGCGTCCGGCTCGCCGGCCCGCTTCGCCTCCTGCCGAGCACGCCCGTCTTCCTCGCACTTTTGGAGAATCACCATGTCATCCCTCATGATTCGCGATCTGTCCGGCACTCGCGAGCTCGACCGCCGCGCCATGGCGGCGGTGGCCGGCGGCACCGGCGGCAACGTGCCCGGCCTGCCTTCCGTGGCCGGCCTCGGCACCCTTGCCAACGTCAACGTCTCCGTGAACCAGAGCCTCGTTCAGAACCAGTTCGTCAACGTGGCCGCGCTCAACAACATCGGCGTGATCGGTGCGGGTTTCGTACCGCCCAATCTGAACGTCAGCCCGTCGCTGTGGGGCTCCAACAACGCCTTCGTGTGACGGCCGGCGGTAGCCAGGGCCGGGGGATTTCCCTACTGCCGCCGCTTCGCCAACCGCTTCGCAAGCCACGTTGCAATCAGCCGGCGAGCGGCAAACCTGTTTCCTATACTGATAGTGCGACGAGACCTCTGCACAACTCACGACACACCCGAGCGGCGACCGGAGCATCACCCCGGCCGGCCGCTCGATTTCTTCGTAGGAGCCACTATGGCCAAGCTCATCATCAAGGACCTCACGGACAGCGTCGAACTGGACCGTCAAGCGATGGCGGCCATTGTCGGCGGTGCGCGCATCGGCGCGCGCCTCAATGTCGCCGCGCCGCTGGTGCCCGCTTCGGCACGCGTGGTGGAATACCCGCCCGGGTTCCCCGCGGCTCATCAGACCATTGTCAAGGCGGCCATGCAGCGCAAACCGTAGCGCACTCCTCCGCCAGTCCGCGCAGTTAGCTTCATCGCAACGGCACGCGCCAGATCCGCGTGCCGTTTGCTTATGCGGCAATCGGCACGCCGTCGGCCGGCCGCCTGTGCACGCCTCGCAGCGCTTCACCAAACACGTCCGTCCGATTTCAAGTTCGTCGAGCGTCACCGACATCTTCAAGGATCGCCATCAAGGGGGCCTACCTGTAGGACGCGTGAAACGGCCGCAATTGGAAACAGGCCCTGTTCGCACGATCCACGTCAAGCGGGTCTGTCCAATTCGCCTGGTGAATGTCCGCACGCGGCGACGACGCCGGCCTTTCGCTCACCTATGATGCTTAGGACGCCACGTGGTTTTTTTCTGCTGCCCGCCAATAGCGCGTGCTATCCGGACAGCTTGCCGGCGCAAAAGAGATTTCGGCACGCCACGAGCCGATATCGCGGATTCGAATTGGAGAGACACTATGAAATTTATCGTCCAGTGGAATGGTCTGCCGACTGCTGAGGGCTCCGTTATCGAACGCTTCATGAAAACCGGTGGTCAAACACCGGACGGTGTCAAAATGCTCGGACGCTGGCACGCGATTGGCGGATTGCATGGCTTCGCGATCGTCGAGGCGGACGACACGCGAGGCATCTCGGCGCTGGCGCTCGAATGGGGTGACTTGCTGACCATGAGCATCTTCCCGGCCATGACCGACGAAGACCTCGGCGCGGCACTCGCCAAACATCAGGCAACTCGTAAACAGTAAGTACGTCATGACTCCAGAGCTCCCAGCGCCTCTTCCCGGCGGTCAACTGCTGCCGTTTCGCGAATCGTTTCTCGCGATGCTCGGCATTGCGTTCGTGGCGATGCTGGTGGCGCTGGATCAAACCATTGTCGGCACCGCGCTGCCGCGTATCGTCGCCGACCTGAAGGGTTTCGACCTGTACGCGTGGGTCGCGACGTCGTACATGCTGGCCTCCGTCATTACCATTCCGATCTTCGGGCGGCTCGGCGATCTGTTTGGCCGCAAGCCGTTTCTGATCGCGGCGATCGTGTTGTTCACCGGCGCGTCCGTCTTGTGCGGATTCGCCGCCAGCATGATGTTGCTGGTGATCTCGCGCGGCCTGCAGGGCATCGGCGGCGGCATTCTGATCGGCACGGTGTTCGCCACTGTCGCCGATCTGTTCCCCAATCCGAAACTGCGGCTGCGCTGGCTGGTGTTCGTCACCTCCGCGTTCGGCATAGCAAATATGGTCGGGCCGACATTGGGCGGACTGTTGACGCAGTATGGTGGCTGGCGTCTGGTGTTTTTCGTCAACGTGCCGGTCGGAATTGCCTCGCTGTTTTTCGTGCAGCGCTTCGTGCCGCCGCTGCGCCACCTTCGGCACAAAGGACCCGTGCGGCTCGACTGGCTCGGTGCATTCGTGCTTGCCGTCACGTTCGGTTCAGTGCAACTGCTGATCGAACTGTTTCCGAAGCGCGGCTTCGACACGACGACAATCGTGCTGGCCGTCATATCGACGACTTGCGGGCTCATTCTCTGGCTATGGGAGCGGCGCATCGGCTATCCGATCGTGCCGGTGGACATGCTGATGGACCGCAAGCTGTCCGCGCTGTTCGCCATGGCGGTGCTCGGGGGTTTCGCGCTCTTTTCGCTGGTGTTCTACGTGCCGTTGCTGTTTCAGGGCGGCTATGCCATGTCCGCGCATGACTCGGGCATGCTGATCACGCCGCTGCTGCTTGGCACGACGATCGGCAGCGTGGTCAACAATCGTATCGTCACACGAATTCGCCGCGCGAACGGCATCATGTATGTGGGTTTTGCGCTGTCCGCGCTCGCCTGCCTCAGCGTGGTCGCGCTGCACGGCAACGAGCCGCACCTTGTGTGGATGTCGTGCATGGGCCTGAGCGGACTCGGGCTTGGTCTCGTGGCGACCAGTCTGACGGTATGCTCGCAGCAGATCGTCGAACGGGATCATGTCGGCGCGGCCACCGCGCTGCTCCAGTCGCTGCGCACGTTCGGCGGCATGCTCGGCACCGTGATGACCGGCGCGTTGCTCGGCCATCTCTACTCGCAAGGCGTGCATCGTTCGCTCGATTCGTATCAGGCGACGCAGTGGTTCAAGTCATTCGCCAGTCCGGAGTTGCTGGTGGATCGCGCGGAGCAGGCCGCGCTGATCAATCGCCTGGTGAGCGCCGGCCACGCAGGCGACGCCATGATGAATTCCGCGCGCGATGCGCTGGTGCAGTCGATACACATCGGCATTCTGGTGGCGTGCGCCGCCACGCTGGTCGGACTATGCCTCGCGTGGTTCGTCCCGCCGGTGCGGATCGTCTATGCAGAAACCGGCCTTGCGCCAGATGGCCAGGCGTCCACCGATACGCTCCCGCCGCACGGCACCGCGCTATAAACGCCTGCCAGTTCTCCGGCGCGCACTTCTTCAGTGATGCGCATGTTGCGGCTGATTTCGCTTATCCCTGAACGCAAAACGTTGCCGAAGTTGCGCGGCGTGCGCAATGCAGCCGGCGGGAACATGCGTCCATGCCCGGCGGGTGCGCGCTCCGGCACTGGTGGCGCCGGAATTCGTCCGCGTGCCGCCTTCCTGTGAAAGCGGCGAGACACCGGAGGGCAGCTTGTGGCCGCATAAGACCGCGGGCGCGAGGACCGCGGCCCGGACGGTTGTCCCGGGCATGAATGCATGGTGAAAATATACCGGG
Source organism: Paraburkholderia sp. (assembly GCA_036383775.1). Taxonomy (GTDB): domain Bacteria; phylum Pseudomonadota; class Gammaproteobacteria; order Burkholderiales; family Burkholderiaceae; genus Paraburkholderia. Next base: position 40,277 of record DASVNP010000281.1, on the reverse strand, counting down.
ACGCAGGCTGGATAGGCTTCCTAAAGCCATCCACAGCCCGGCCAATACCGGAACGATCTTCCGCTAAAATCATATTTTCAAGTACAAAATTCCAGACACACCATGACCACCCGAAATCGCCCGCTGGACAACCAGGACCGCAAGATCATGCGCGAGTTGCAGAAGAACGCGCGCCTGAGCAATGCCGAACTCGCCGAACTCGTCGGCATGTCGACCACCGCATGCTGGAATCGCACGCGTCAATTGGAAACCGAGGGGTATATCCGCGGCTACGTCGCGCTGCTCGATCAGCAGAAGCTCGGTTTCGCCGACGTGGTGCTGCTCGAAGTCACGCTGAACCGTCACGACGATGACGCCCTCGCCCGCTTCGGCGCCGAACTGGCGACGCTGACCGAAGTGCTCGAGGCGTATCTCGTGTCGGGTGACTACGACTATCTGGTGAAGGTAGCGGTGGACGGCACGGCGGGCTACGAGCGGTTTCTGCGCGAGAAGCTCTACAAGATCGCCGGCATCCGTCACAGCCGCTCGATGTTCGCGCTGCGGTGCATGAAGAGCATCCCGTCCGTGCAGGTGTAGCAGGTGTGACGCACGAAGGCCTGAGCGCGCGACGTCACGGTGCGCGCAGCGGCTTCTGACACGCGGCCAGCACCGCACCCGCGCCGAGCGACAGTGCGGAGTACACGAGGCCGCGCGCGAGACCCGCGCCATCCGAAACCCAGCCGATCACCATCGGGCCGACAATCTGCCCGAATGCAAAGACGATCGTGAAAGCGCTGATGCCTTTGGCCCAATGGCTCGCGGGCAGGTTGTGACGCACGAAAGCCGTGGTCGACGCCACCGCGGAGAGAAACGTCGCGCCGAACAGCACGCCGGATACGAACGCGATCCACGGCTGCGTGAACAGCGCGGGCAGCAGCGTCGCGACCGCGAGCAAGGCATTGAGCACGGCGAGCGCCTGGCCGCCGCGCATGCGATCGAGCAGACCGGACCACACTCTTGCCGACAGCACGGTCGCGACGCCGAGCAGCAGATAGAAGCCCGTCACGACCGCCGCGCTCATGCCCGCGTTGCGCAGCAGCGCCACGATGAACGTCATGTAGCCGATATACCCGACGCCGAACAATCCGTAGCCCGCTAATGCGAGGCTGAAACGCGGCCAGCGCGGGGCGTTGGCGGCGGCGTGCGCATGCGCGGCCGACCCCGTTGCCGCATACCTGTTTTCGATTTTGCGCGCGGCGCCGATGGCCGCCGCGGAGAACACCGCGCATGCGGCGGCCAGCGCAAACCACGCAAATTGCCAGCCGTGAGCGGCCTTGGTGATGGTGAGCGGCACCAGCACCGATGACGCCACGATGCCCCATCCCGTGCCGCCGTAGTACAGGCCGAGGACAAGCCCGGCGTCGTATGGTCTTGCCGATGCCAGCCGCGCCGCCAGCACGCCGCCGCTGATGAAAACCGCCGCGCTGGTCGCGCCCGTGATCACGCGCAACACGAGCAGCGAGTGTGTGTCGGCGAGCAGGCCGCTGGCCCCCATCAGCACAGCGGTGGCCGCGCAACCGGCGCCGAACAGGGCGCCGGCCGACCAGCGGTGCGCGAGCCGCGGAAAAGCCAGCGCGCCGAGCAGATAGCCTAGTGCGTTGGCCGTGTTCATCGCGCCCGCTTGCGCGAAGCTCCAGCCGAGATCGAGTTTCATCGACGGCAACAGCAGCGCGTACGCGAAACGAGCCAGTCCCAGCGCGATCGCGCTGCCTAGCGACAGCGCGGCGGCGAGCATCAGCGTGGGCAAACGTTTCGCGGCTTCGGCGCCGGTGTGAGGCGATGCTGAATCGAGAGATTGGGTCGGCATGTGCTAGCGGAAGTGGACAGTGAGGCTGCAGAACGCTTTTACAGCGAACGTTGAATTCGGCGCTTCACCATCATATCCGGGGGACGGCTGGCGGGCTCGACGGTTAGTTGCTTTATCAAGACGGAAACAAGCGCTAGCGCTGTGGATGCCTCGAAGAACTGGTCAGGCGCACGCTATTTCGCCCGAGGATGTCGCCGTCTAAATGCGAATGATTTGCATTTAGACGAAAACTGGCCCATCATTCACCCCACACCTTTTGCCGAACACTCAATCGCGACGGCGCGCCCCTCTCACCCGCCCGTGCGATTCATTGGACCGTGTCCATCCAGGAGCAACGATGAACTTCCGCTCTCAGTACAGCAGCCGTCCCGAACTGATCGACGACCATCCGGCCGATCCAGCCGACACGCCCGAACGCACCGTCCTGAGTGCCGTTCGGACCTGGCTGCGGCCCGCTTGCGAAACGGCTCGCGGCGACGTGCACTGGCGCGACATTCTGAGCGGCGTTGGTTTGCGTCGCGACGGCATCGAACATTTCGATCTGCTGATGCGCTCGCTCATGCACGTGTCGTATCGTCCGCTCGACATGCGCTGCCGTTGCGCCAGCGATCTCGGCAAGGACGAGGCGGTGGTGCTGCAAACCATCGCGCTGCTGCAAAAGACTCACAGCGGCGCCGCGTTGCGCATGTTGAGCGAATGGTTGCCCGCGCCTGCTGTGAGTGGTGTGTTGAAGCTGATCCGCTGGTTCGCCATCGACCTGCTCGACGCAGGCGTGGAACTCAGCGTGCAAGCACGGCGCGTCACCTACATGCATTGAAGAAGCAAGCCGATGCCCGCCGTTGACACCGGCGTGCGGCATTCGGCATCAAACGCGTTTGACGTCTTTCGGCACGCCCAGCAACAACGCCACCCCGCTCACGAACAGCAACGCCGTCAGCAAATACAGTGCGTTGTCCATGCTGCCGGTGTGCGTCTTGATCAGACCGATCACCCAGGGACTGACGATCCCGCTCGTAATGCCGATGCTGCTGATCAGCGCGATCCCGGCCGCCGCCGCGGTGCCGGACAGATAGCCCGACGGCACCGTCCAGAAAATCGGCAGCGCCGCGAAGATCAGCACGGCAGCCAGCGAGAGAATCGCCAGCATCGCGGGAAAGCTGCTCAAATGGAGCGTCAGCAACGAGAGCGCCACACCGCCGCCAATCGTGCAGACCGCGAAATGCCGGCGGCGTTCGCCACGGCGATCCGAGTGGCGCGCGATCAGGATCAGCCCAACCGCGCCGACCGCGTTGGGAATCACCGTGTACAGGCTGATCGCGAGAACGTCATGGACGCCAAAGTCGCGGATCATCAGCGGCATCCAGAAGTTCAGGGTCAGCGACGCGCAGGTCAGCGAAAAATAGATGAACGCGAACAGATATACGCGCGGATTGCGCAACGCTTGCATGAGCGAGCGTGACGAATGCGCGTCGGAGGAAGCCGGCCGGTCTTCATCCCGACGAGCCAGCAATTGCGCTTTCTCCGCAGTGGTGAGCCACGTGGCATGCTGCGGGCCGTCCACCAGATAGTAGGCAGCGAGCAGTCCGAGCACGATCGCTGGGGCGCCTTCGATCACGAACATCCACTGCCAGCCGAACAGGCCCAGCACGCCGCCCATATCGCGCATGATCCAGCCGGACACGAGGCCGCCCAGCACACCCGCCACTGCCACGCCCGCGAAGAAAATCGACAGCACGGCCGCGCGCCGCCGCGCCGGATACCAGTAAGTCAGATACAGCACGATGCCGGGGAAGAAGCCCGCTTCGAACACGCCGAGCATGAAGCGCAGCAGATAGAAGTGCGTGGGCTTCGACACCAGCATCATGCCGACCGATGCAATCCCCCACAGCAACATGATCCGCGTGAACGTGCGGCGTGCGCCGAACCGCGCGAGCAGCATATTACTCGGTACTTCACACAGGACATAGCCGACGTAGAAGACTGCCGCGCCGAGACCGTACATCGCATCGCTGAAGCCGAGGTCGTGCTTCATCTGCAACTGCGCGAAGCCGATATTGATGCGATCGAGAAACGACACTACGTAGCAGAGAAACAGGAAAGGAATAATCCGTAAGGATACCTTTTTATATAGAAGATCATCAGGCACAGCAGCGGATGCGCCCGGCTCGAGTGCCGGTGCGAGGGATTGGCTCATCGGTTATCTCCAAACGTGAGGGTCCAACGGACCCGCCGGGTCCGGCGTCTTACTGCGCCGCGTTGTGGGTGGAATCAAGCCGCGAGGGGATGCGGCTCGGTGCCTTGGCCGGAAGCGTCAGACACGCCTTCGCGTGCATGCCGCATGGCTTCGAGCAGGACAGCGTGATCGCCGATATGGTTGGCAAGCAACAGGATCAGTTGCGCGTTGGCCGACTGGCTCTGCGCATCGTCGAGATCGCGATGCATGTCGATCAGCGCCTCGTAGAAATCGTCAGGGCGGGCGAGGTTTGGTTGGGTGTTGAGTGGCATGTCTGTCTCCTGTCTATGGGGCACGTTCGGTCAGGCTGTGCCTTCTACGCACAGTGCGCGTTTCAACGCCCGCTCCACCGCGCCCGCATCGAGTTGCCGCCAGCGCGCGCAAACATGCTGATCCGGACGAATCAGATAGAACGTGCCGGGTTTTGCGTCAAAGCGTGCGCTTGCAAGACCTTCCGTATCGCGAACCACTTTAGCGCCCACCGACGCCACGGCTGACTCATCGCCGCGCGTCACCACAACGAGCTTCAACGGAATCGGACCCGCGCGCAGTGCATCCAGCGCAGCCTGCGTCGCCTGATTGATACCTTCCTCACCGCAGAACAACACGCCCGTGAACTGCTGGCCGAGTTGCGGCAGCAGCCATGCCGGCTGTCCCGCCAGTTGCACCGGTGCATCGACACACGATGTCCCCGGCACCATCAACCCTTCAAAGCTGTCGCTATCCGCTGTATTCAGCGGAGAATCACGCAACACCGCCGGCACCGACAGCCGGCCACTATTCGTCAATTGCCGCGCGAATGGATGATGACGAGCTAGCTTCAGCACCGCGTCGCGGAACACGCGGCTCACGGGGCTTTTCGGCGTAATGAAATCCGTGGAGCGGGTGGAGTTGCGGATGTTTTCATCCGCGGCGAATTCGCGCTCGCTGGCATAGCTGTCGAGCAACGCGTCGGACGCCCTGCCTTCGAGCACCATCGCCAGTTTCCATGCGAGATTTTCCGCGTCCTGGAGCCCGCTATTCGCACCGCGCGCGCCGAACGGCGACACGCCATGCGCGGAGTCTCCGGCGAACAGCACGTTGCCGTGCCGGAAGCGTTCCATGCGCAAACACGAGAACGTATAGACGCTGACCCATTCCAGCTCGAACTTCGCCTCCTTGCCGAGCAGCGCGCGCACGCGCGGGATCACACGCTCCGGGGTTTTCTCCAGCACCGGATCCGCGTCCCAGCCCAACTGGAAATCGATCCGCCACACGTTATCCGGCTGCCGATGCAGCAGCACGGATTGATTCGGATGAAACGGCGGATCGAACCAGAACCAGCGCTCCGTCGGGAATTCCGCTTCCATCTTGACGTCGGCGATCAGGAAACGGTCTTTGAACGTCACACCTTTGCTGTCGAGTCCCATCAAGTTGCGCATCGGACTGCGCGAGCCATCGGCGGCAACCACATAACGGCCGCGCAACGCGTACTGGCCATTGGGCGTGTCGACCGTCAGCGTGACGCCGGCGTCATCAGTGCCGGGTGTGCCGCTTTGCTGCACGCCGACCACTTTGCTTTTCCAGCGGATCTCGAGATTCGGCATTTCCTGCGCACGTTCGAGCAGAAAGCCTTCCACGTAGTACTGCTGCAGGTTGATGAACGCGGGCCGATGGTGGCCCGCTTCCGGTTGCAGATTGAACGTGTACACCAGTTCGTCTTTCAGGAACACCTTGCCGACGTTCCAGCTGATGCCCTTGTCCACCATGCGCTGACCACACCCCAGCCGGTCGAAAATATCCAGCGAGCGCTTCGAAAAGCAGATTGCCCGCGAACCTGTGGACAACGAACAATCGTCGTCCACCAGCACGACCGGCACACCCTGTTGCGCGACGTCGATCGCGGTAGCGAGGCCCACCGGGCCCGCACCGACCACGATCACCGGATACGCCGCCTCTTCCGCGCCGCCCTGCCCGCTCTGTTCACGGCACGGCTGATAGTCGAACGTCAGCGTCTGGTAGTTGATGCTCATCTTGTGTCTCCGTCCTTCTCCGCTTTGCTTCTTTGTGCTGTGCGCCGGTTACTCTCAGGCTTGCAGCGCGTCCCACATTTCCTTGTCGCGCTGCGCGGTCCAGATGCGCGGATGCGTGATGCCGCTCGCTTCGTCGAAAGCGCGCGACACGTCGAACGGCAGGCAGTGCTCGTAGATGAACACGTGGCCGAACTTCGGGTCCATTGCCTTGCGCGTGTGCGCCATCGCGGCCTTCAGGTCGAGCTTCTGCTCGACGGCTTCGCGGCCCTGCTGCAGCAGCGTGGTGACGAAGTCCTTCGTGTAATCCAGACCCTTGTCGACTTCTTCCGGCGTGGTCAGCGCGGGGCCACGGCCCGGCACGAGCTTGTCGGCCTTCAGCGCGCGCAGCGCTTCGAGCGTGGCCGGCCATTGTTCGAGCTGCGCGTCGCCGCAATAGCAGGCCGCGTCGTACTCGACCAGGTCGCCCGAGAACAGCACCTTCTGCGACGGCAGCCACACCACCGTGTCGCCCTTAGTGTGACCGGCGCCCAGATGCGCGATACGCACTTCGAGCTTGCCTAGGAACAGCGTCATTTCCTTTTCGAACACAAGCGTCGGCCAGGTCAGGCCCGGCACCGTTTCGACGCCCGCGAACAGGCGCGGGAAACGTTCGATTTCCGACTTCATGTCCTGTTCGCCGCGCTCGACGATCATTTCGTACGTGCCGCGGCTCGCGATCACTTCCTGCGCGCCTTCCTTGAAATAAGCCGATGCGCCGAGCACGCGCACCGCGTGGTAATGCGACAGCACAACGTATTTGATCGGCTTGTCCGTCACGCTGCGAATCTTTGCGATGAGGTCTTGCGCCATGGCCGGCGTGGCAGTCGTGTCGACGATCAGCACGCCGTCGTCGCCGATGATCACGCCCGAGTTCGGATCGCCCTCGGCGGTGTACGCGTAGGCGTTCTCGGACAACTGGGTCCACGTGACTTTTTTGACTTCCAGGTCGGCCTGGGATGCGAATGCCTTTGCCATGCTTGTCTCCCTCAAAAGTTGGACGTGAGGCGAGACGGCCGGCCGCGCGGATGCCGCGCCGGCTGACGGTATTGGAGGACTGTCTCGCCCCGCTTTGACTCTGTAACTGCGACGGTGTGTCGGGGTGAATCAATATTAGGACGACGCGGGTTTATTTGTCAATAACGAAATGTATCGCTATACGCAAATTTCATAGCGACTAAGATGGAAGTGTGTACAGGCGGCTCGGCGCGGCGGCCTTCGGTTAACATGGACCCTTTTTACGGACGAGCGCGGGTGTGAGCAAAGCAGCGAAATCGGCCACGGGCAGAGGCGCGGGCGGCCGCGAGACGGCGGACGGCGGCAAGACTCAGCGCGGGATCCAGAGCGTCGAAGTGGGCGGCCGCGTCTTGCTGGCGCTCGCCCAGGCGCGCGCGCCGCTCGCGTTGTCCGACCTCGCCACCGCCGCGCAGATCGCGCCGGGGCAGGCGCATGCTTACCTGGTGAGCCTGAGCCGGCTCGGCTTGATCAAGCGCGACGAGCTGACGGCGCGCTATGAACCTGGCCCGCTGTCGCTGCGGCTCGGGTTGCTGCATCTGGAGAATCAGCCTGCGTTTCGCGCCGCCGTACCGCGCGTGGCCGGGCTGGCCGAAGCGATCGGGTTTAGCGTGGCGATCTGTATTGCCGGGGCGCAGGGGCCGACCATCGTTCGATATGAGCATGCGGGCTTTCCGTTGCATGTCAATTTGCATGTGGGGACGGTGATGTCGCTGCCGGGAACATCGACGGGGCGCGTGTTTTGCGCTTTTCTGCCAAGTGATGTGGTGGAGGGGATGTGGGCGAATCAGTCGGGTGCGGGGACTCGCGTTATGACGGCGCCCGATGCAAGCGCGGAGTTCGAGGCTGCGCTGGATGCGATTCGCTCGCGTGGGTTGGAGTGCAGCGTGGACGTGCCGAGTCCGGGCATCAGTAGTTTGTGTGCGCCGGTGTTGGATAGCGACGGGCGTTTGGCCCTCGCGCTGACGGTGATTGGTTCGACAGGGGCTATCGATGTCGCTGTTGATGGTCCGATCGCGCGTGCTCTCTTGGCAACGGCGCATGACATCGGCGCTGAATTGGCGGCCGCACCTTCCTTGGCAGCATCTTCTGCATCGTGACCGACTCTCTTGATACTTCTCTCGGCGCTTCCGCCGGTTCTGCAGGCTCTGTTGGCTCTGCCGATTCGAAACCGCAGCGCGGTATTCAGTCGCTTGATAGCACGGGCGAACTGCTGGCAGCGCTGGTCGCAGCGGCGCGGCCGCTGAGCTTGCGCGATCTCGCGGCCGCGGCGGGCATGCCGCCGGCGAAGGCGTTTCCGCATCTGGTGAGTTTGCTGAAAATCGGCTTGCTTAATCGTGATGCGGCGGGCTGTTTTGAAGCTGGGCCGCTTGCGTTGGAGTTGGGGCTGATTGGATTGCAGCGCTTGTCGCCGACGCGCGAAGCGGAACCTGAGGTGGTGGAACTGGCGGCGTCGACAGGGATGAGCGTTGCGATGGCTGTGCTTGGACCGCTCGGGCCGACCGTGGTGCGGCTGGAGGAATCGGCGCGGCCGCTGCATGTGAGCCTGCGGGTCGGCACGGTGATGTCGCTGGTGAATACGGCAATTGGGCGCGTGTTTGCTGCGTATGTTGCGGATGATGTGCGGGCTGGGTTGCTCGCGCAGGATCATCTGCGGCTGGCGGGGGCGGAGGTGGGGGACGTGTTTGCGGCGAAGGCGGTTGGCGGCGCGGATGCAGAGGCGGTGTCGCCACCTCTGGTGCAGACCTATGTGCAGCGTCTTGCGCAGATTCGAGCCGATGGTGTCGATTCGGCGCTTAGTCGTCCCGTGCCGGGTATCGATACGCTGGCTGCGCCGGTGTTCGACCATACGGGCAACATCTGCCTCGTGCTGGCGATCATGGGGACTAGCGGAAATTTCGATAGCGAATTGGCGGGTGCGCCGGCGCAGACTTTGCGCGCGGCGACGGAGAGGTTGTCGCGGCGATTTGGGTGGATGGTGGCGAGGGGAGTTGAGCGGAACGGGATGAGTGGCAGCGAGTAATCGGTTTGCTGAAGAATGGTTATCCGCGCCAACGCGCATCAGCACGAGAAACCGACCACTGTCAGATTTAGTCTAGTCCATTGCATTCTATCGGACAATTGCCCCCCGACTTCCCCATGCCCGGAACAACTATCCCGGTCAGCGTCCCGACTTCAACTGTGTCCACAATCGGTTTTCAAGCCGCATGATATCTGCCGGCAAGGGTTGTGAGAGCGTGAGAGATTTCATCCTGTCCGGGTCAGGGTAGACCGCGTTGTTCTTGAGGATGTCCGCCTTCACATAGCTAAGAGCAGCGGCGTTGGCGTTCGGATAGAAAACCTGATTGGTGATTGCCGCGCTAACCTTTGGCTGAAGGATGTAGTTGATCCATTGCATGGCGGCTTCAGGGTGAGGCGCATCTTTCGGCACACCCATCAGATCGAACCACAGTACACCGTCGCCATTTGGAATGACATAGCGAATTTCGTAGGAGCGGTGCGCTTCCTCGGCACGCCGTTTCGCGATGCCAACATCACCCGACCAGGCCAGCGCGATGCAAACATCGTTATTGGCCAGATCATTGATATAGCCGGACGAATTGAACTGGGTGATGTACGGCCGAATCGTCTTGAACAACTGGTACACCGCCTGATAATCCGCCGGGTTCTTGCTATTAGGATCCTTATGCAGGTAGATCAGCCCGACTGAGAACGCATCCTCTGGCGAGTCGAGCACCGAGACTCCACAAGATTTCAGCCTGGATACGTACTGCGGGTTAAATAGCAGGTCCCAGCTGTCGTAAGGTGCGTCCTTGCCCAGAATTTGCGTGACTTTGGTCGCGTTGTACCCAATGCCATCCGTTCCCCACGACCATGGCACCATGTATTGATTGCCCGGATCGGCTGAGGCGAGCATTTTCATGAGCAGCGGGTCCAGGTTGGCCAGGTTGGGAATCTTGCTCTTGTCGAGTTTCCGGTAGACGCCCGCTTCAATTTGCTTGGCGGCATAGGCGGACGAGGGCACCACCACATCGTAACCCGATGACCCGCTCAGCAATTTGGCTTGCAAGGTGTCGTCGCCATCGTAGACGTCGTAGCGTGTGTGAATACTGGTTTGCTTTTCGAATCCCGACACGGTGTCGTCGGCGATATTGTCCGACCAGTTATAGACATTCAGGTCTTCAGCTTCGGCATGGTTTGCGCTCAACGTCATGACGCTCAAAGCGACAAGCGTACCGGTGATGACGGAGATGCGATGACGGATAGTCATAGTGGCCCTTCGATCAGAATGAAGCGTTTCGCAGAAGAGGAAATCGTTAGTTGGTGGAGTAGTGCGTCAGCGGCTTCCGGTCAGGACGCCACCCCACTTCCGCCAGGGCATCCAGCAGGCGGCCAGCGCCGAGCGCGTGGACATGAACACCTTGCCCATCGGCGTCGTCGGCAGCGACCAGTGCATTGAGAATCGCTTCTTCAACCGCTTCCGCTGCGGCGACGAAGATCGGCGAAATGAAATCCTGGGCTACGCTGCACACGCGCATGAGGGGCTCTCGCGCCAGGCTGTAGTCCGCTGGCGGGATGCCGCGGTTGCCTACCGAGAAAGCGACGAAGATGTCGCCGCTGGCATATTCGGTACCGCCGCCCACGCGTGCGAGTCCGATGCTTGCGCGCCGCGCTACCTGATCGCACTGGTGTGGTAGCAACGGCGCGTCAGTGGCGAGCGTCACCACGATCGACCCCATTCCCGGGACGCCTGCCAGCCGCCGGGAAAACGGCGACGGCACGTCTCGCAGCACATCGCCGACAGGGTAGCCGGCTACGCGAAGCGCTTCGCGGCGACCGTAGTTGGCCTGAACCAACGCGCCGACCGTCCAGCCGCCCTCGTCGGGCGTCAGCTTGCGCGATGCCGTTCCGATGCCGCCTTTGAATTCATGGCAAATCATGCCGGTGCCTCCGCCGACCGATCCTTCGACGACCGGTCCGCTCGTGGCCTGTGCCATTGCTTCGTGGACGTGCGTGGCAGTGACATGCTGGCCCCAGATGTCGTTTAGTACCCCGTCGAAAGTCTCCAGCACCACGGGCATGCACCAGTACTGGCTATCGCCAAGCGAAGAACGCTCGGCAGCGACGAGCGCATCGCGGACCACGCCGACGCTGTGCGTGTTCGTATAGGCGATCGGCGTAGTGAGCAAACCGGATTCGCGGATCCATTCGAGGCCGGTTGCGTCGCCGTTGCCGTTAAGCACGTGAGTCCCGGCAAAACATGGCTCGAACCGCGCGATGCCGGGGCGCGGCTCGATAATGGTCACCCCCGTTCGAACCGAAACTTCTCCCCGATTTTCGACCAGGGTACGATGACCGACTCTGACGCCTTGCACGTCGGTAATGCTGTTGAACGGGCCGGGGGTGCCGTGACCGATTCGAACACCGAGGTCTCTGATGCCCATGCCTATCCTCCTGTAATGCCGAGCGATTTTGTCGGCGTGTATGCGTTGGGGTACTGCGATACTAGGGCGCAAGGCGGTGGGTGAAAATCAGGCCGAAGGGCTAGAACAATTGTGCGGCCTACCCTTTTAGGGGTAGTTGGGAGAAGTCGGCATGCAGTTTGAAGTCTCGGACGTGGCATTTCATAATCGGCTTGGACGGCTGATTGAAAAACTCGACGACAAACAGTTCTGGCATGCGCTGACGGATTTGCTACGCAGCGTGGTGCAGTTCGACAACTGGGTGGCGGTGATCTTCTGGCCTGACAGGAAACCGCAGCTGATTGCTGAAATCCAGGCGCCTGCGTCGGGGGAAGAATTGTTCAGAGGGTATTTGAACAGCGTTTATCTTCTGGACCCTTTCTATCAATTCAGTCTGAGTGCCATTCGCTCCGGCGTGTATTGTCTCGACGAAGTGGCGCCCGATCACTTCCGCGAAACCGAATACTTTCGCCGCTATTTTTCGATTAACGTGCTGGAAGATGAAGTGCAGTTCCTGGCACCGTTATCAGCCGGGGGAACGCTGTCACTATCGCTGGGCGGCAAACGGCGCTTCAGTGCGTCCGAGATCGGAACGCTGTGTCTTTATGGAGCGTGGATCATTCCGTTGATGTGCCACGCGGTTTCCTCACAGACAACCGTTGCGTCGCCGAATGTCGCTACCGCCTCAGGGGGCGACCGTCGCCTTCAGTTCGAACAGGCGCTGCGTAAGAAATCCACCGCGGCCCTCACGAACCGCGAGATTGAAATTGCGCTGATGATTCTCGCAGGTCATTCCACCAAGAATATCGCCCGGCAACTCGGCGTATCGCCTGCGACTGCCAAGGTTCATCGGCGCAATCTCTACAAGAAACTGGATATTTCATCCCAATCAACGTTGTTTCTGCTGATCCTGGACGAAGAGTCGGAAGCACATTGACGTGAACGGATCTTCATGGGATGGAGGGATGCGCGAGATCAGGACGCCGTAACCCATCAAGCGTGGATCCACTAGATCCACGCCAACGCCAGATCAATCCCCCGCCGCCTCCGGCTCATGCGACGCCAACCGCGCCTTCGCATGCCGCATCTTCTCAAGCGTCTTCGGCCCGGCTTTAAGCGCAACCCCAATCGCAAGCGCATCCATGATGCACAGATGCACGAGCCGCGACACACCCGGCGTATTCGGATCCACAGGACTCGCCACGCGCAGCAGCAGTGGAATATCGACCAGCCATGCCAGCCGCGAGCCGACATTAGTGAGCGCGATCGTGGTCGCGCCGCGCTCCTTGGCAATCTGCATGCTTTCGTTCACCTCGACGCTGCGGCCGGAATGCGAAATCGCGAAAGCCACGTCGCCTGGTTCCATCAGGCCCGCGTATAGACGCTGCAGATGACCATCCGTAAAAGCGGTCGATGCAATATCGAGCCGCAGGAACCGCAGTGCCGCGTCCTGCGCGACCAGCCCCGACCCTGAGCCGACGCCGAAGAAGAACACCCGCCGCGCGCTCGACAACGCCGCAATCGCACTCTCGACCACCGCCGGATCCAGCGCGCCACGCGCATGCGTAATACCGTCGATGGCCGCCTCGCCCACCTTGTCCATCAGCGTCTGCACGTCGTCGTCGCGCGCCACCGCCGTCGACGCGTACGGCACGCCGCCCGCCACGCTCTGCGCCAGTTGCATCTTGAAGTCGCGCAGGCCATGCGCGCCAATCGCGCGGCAAAAGCGCGTGACGGAGGGCTCGGACACGTCCGCGCGCTGCGCAAGTTCGGTGATGCTCGCACGCATCGCGAAGTCGACGTCGCTCAGCACCATGTCGGCAACCTTGCGCTCGGCGGGCCGCAAATTGGCCAGTGCACTGCGGATGTGGGGAATCAAGTTTGGTGCGGACACCCGGTGTTCCTTAAAAGCGCCTACTCTCACGGGTTAAACGAATCCGCGTCGCAGCTTCAGCTCGAGCCGGCCTTGAATCAGGCTCAAGCGGCAACACGCGGTTCAAACCAGCCTGCGCCCACTCTCCGTGTCGAACAGATGAATATGTTCGGCCGGCAGGCGCAGCGCGACGCGCTGGCCGGGCTCGATTTTCGAGCGCTGGCGAGTCGTCACGCACCACGTGCTGCCGCCTATTTTCCCGTACAAATGGGTCTCCGCGCCAGTCGGCTCGGTCACTTCGACTTCCATGGTGGCGTCGGGCGTCGCGCTCGTGATCTCGACGTGTTCCGGCCGAACGCCGAGCGTGACCTTCGCGCCGGCCACGGCCGATGCGGGCGCTCCCTCGAGCACGATCTCGCCGCCGCCAGTGAGATTCAACGCAAGCCCCTGCCCTTGTGAGCGGTTCGCTATCACGCCTTCGGCAAAATTCATCGACGGCGAGCCGAGAAAGCTCGCCACGAACAGATTCGCCGGATGATCGTACAGCTCCAGCGGACGGCCGATCTGCTCGATCCGCCCCGCGTTCATCACGACGATGCGGTCGGCCATCGTCATCGCTTCGATCTGATCGTGCGTGACGTAGATCACCGTATTCTTCAGCCGCTGATGCAATGCCTTAATTTCCGTGCGCATCTGCACGCGCAGTTTGGCGTCGAGATTGGACAGCGGTTCGTCGAACAGGAATAGCGAAGGCTCGCGCACCACCGCGCGGCCCATCGCCACGCGTTGACGCTGGCCGCCGGACAGCGCGCGCGGCAAGCGGTCCAGATAGCCGCTGAGGTTCAGCATCTTCGCGGCCGCCTCGATCCGCGGCTTGAACTTCGCGGACGGCTCCTTGCGAATCCGCGGTCCAAACGCAATGTTTTCGTAGACGGATAGATGCGGATAGAGCGCGTAGCTCTGGAACACCATTGAAATATTGCGCTGCTGCGGCGCGAGGCTGTTCGCCCGCGTGCCGCCGATCATCAGATCGCCGCCGCTGATCTCTTCGAGCCCCGCCACCATGCGCATCAGCGTGCTCTTGCCGCAGCCCGACGGCCCGACCAGCACGACGAATTCGCCGTCGTCGATGTCGAGATCGATGCCGTGCACCACCTGCGTGTCGCCATAGCGTTTGAAGATGCCGCTCAGTTGCACTGCTGCCATGCTGTCCTCATCGTCGTGCTTCGTTGACTCGATCTCGTGCTACTTATTGCTCGCTGCTTGCGTGTCGCTTCAGGTGGTTCAGAACGATTCGAGCGTCAGTTCCTGCGCCATCAAGCGGTTGCCCGCCATCAAGCCGCCGTCGACCGGCAATGCGACACCGGTAATCACCCGCGCCATCGGCGAGGCGAGGAACAGCACCGCATCGGCGATATCGTCGGGCGTCGCGAAGTCGCGCAACGGATACCACTTCTTCAACTCTTCGAACACCTGCGGATTCTTGTCGACCCGCGCCTGCCAGGCCTGCGTCTTTACCGTGCCCGGGCAAACGATGTTGGCGCGAATACCATGGCGGCCAAGTTCGAGCGCCAGCGCCTTCGTGTAACTGATCAGCCCCGCCTTCGCCGCGCTGTACGCCGGATGACCGAGCGCGGCCATGCCGTTCACCGAGCCGATCAGCACCAGCGCCCCCTTCTGCCGCTCGATCATCGACGCGCGCACCGCTTCCACCGTGTGATACGTGCCGTTCAGATTCAGATGAATATCGCGCTGCCAGCTCGCGGCATCCGTGGTGGCGAGCGTCAGCCCTTGCGCCGCGCCCGCGTTCGCGACCAGCACGTCCACCGGACCGCGCGTCTTGACCGCGGCGGCCACCGCTTGCTGCACCGCGGCGGCGTCGCCGAGATCGACCGCAATCGGCGTGATATGCGCCGCGCCGAGCTGCGTGGTCAAGGCCTGCAGCGCGGCGGCGTCGATGTCGAGCGCCAGCACCGTATCGCCCTGCTCCACGAAGCGCTTGCACAACACGCTGCCAATCCCGCCGCATGCGCCCGTTACCAACACCACACGATTCATGTCCGCCCTCGCTCCTGAACCTCGCCACCCGCGCCGGCACTGGGCTGGCGTGTAAATTTCCTACAAATCCGACTTCGCACGATTGTCCGGCCATCCCAAATTTTGGGTATTTACGGTTTCCTGCGATGCAAAATATTCCTTCTTTACAGCATCTTAGGCACAAAATCGGCCAAGAAAAAATATCGCAGACCCTACGTGACAAGCCATTTTTCTCCATGTAGGATTTTTACAAACAATTTAACCCAAAGCGGCCGGCGACGGCAGCAGACCATTAGGAGAGAGAGATGTCGTTGCATGCCCGTGCTTCCCTCGCGCTCGGCAAAGTCGCCGTGGCGCTCGCGTTTGCAGGAATCGCCGTCGCGGCTCACGCCGACACGGTCCGCGTCACGGTCGCGCACTACAGCGATGCGACCGCGCCGTACTTCGAAAAAATGGCTCGCAACTTCGAGAAGGCCAATCCCGGCACGACCATCAAGATCGAAGACGTGAACTGGGACACGCTGCAGCAAAAACTCCAGACGGATATTTCCGGTGGCGCCAACGCCGACCTCGCGATCGTCGGCACGCGCTGGCTGCTCGACTTCGTGAAGGACGACGTGGCCGAACCGCTCGACGGCTACATGGACGCGAGCTTCAAGGGCCGCTTCATCGGTCCGTTCCTGGCGCCAGGCGAAATCAACGGCAAGGTGTATGGCTTGCCGATCGCCGCCTCCGCCCGCGCGCTCTACTACAACAAGGACCTGCTCGCGAAGGTCGGCTATCCCGACGGTCCGAAAACCTGGAACGACGTGATCGATGCGTCGAAGAAACTGAAGGCGCAAGGCATTGCCGGCTTCGGCCTGCAAGGCAAGGAAATCGAAACGGACGTCTACTATTACTACGCGCTGTGGACCAACGGCGGCGACGTGGTCGGCAAGGACGGCAAGGCGGCTTTCGCTTCGCCGGCCGGCATCAAGGCGGCCACGCTGTACAAGACCATGATCGACGACGGCCTGACGCAACCCGGCGTGACCGGCTACAGCCGCGAAGACGTGCAGAACCTGTTCAAGCAGGGCCGCGTCGCGATGATGATCTCCGCGCCGTTCCTCGCCAAGCAGATCAAGAAAGAAGCGCCGAACCTGAAGTACGGCATCGATCCGATCCCAATGGGCACGACACACGCCACCTACGCCGTCACCGATTCGATCGTGATGTTCAAGAACTCGAAGGTGAAGAAGTCAGCGTGGAAGTTCCTCGACTACCTGTTCACGAAGGAACCGCGCGTCGAGTTCACGACGACGGAAGGCTTCCTGCCGACCACCAAGGCTGAATCGACGGACCCGGAGTTCAACGATCCGGACACCAAAGCGTTCGTCGCGCTGCTGCCGACGGCCCGCTTCGCGCCGACCGTAACCGGCTGGGAAGACACCGCGAAGGCCGTGACCGATTCGATGCAGTCGATCTACCTGGGCAAGGCGAAGCCGGCTGACGCATTGAGCGCCGCAGCCACGCAAGCGAACAAGTCGCTTGGCCATTGATCGCGCAGTAATCTCGCAGTAACTGGCTGAACCCCGAACGCGCGCCGCCCTTGCCAGGGTAGCGCACGTTCCGGCTGTCTTGCACCATCCGGCCCATTCCGCCGCGCCCGCCGACCCACGCGGGCGCGTCTTACGATCGAGCACGCATGAGCCGTTCCGCTTCTTCGCGCCTGCAAGCGCCCTGGTTGCTGATTGCGCCGAGTCTGGTACTGGCGTTGTTCATCATCAGCTATCCGATTTTCAACATCGTGTGGCAGTCGCTGCATGAGGTCTCGCGCTTCGGCGCGATCCGCGATTTCACCGGCCTGCAGAACTTCTATACGATCTTCAGCGACCCCGCTTTTATTGCCGCCGCCAAACGGACCATTGTGTGGACCGTGTGCGTGGTGGGAGGCACTGTGCTGACCTCGGTGCCCGTAGCCCTGATCCTGAATCAGGATTTTCATGGCCGCGGCATAGCCCGCACGATTGTGATGCTGCCGTGGTCCGTCTCCTTGACCATGACCGCCGTGGTCTGGCGCTGGTCCTTCAACGACGACTACGGCATGGTCAACGTCACGCTGCAGCGACTGGGGCTGATCAATGGACCGATCCATTGGCTCGCCACGCCGGAGTTCGCGTTTCCGGTTGAAATCGCGGTTGGCATTCTGGTGTCGATTCCGTTTACGGTGACGATTCTGCTGGGCGGATTGTCGTCGGTGCCGGGCGATATTTATGAGGCGGCGCGGATCGACGGTGCAAGCGCCTGGCAGCAGTTTCGCCAACTCACCATGCCGCTCTTGCGCCCCTTCATCAACATGGCGATTCTGTTAAACGTGATCTACGTCTTCAACTCGTTCCCCATCATCTGGGTGATGACGCAAGGCGGCCCCGACAACAGCACGCACATTCTCGTCACGTATCTCTATGAGCTCGGTTTCCGGCTGGGACGTCCGGGTGAAGCCGCGGCGGTGTCGCTGATCATGCTCGTCATGCTGTTCGTGTTCTCGATCGCCTATCTGCGGTTGCAGCCCGCGAAAGAAGGAGAGCCGTCATGAGTCTCAGCGCGAAGACGAAGCGTTCGCTGTGGTGCTGGCTCGCACTGTCGCCACTCATTGTGGTGGTGCTGTTTCCGTTTGCCGTCATGCTATTCACCGCGTTGAAGCCGGCGTCAGAGATCTTTGTCTATCCGGCGCGGTGGCTGCCGGTGCATTGGCAATGGAGCAATTTCTCCGACATGTGGGAGGCGGCGAATTTCGGCGTGGCGTTACGCAATAGCACGGTGATCAGCTTGCTCTCGACCGCGCTCGCGCTGGCCGTGAGCTTGCCGGCCGCATACGCGCTGGCGAGATTTCCGTTTCGTGGACGCGGGCTCTATCGTCAGTTTCTGCTCGTCACGCAGATGCTGTCGCCAATCCTGCTCGTGGTCGGCCTGTTCCGGCTCGCCGCCATGATTCCTTATGGCGATGGCAATCTGGTGGATTCGAAAATCGGCGTGATCGTTTCCTACGCGGCCTTCAATATCGCGTTTGCCGTGTGGATGCTGTCGTCCTACTTTCAGACGGTGCCGCGGGATCTGGAAGAGTCGGCCTGGCTAGAAGGATGTGGGCGAACCAAGGCCGTTTTCAAAGTGTTCTTACCGCTCGCGGTGCCCGCGATTGTCGTGACCGCGATCTTCACGTTCATCAATGCGTGGAACGAGTTCGCCGTCGTCTACACTCTGATCCGGTCCCCGGAGAACAAGACGCTAACCGTGCAGGTGACCGATATGGTAGCGGGAAAATACGTCGTCCAATGGCATCTGGTGATGGCCGCGACGCTCTGCGCCACGTTGCCGGTTTCAGTCGTGTTTGCGTGGCTGCAGCGGTATCTGGTGAAGGGGCTGGCGTTAGGGGCAGTCAAATAACGTTTTGAGGGACCAAGCCTGGCCTCGACCTGATATCGGCTTTCGCAGAGCCATCGCCGTCACGCGGACCTTGCCCGGCCGCGTGACGTTTCTCCGCAAGCTTTATTCCGCGCCGCGCACAATCCGCAGATCGCGCTCCACACCATCGCCCAACGCTTCGAGTGCCTTCTTGTAGAGATCGCTGCTATAAGCGGCAACCGCCGCTTCGTAGGTCGGAAACTCGATAACGACCGTGCGTTCGTTCAAGCCCTGCTCACGCGCCTCTTCAGCCACGCCCCGCACGATGAACTTGCCGCCAGCAGCCGTCACGGCGGGCAGCGCGAGCTGCGCGTACGCAGCCAGTTTGGCTGGGTCTTTCGTCGCGCGATATGACGTCACCCAATAACCCTTGCTCATTTGAAGCTCCTTGTTCTACGGTGAAAAAGCAGTCGCCGTCCTGCACGGCAGGCAAAACGTGACTATGCCATTGATCGGACATTCCTGTTATCCGGTGGATGGAAGACCCAGACTCCGGCATGGAATATGACCAGCGTAGCATGATGAACGACCGCGCCCGGACGCGGCATGGCGCGGTGTGGTCCTGCAAATATCGGCGATTCAGGTTAGGCTGTTGACAGCTATCGCCGCGCCGCCATCGCAACGGCGCAACGGCGCTCCATCCCTCAGGAACACCATGACTCAACCGCTAACCATCGACTTTGTCTCCGATATCGCCTGCCCGTGGTGCGCAATCGGCCTGTCTTCCCTTCAACTTGCGCTAACGCGCCTCGGCGAAACGGTTGACGCCCAGATCACCGTGCACCCGTTCGAGTTGAATCCGCAAATGGGCCCCGGCGGCCAGACGATCGTCGAATATCTCGGCAAGAAATATGGGCGCACGCCCGAGCAGATCGCGCAAACGCATGCCGCGATCCACGAACGCGGCGCGAGCGTCGGTTTTGAGTTCGGCCCGCGCACGCACGTCTACAACACTTTCGACGCGCACCGCCTGATCCATTGGGCAGGCACCAAGGGCCAGCAATTGCCGCTCAAACTGGCGCTGCTGCGCGCCTATCACGCCGAGGGCAAGGATCCGAGCAGCCACGACGTGCTGATAGAAGCTGCGCAGTCCGTGGGACTCGACGCCGCAGAGGCGCGCGACGTATTGCAAAGCGGCATCTATGCCGACGACGTGCGCGCGGCAGAGCAGAACAACGCGGCAATGGGTATTCAGTCGGTGCCGGCCATCATCTTTAACCGCCGCTATCTGGTAAGCGGTGGACAGCCCGTGGAAACATTCGTGGAGGTCATCGAACAGATTCTGGCCGAAGCGAAGAACGGGGAACCAACGGACACGCAACGATAGGTCGTTGACGTAGCACCGTGCGGATACCCGCAAATAACATCGCCCGCGCGGTCACGTATGCCTGGCGAAAACCAGGCATACGTGCTTACTCAATGCTCAACGCGAGATTGATCAGAACGCGTGACGCATCCCCACCGTGACCGCCACTTGCGTGTTGGTGGCCGACGGCGACAGCGTGTTGATCATGGCATGCGAGAGCACGGAATCCGCCGGCGCGCCATGCACGTTCTGGTACACGCCTTCAAGATAGAAATCCGTGCGCTTGCTGATCGCATAGTCGGTCTGGAGCATCCCCGTATTCCAACCCGGCGACGAGCCGTTGTAAGCGCCATGCGTATAGGTGTACGCGCCCGACACGCTCAACGCCGGCGTGAGCGCGTACTTCGCGTTCACTTCGTAGTTGTCGAGACGCAACGAGCCGGCCAGCGTACCGGCCGACGCATCGTTCGAGCCGAGGTAGGTGCCCGTGCCGAACGAGAACACGCCCGACGCATTGTCGATCTGCGTATGGCTCCAGACCAGACCGACAGTGGCCGGTCCATAGGTGTAGTTGCCGCCCAGCGACCAGATACGCTGGCGCTGCGCCAGGAAGTTCGCGCTCGTATCGCCCGAGGTGACGGCACCGCCGCCGTTGCCCGCGCCGTTCAGTTGCAGGTAGCCGGCGGCAAGGTTCACCGGGCCCTGCGCATAAGAAAGGCCGAAGCCGTATGAACGGTTATTTGCGAAGTTGCCGGCTTTGTTGCTGAACGAATACATCGTTTCGAACGTCACGCCGTGGTACGTCGGACTCGCGTACTTGACCGAATTGTTGATAACAACGGAATTCGCCGCCAGGTTGTCGTTTTCGAACGGATGCGCGGCAATATTGCCGCCCCACGTGTTGGACTCTGCCGTGAGCGGTCCAACGAGGTCGTTCATCACGTCGAACTGGCGGCCGAACGTCAAGGTGCCGTAAGGATCGCTTTGCAGACCGACCCATGCCTGGGAACCGAAGCCATCGCCGGAGAATGCCTGCGCTCCGTTATTCAGCAGGAAACCTTGTTCGAGCTTGAAGATCGCATGCAAGCCGCCGCCCAGATCTTCCGAGCCTTTCAATCCGAAAACCGTGTTCTGCGTCGAGCTGCTCACTTCCTGCCAGTTGCTGTGTCCGAACTGATTGTTCGTATAGACGAGACCGGCATCGATGAGGCCGTAGAGCGTCACGCTGCTTTGCGCATGTGCGGACATTGAAACGGCGCCGAAGAGCGCGGCTGTAAGTAAAGACTTTTTCATACTTGTTGGCTCCGTGTGATTGAGGAATTCATTTGCTCTATCCACCAGCGCCATGAACGCGCACGCAATACGTCCGCAATCATAGTTGCGCTATCTGCGAGAAGCATAAGTTGCTGTTTGTTGTTCATTGCGCGCGACGCCATGCCAATGGCACTGCGATGGTGCGCGCTGATCGATTGCAGGGTTTTCAAACCGATATGAGTGAACGCGTACTAACCAGTACGATTAGAAATCGCGCACGCCAATCATAGGACGATGAAAATAAATTCAGTGTCAAAAAAAATAAATACGTGGCGTCGAAAGAACAACGCGGGGCCGAAGCTTAACGTGTTCCGGCACGCGCGGGGAAGTGTGATTCAGCGCATCACACTTTAAGACGACGCCGCGAATTCCCGTTCGCCCCCCCTTTGCACGAACACCGGTCGTGCGCCCCAGGCCAGTCAATATCGAACGTCCGTTCGCGAGCGGCCAGGAAAGCCTCGCACGATCGTTCTTGCCGCTCCCTCCTTGCGGAACAACAAACGTTGTCAGTCCAGGGTTTTCATTAACAGAAAGTGCTTTCGCCAAAATTATTGTTGTCGTAGTATCCGCCTTGACAACAGATGTTGCAGTCACTGTGGATCGCACATCGCATGTTGTTGACCCGGCCCGGGGTATTGCCAATCAATGCGGAGAGAAATCATGGGACGTCGTGCCTTCCTGCTGTCTATCGCTGCTGCCGCCCTGTTCGGCACAAGCCTCGTTCACGCCGAGAACAAGGAACTCATCGTCGGCACCGATACATCGTTCATGCCCTTCGAATTCAAGCAAGGGGATAAGTACGTCGGTTTCGATCTCGATCTCTGGGCGGAGATTGCGAAAGACCAGGGCTGGAAATACAAAATTCAGCCGATGGACTTCAGCGGCCTGATTCCGGCCCTGCAAACGCAGAACATCGACGTCGCGCTGTCGGGTATGACCATCAAGGAAGAGCGCAAGAAGGCGATCGACTTCTCCGACCCGTATTACGACAGCGGGCTGGCCGCGATGGTGCAAAGCGGCAACACCACCATCAAGTCGATCGACGACCTGAATGGCAAAGTCATTGCCGCCAAAACCGGCACGGCCACCATCGACTGGATCAAGGCGCACCTGAAGCCCAAGGAAATCCGCCAGTTCCCGAACATCGACCAGGCCTATCTCGCGCTGGAGGCAGGCCGTGTCGACGCCGCCATGCACGACACGCCGAACGTGCTCTATTTCGTCAACACGGTCGGTAAAGGCCAGGTGAAGGTCGCCGGCACGCCGGTCAACGGCGACAAATACGGCATTGGCTTCCCGAAGGGCAGCCCGCTGGTCGCCACGGTCAACGCGTCGCTCGCCAAAATGAAGGCCGATGGTCGCTACGCGACTCTGTACAAGAAGTGGTTCGGTTCCGAGCCGCCCAAGTCGTAAGCGTCGCAAGTTGAACGCGCAGCGAGGATTCGCTGCGCGAAAGGCGAATCAACCAGGAGCGGTTTGTGGAATTCGATTGGTCAGTGATCTGGACTGCGCTTCCAGACTTGATAGCCGGCGTGAAACTGACGGTGTTCATTGCGTTCGTCGGGCTGGTGGGCGGCTTTCTGGTCGGCGTCATAGCCGGCATGTTCCGCGCTTATGGGCCGCTCGCGCTGAACATCGCCGCGCAGGTCTACATTGAACTCATTCGCGGCACGCCGATTGTGGTGCAGGTGATGTTTCTCTACTTCGCCCTGCCACTGCTTGCGCACATTAGGATCGACGGGCTCAGTGCCGCGATTATCGCCATCACCGTGAATTCCGGCGCGTATCTCGCCGAAGTCGTGCGCGGTGCCCTGCTGTCCATTCCAAAGGGCTTGATGGAGGCTGGACTCGCCATGGGTCTGTCGATGCCGCGCGTGCTGCTGAAAATCGTCGGTCCGCTTGCATTCCGCCGGCTGATTCCGCCATTGGGCAATCAGTGCATTGTCAGTTTGAAGGACACGTCGCTGTTTATCGTTATCGGCGTCGGGGAACTGACGCGCAAGGGTCAGGAGATCATCGCGGGAAATTTTCGCGCGGTTGAAATCTGGTCGGCCGTCGCGGTGATCTATCTCGTGCTGACCGGCGTGATGACGCTGTCGCTGCGTCTCGTTGAAAAAAGGATGCGCATACTATGAGCATGGTGGAATTTCAGAACGTGTCGAAGAGCTTCGGCCACGTGCCCGTGCTCAAAAACATCGATCTTCGTATCGAGAACGCTGAGGTGGTGGTGGTGGTCGGCCCATCGGGATCGGGCAAGTCGACCATGCTCCGATGCATCAACGCGCTCGAGAAAATCAGCGGCGGCGAGTTGCTGGTGGACGGTTTGAGCGTCAAAGGCCATGCCTCCGACATCCGTGCCATTCGCCTCGAAGCCGGCATGGTGTTTCAGCAGTTCAATCTGTTTCCGCAGATGACCGCGCTTGAGAACGTGATGTTTGGGCCGATTCAGGTGCGCGGCGCATCGCGCGCGGAGGCCCGTGACCAGGCGATGGCGTTACTCGACAAGGTCGGCCTGGAATCGCGAGCGAATCACTACCCGTCCGAGCTGTCCGGAGGGCAGCAGCAGCGTGTGGCCATTGCGCGGGCATTGGCCATCAAGCCGAAGCTGATGCTGTTCGACGAGCCGACTTCGGCGTTGGATCCCGAGCTTCGTCATGAAGTGCTCAAGGTCATGCAAGACCTGGCGATGGAAGGCATGACGATGATCGTCGTGACCCATGAGATCGGGTTCGCGAAGCGGGTAGGCACGCGCCTGCTATTCATGGATCAGGGCGGGATTGCGGAAGACGGCGAACCTGGTGCGCTGATCGACAATCCGCCCACGCAGCGGCTGAGAGATTTTCTAAAGCACGTGGCCTAAGCGGACCACGGTGCGCTCTCCAGAGGTCGACGGCTGGCCGTCGACCCACGCCGCCTCTCGCTCACCGTTCAATCGTAGTGGCGATGTTTGTGGTGCTTCCTGCCCGAGTGGTAACCACGGGAATAGTCGTCCGCGTACGAGTTGGAGCGCGAAACGTTGCCGCCGAGCGCCGAGCCCAGACCGCCGCCCACCGCAGCACCGACCAGGCCGCCGCCACGGCCGCCCATGGCATTGCCGGCCGCCGTGCCCGCACCACCGCCAAGCGCGCCGCCGATGATGGCGCCCGTGCGCTCCCTGCGGTTCGACGTAACCGCGCCACCTGCACCGCCGCCCACCGCACCGCCAATCACGGCACCCGTGCTGCCGCCTACGGCACCACCCACGGCCGCGCCGGCGACACCGCCGAGCGCGCCGCCAAGGGCATTGTTCATATCGCTGGCCACTGCCGACAACGAGGCCGTGGCGGCGAGCGCCGCGACGGCAACAATCTGGAGGATTTTCTTCGACATAAAAGGCAATTCATAATTTTGGGACAGCGCGGAGTATATCCGGCAAATGAAAGGCATTTGTAACGCCCCTACGCCACATCGGTAAGACGTGTAACAAAAATGGTCTTATAGAATTTGATGTGGGGGCAGATCGCGGAGACAGATTGTTGAGGCATCCGCGGTCCGCAGGCATTGCGCGCTGCCTTTCGTTACGATGAGCCAGATGGGCAATGGCCTTTCGTGCATTTGATATGGATAGCTAACCAATCGGCCTACTATATCTCCGGCAATGGCAGACCACCGCAGCGCGGCAGCCCGCCAACCTCTCTTTAAAGCCTCATCCGCGCCGCTTCTTTTTCAACTCGATGGTCTCGAACAGCTCGTACGTCTGCGTCGGCGTCTGGTCCGCGCCGGGCGCGTGGTAGTAGTTCATCGTAATGGTGGTCTCGCCGCCAGGCTGTCCAGGGTCGTGATCGAACACCGCGATGCCGTAACCCGTGCCGGTATCGCGTTGCGCCGACCAGATCGCATCTTCCACGGCGTCCGCGCTCGCGCGCACGAAAGTCCCGGCTGTCGTGCCGGTCACCGGACGATTGGGCCGCGTGAAGATACGCGCCTGCGGCAGTCCAGTGCCGGCATCCACGCCGTAGACATCCAGCGGCGCACTCGTGCCCCCGCCGCCCAGAATCAGGTGAATCGTGCCGTGGCTCGTATCGAAAGTCGACGCCCCCGGCGACACCGCCGACATCACCGGCTTCGGCTGCAACGTATCGACCGGCCTGCCGGTCGCGATGTCGGTGCCCTTGTTGTGATTGCAGCCGCGCACGGGATAGCTGCGCTCATAGTCGTGATCGTGGCCGCACAGCACCAGATCCACGCCATAGCGGTCAAACAGCGGCAACCACGCTTCGCGGATGCCCTTGTCCGAACCGTTGCCGGTCTTCGAGGAACTCAACGCGTCCTGATGCATTTGCACGACGATCCAGTCGACTTCATCGTCTTCAGCCGCGCGTCGCAAGGTCTTCTCCAGCCAGCGCGTCTGCTCGCCGGCGCTATATCCCCGCACATAGAGCGATGTGCCGGGTTGAATCGGCGGATTGCCGGTGCTCGCAACCGGCACCAGCTGGTTCGGGCCGGCAACGAATGCTGCCGCGTCCTGATAGACGACGTCATCCGCATCGAGCGAAATGAAGAGCACGGAGCTCACGCGGAAGCTGTACCAGCGGCCCTGATAACGCGTGTGATTGTCCGGCAGCGTATAGCGCGCGAGATACGACGCGAGGCCCTGTTCGCCGTTGTGGAATTCGAGTTCGTGGTTGCCCGGACAGGGCATCCACGGCCGGTTCGACGCCGAAGTCTGGCAGTTGTTGCCGAAGTCGCGCCACACTTCCGGCTGATGCATCGGGTTCAAATTGGCGTAGCAAAGATCGCCATTGAGCAAGTGGAACAACGGCTGAAAGCGCTCGACCGCCTGCACCGCAAAGCGGCTTTGCGGCGACGACAGGACCCAGCCCGTGTTGGGCGTCGCGAGGTCGCCATAGCTCGTCCAGCGGAATGGCGCGCGGCCGTGCGGCGCGGTGCGGAAATTCGCCGTGAAAGGCTGCACCGCGTTGCTGTCGTTCTCCGCGGTCACCTCATACTCGTAACTCGTATCGGGCCTCAGGTCGTGCAAACGCGCGTGATACGTGAACACGACCTCGCCGTTGAGGCCGTCGGTATAGGTGCTTTGCACGCCGTGCACCGTCCGCTTCGCCTCACCCGCGGCGCCCAGGCGCACGCGCGGGTTCACCGCGGGCGCCAGTGACGCCCACGACACGATGACCTCGCGCGCCGGATCGTTGCCCCAGGTCAGGTGGACCTGCTCCGGCGTGCCGTCGGGCGTGCTGCCCGCCGCGCGCGCCGCCGACGAGAGCGTGCCCGCCGCTGTCGCCAGACCGGACGCGCCGGCCAACTTCAGAAACCCACGACGCGAGACAATGGACGCGCCCTGATCGGTAGGTGAAACCTTGGCGTTTTTCTTGTTCGTCATAGCTGGTGTTGTTGTGCAGGGAATGGAAGGTGCCGGCGCATATTCCGAGTGCACTCGTGACGCGTGTACTGCGAGTGCGTTGCCGGACTGGCGCCTGGGGCCGAGGGCCCGACAGATTTAACAAACGCGATGGATGTGACAAGCCATGCTAGCCGCGCGGCGATGACATGCGGATGAAACGCCGCTCCTGCGTCGCGGCGGCAAACTTCAAGAGCTCACTCGTTGGGGATTGAGCGGCTCCGTTGTCCGGCAGGGATTGAAGCAGAGCGCTCTACAGGATTGTCACGCAGGGTCGTTGCTTTGCTCGGTCGTGCTCTCGCCTTGCGTAACTTCGACCCGTTGTCCGGCAGACAACAGCGTGCCGACAACGCAATTCCGGCCCATGGCTTTCGCGGCGTATAGCGCGGCATCCGCCCTGCCCATCATGTTCGCCAACGTGTCGCCTTCGTGGTACTCGTCGACGCCGGCACTGAAGGTGTACGTGACCTCGCCTGATGGGATCGTCAGCCGCGATGCCGCGACATGGACGCGCAACTGGTCTATCAAGCGAACCGTGTCGGCTTGCCCAGCGGACAGAGACAGGACAGCGAATTCCTCGCCGCCAAGGCGGCCAAAGATATCTCCTTCTCGCAAACCGCTCGATACCGTAATGGCGAAATGCACAAGCACCTGATCGCCGCCCGCATGCCCATGTACGTCATTGATTGCCTTGAACTTGTCGAGGTCCAGAATCGCAATGGACAGCCGCAACTTCGCATTCCTGGCCTCTTGCAGCAATGCCTCCGCCTGGACAAGGAACGCACGGCGCACAAGCACGCCGGTCAGCCCATCGACGTTTGCCAGCCGCTCCATACGCTCGGCCATCCGGTCGTGAGCAAGCATGACCGCGCCAATCGAGAGACATGGCATCGCCAATATGCCAAGACCGAGGAATACGATGTTCAGCGGGGTCGGCTCCAGAAAGGAGGCCTGATGCTCCCAGCCCACTACACAGGCAACACTGCGTGATGCGTGGACAGCCGCACCGAGCAGTGCCGCGCCCGCCATGAACTGGTAGCAATATTTCGGTCTGCCCGGTGGCCGCAACCTGATCGAAATCCATCCGATGACCACACGGACATACGCAAGAAACGCCGATAGCAGCGCAATTCTGGCATTGGCGTTTGGCGATATGTATCCCCAATAGACAATCCCAAGCAGCAATGCGCCGTACACGACGTACTCGAACGACCGCGAAGGCCGAAGTCCAAAGAACTCTCGACAGCCCTGCAGCATCACGAGCGCCGCGGCCCCGAGCAATGCGCTTGCGACAACGATAGTCAGTTGTGCGGGCGAGGGCGCTTGCAGCACGAGAATGACCAGCACGACGGCTATCACGGCGTTAGCGCCAATCCAGCGGGGCAACCCTGGAATCGCGGCGCGCAGCAGCGAACCAAACACCGCCATACTCATCACGCTGGACATCATTGCGACAACGAGGAGGATGACGGGGCTGGGCATACCTGGTGGCGTTAAGTCGAGACTTGCACGGTTGTGGATTGAAAGGCTTCAAGGCGCGCGGGCGTACTGAAACGCTCCTGAGCTGCAGGCTTTTCGCCTTGTTTCGGAAAGCACAGGCTCTCGTATGCATTTACGGCAGGCGGCTGGTGTTCTTGAATCCTGGGCACCAGGCTCAAGACGGCTCCGGCTCCGGCTTCGACATGGTACCAGTGTGGCCCGGGGAGGCACATGTTCCACCGCCACCAAGGCATATCATCACCGACCAATCGAGCACAACATGGCTGGAAGCTGCACCGAATCACTGAGTGCCCGATTCTCCAGAACCTGAACGTCACGAAATATTCCGTTTCAGAACTCACAACTGCGCGGTCAGCTTCGCGGTTGCCTAAGACGTTATAGGGTTGACGCCGGCATCGGCGGACTGAGTTCTACCTAACTTTGGTGGCCTTCAGATTTTCTGGCGGATGACATGAAAAGCACGAATGTGCAATCTCTGCGTTGTCAGGTCGAAAAATGGCTTGCGCCGGCGCCCACAACGCCAGTTCGTGTGACCGCTTTCGGCCGCACCAGATTGGGCGGCAGACGTTTCGTGTGTATCGAGGCGCCGTCGCCATCAGGCGTGCACGCGCTGTTCTTCTTCAAGCATGATGACGGCAACTGGCGCGTATTCCCGCAGGCTGCCAACAGGCAGAATTTGGCCGCAGAGCATTCTCGCATGCACACGACCACGCCACCTTTTGACAACGGCTGCAAGTCTGCAGCCGCCAAGGACAGCACGATTTAAGGTGTGACCTGGATATCTGATAGTGCCGACGGCACATTGTTGAGCTGTATCGCTGGCGAGCGTCCTTTCGACACAAGCGGCCAATCCACGCGAAACCGCCGGCGCATGTAGTCCATTGCGGATCATGCGGCCGGCGGCACGTGTTCGATCAGGTCTGAGGATTCGAGTCGTCCGCAGGTTGCGCGTTATCGGCTTCTTCCTGCTTCTCGTCGTCTTTCTTTTCGAGCATCGATTCCAGCTTGCCGGCGCCTTCAAAACCGGCCACAGCGGCGATGCCTTTCGTCAGCAAACCCGCATCCGGATCTACTTTTTCTGCTGCTTCAACGGCGGCAATCGCCCCTGCAATCTTTCCTGCTTCGTCCAAGAGTCCCATGTCGCTCTCCTTCAGAAAAAGTGAAACCACATCGTCTCACGAACTCGACGCCTTGTCGCCGATTGTCAATTCGAAATGACGATTGGCTAACTCCGCCGAAATCCGGCGCGATTATTACGCTTAGTAAGCTTGAGCGCTAACGTGCCGGCGGCTGCGGGTTATTTGCCGGATTGGTATCGAACCTCAAGACACGCCTGATCCCCTCTTCGCTGACCAGCCTCGATAGTTCGGCTTCCATACTATCTGCAACTTCCTTGCTGTAAACTTCATCGCCGTTCACATAGACAGTCATTGACTGCAGATACTTCGCTTTTTTCTCCGGGTTCCCGATTGTCTGCCGGGTCCACTCGTACAACGGATAATTCTCCGTCCCCAATCGTTCCGCCTCGCTCACATAGTCGGCGAATGCATCGAACTGGCACTTCAGCGTAGCGTTGTGTCTGCGCAGAACGACCTGAAGCCCGGGATGCGATGCATACGCCGTGTCCGCGCGCAAAGCGTCGGCCAGTTCCGGCGAAACGGTGATCCGTAGTTGGTATTGAAGGGTGGACTCCATTTGAACCTCGATATTGGACGGCGTTGAAGCAGTGCCCGGCGGGCCAGTTGGCGCGGTCTGTAAAATGACGGAGCCGCGACATGCCGACTCCACCGAACACAGTCGCTCAACCGAACCTCATTTGACCACTAAACGGCGCACTCGAGGCCACTTGCCGATTGCGCGAATTCGCACCAACGCTCTAGAAACCCCATGGACAACCCGACTCGTTCCGAACGTTCCCGTCAAGCGGCGCTTCAAGCGGCGCTTACCATCATCGCGCGCGATGGCCCGGGTCAACTCACGTTCGACGCGATCTCCCGCGAAAGCGGCATCAGCAAGGGCGGGTTGATGCATCAGTTCCGCACGAAGACCGAGGTGCTGAGGGCGCTGCTCGACCACGACATCGCGCACTTCGAAGCGTTCTCCCAGCGGTACCTCGCCAAGATTGGCGACACGACGCCCGAGGCCAATCTCGCGGCGGAGATCGCCACCATGCGAGAAGCCGCCAATAGCCCGCACACCGGCGGTTTTGCCGTGCTCGCCGCACTGGTTGAGGACCCCACGCTGCTGTCGACCGTCCTTGAACGGAGTGCGCAGAAAGTCAAGCGCATCAAGGCCGACGCGGCCGATCCAGACCTCGCGCTGCTGCGCTGGGAGGCGGCCCGGGGACTCGTGTTCACCACCTTGCTGGGCCTCTCCCCGCTTTCCGATAAAGAGCGCGTGCGTTTGTTCGATCGCCTGCTCGACGATAGCCTATGGCCATCCCCCGCCGCCAAAGCCAAAACCAAACCTCGGGCCCCACGCACAACGCGCAGTGTCAAAAAGGACGATAAAGAACGTTGAAAAATAGCGCACCGGCCAAGGCCGGTGTTGTGCCGCAGGTTCGATTCCACTCAACAAACAAACCGTCTAGTCGGTTTACATCTTGAAATTGCGGTGATACGCTTGAGCCCGCCATGAACTGTCACGCCTGGATCGGCCAGGGCAGACAAAGTCGAAATTTGGAAACGGAGCCAGGCATGAAACAATCAGTGAAGGTGCGTCACATGTTGATTGCGGCCAGTTGTGCCGCTTTGGTCGGCTGCTCGAGCGTGACCCCGGTCGCGTATTCGGGCATCGCTTCGGCACCTTATTTGAGGGCCAATCCGCAGGACGACTCCGGCCGTGTCCCGTATCGCTTCTCAACGCAAACCGATTGGCAGCAGTACACGAAAGTGATCATCGATCCGGTCGTGGTCTATCAAGGCGCGGATAACCAGTTCGGCGACATGCGCGACGAAGACAAGACCGCCCTCGCGAATTACATGCAGACCCGTTTCGCGGAGAAGCTGCGCACGCGTTTCGAGATCGCCACGCAGCCGGGTCCGAACACCCTGCGTCTGCGGCTCACGCTGACCGGTGCGAAAACCAGTACGCCGGTAATCAGCACGTTCTCGCGCGTCGACATTGCGGGCGGCCTTTATAACGGAGTGCAAGCTGTCCGTGGCCGCGAAGGCGCCTTTACAGGTTCGGTGATCTACGCCGTCGAAATCTACGATGCGCCGACCAACCGCCTCATCAACGCATACGTGACCAAGCAATATCCCAATGCGATGAACATCGGCGCGAGCTTCGGTTCACTCGGCGCATCGAAGACCGGCATCGAAAAGGGAGCCGATGCGCTGGTCGCGCAGCTCAAGTAATGCGGTGCCGGCTCGTGACTGGCTGCCGTCGCTGGTCTGGCTAATCCCACTTGCGGCGGCGCTCATCTGCCTCGGCCTCGCGTACAGATCGGTGAGCGAGCGCGGTCCGGCGATCGTCATCAGCTTCCCCAATGCGGAGGGACTAGAAGCCGGCAAGGCTGCGCTCAGATATCGTGACGTGGACATCGGCTCGGTAACGGCCATCACGCTGGCGCCAGATCGGTCCCGTGTACTGGTCGAAGTCCGGCTGACGGAAAGCGCAAGGCGCTTTGCGGTCAAAGGCGCGCGCTTCTGGATCGTCCGTCCGCGTGTCGACGCGGGCGGCATTTCCGGTCTCGGCACCCTCTTGTCGGGCGCCTACATTGGCGCCGATGCCGGTCACTCCCAGGAAACAGAAACGCGCTTTACCGGCCTTGAAACGCCGCCTGCCATCAGCACCGGCGAGGAAGGCGCGCAATACGTTCTGCACGGTGACTCGCTCGGCTCGGTCGACATCGGATCGCCAGTCTATTACCGGCGCCTCCAAGTGGGGCGAGTCACCGGCGTAACACTGGATAAGGATGGCGCGGGGGTCACGTTGAACGTATTCGTCGGCCGGCCATATCAGCGGTATGTCGGCACGAATACGCGCTGGTGGCAGGCAAGCGGCCTCGATTTGCGGCTCGATTCGAACGGTCTTCAACTCAATACGCAATCGCTCGCCGCAATCATGCTCGGCGGCATTGCGTTTCAAGGGCCGCCAGGCGAAACGGTCGGCGAAGCCGCAGCGGGTGGCGCCGTGTTCCGGCTGGCACGCGATGAGTCCGACGCCATGCGCCAAGACGACGGTCCACCCGCACAGGTGGTGATGCGCTTCAGTCAGTCGCTGCGCGGGCTATCGGTTGGCGCGCCGGTCGATTTCCGCGGCATCCAGCTTGGCGAAGTCACAAAAATCGGCATCGAGTTCGACCCGAAGACGCGCGAATTCACGCTACCCGTGACGCTTAATCTCTATCCGGATCGTCTCGGGCAACGCTATCGGGAATCGCTCCCGCACCGCGACGCGAGCGCCGGCAAGGCATTGCTCGTCAAGCTCGTGGCGAGCGGGTTGCGCGGACAATTGCGCACGGGCAATCTGTTGACCAGTCAGCTCTACGTCGCGCTCGACATGTTTCCACAGGCGCCAACGGCGCACGTCGATCTGAGCCGGCGGCCGATCGAACTCCCCACGGCGCCGAACACGCTTCAGGAACTCCAGGTGCAGATCGCCGACATCGCGAAGAAACTCGATCAGGTGCCGTTCGATCAACTCGGCAGCAACCTGAATAGCGCGCTCGTGAATGCCGATTTGCTTCTGCGGCAACTCGACACGCAACTCGCCCCTCAGGCGCGCGATACGCTCGCCTCGGCCGAAAGAACCTTCAACGCCGCGCAGGGGGTTCTGCAACAAGATTCGCCATTGCAAGCGGACATGCATCGCGCGCTCACGCAATTGACGCAGACGCTGCGCTCCTTGAACACGCTCGCCGATTACCTCGAGCAGCATCCGGAGTCGCTGGTATGGGGCAAGGGGAGAAACGCGAACTAGGAAACCGGAACAGGCGCCGCCCGCCGGCGCTCATTCCTTATCCGCCGAATGCGCGGCGGCTCTCTCTTCGATCCGCGCAATCTCGCAACCCCGCACCGGCTTGCCGAGCAGAAACCCTTGAGCATGTGTGCAGCCGCACACGCGCACGAAATCCAGTTGCTCTTGCGTTTCGATGCCTTCCGCCGTGGTCGGCATGCCGATTTCCCTTGCCAATGCCACGATTCCGCGTACCACCGCTGCCGATTCCCGACGGTGCACCGACTCCTTGACGAACGAACTGTCGATCTTGAGCTTGTCGAACGAGAAGCGCACGAGGGTCGACATGGTCGAGAAGCCGGTTCCGAAATCGTCGAGCGCGAGTCCGATTCCCAGCGCGCGCAGCCGCGCGATGTTGCGTTGGGTCACGACGTCGTCGTCGTTCAGCAGCACGGTTTCCGTGACCTCGATATTCAGGCGCTGCGGCGGCAGCTTCGTCTGACGAAGAATCCCGGTCAAGGTCGAAGCAAACGATTCCTCCCGCAATTGCACAGGCGACACATTGACAGCGACTGTCGCTCCGTCCCGCCATGTCACCGCCTCCTTGCACGACTGCCGCAAAGCCCATTCGCCCAATGCCAGAATGAGCCCGGTACGTTCGGCGGTGGGGATGAACGCGGAGGGTGAAAGCTCACCACGGGTCGGATGCGTCCAGCGCATCAGCGCCTCGCGGCCGGACACCGCGCCGTTGCTGAGATCGATGATCGGCTGATACTCCATGCGCAAACCGCTGAACGACTTCAATGCCCCTTCCAGATCGCTGCGCAGCAGACTCAGGCTTTCGTCCGAAGCGTGCTTCCTCGCATCGAAAACGGAGAACGCGCTCTTGCCGCTGCGTTTCACCGCATACAGCGCGCGGTCGGCACAGATGAGCAACTGCGGTCCGGTGCTCGCATGCTCCGGATAGAGCGAGATGCCCACGCTTGCGCCGATATGCACCAGCGCCTCGCGCAGCGCGAACGGGCGCGCCAGCGCCTTGACAATGCGATCCGCCAGCATGCGGACGTCACGAAGCTGCCCCGTGCCGTCGGAGATCACCACGAACTCATCGCCGGCGAGGCGTCCGACGAGATCGCCGCTCGGCAGCACCTCACGCAACCGCACCGCCGCTTCCTGCAGGATCTGATCGCCCGCGGCATGCCCCAAACTGTCGTTGATAGCCTTGAAGCCGTCCAGATCGATCAGTAAAACCGCAAACAGCTGATCCTGATGCAACGCGCCCATTTCCGTGCGTTCCAGCAGCAGTTCGCTGATTCGCGCGCGGTTGGGCAAGCCGGTGAGGCTGTCGTGATGGGCGAGGCGCTGGCTGTGTTCACGCGCCAGCAGCAACGCGACCGTGTCGCGGTTGCTGCGCAGCGCAACGGTAAAGAAACCGGCGGCGCAAAAAGGCGCCTGAAACAGCAGCACGAGCTTGCCGGACCCCGGAGACAGCGCCGCGCCGACACCCAATAGTCCGAGAATGAAGGAAATCTGCAGCATGGCGAGCCGGGGGGTGCCGGCATTGCGCCCTGCCAGTCCGCCGATCACGCCCACCGCGCAAACGTTGCCGAGCAGGAAAAGTGTCTGATCTCCGCTGATATTGCAAAGCAACGTGCCGAAACCGAACAGCGCGCTCCACAGCAGGCTTGCCAGCAAAAACGCGGATGTGGGTGTCGGCAGGCCATAGGCACTGCGCGTACGGCACCACCCGATTAACGCCAGGCGCACCATCAGCAGCGCGACGACGGCGCTGCCCCAAGCCGCGTAAAGCGCATTGGGATAAAGATAGTAGGCGGTCGCACAAACGCTGATTTCACAGACCGACGCAAACACAATCGCCGCGGTTCGCGTGAACAGATTGGCAAGCAGTATCTGCCGGTTGTCCGCGCTCAGGTCCTGAGCGGAAGAGACGACCCACTTGAAAAATGGCGACCTGGGTTCGCTGAAAGCCATGACCTACGCATTTTTGATGGTTGGCGGATCGAAAACGGCATGCGTAGCGATTATTACGTATACATTGGGGATCAGGGTATTTCTGCAGAGGAAAACGCGCCGCCCCGCCGGTGGCGGAAATATGACAAACAGGCGGGGAACGTTGGCGTGCTATCGGCAATAGGCGCGTGAGTGGTCCACGCCGCTTTCGGCGTATTCCCGTTTCACGCCCCTGGCCGTATAGTGGACGTACCGCTGCCTGTCCAGCGGCCTGTTTTCACATCGGTACGATGGGGGACTACGAGATGACATTCGCAACCACAACGATGAACGGCGCTCGGGAGCCCGTGCCAGAGTCGCTGCAGACATTGGCGGAATATCTCGAGCTGTCCCTCGACAAGGCGGCGTCCGTGGTGATGATGCGTCACACGAACGCTGTTTGCACCGTGTACCTGGGCGATCCTTCCGGTCCGTTCGAGGAAATGAAGCGGGCTGGCACGATCGCCATCCCGCTCGCCAATGAAATGCTGGAACTGACCAGCTCAGGTCTGAACCAGATGCCCATTGGCGGGCAGGCTTACCGATTTGTACGCACCTTCACGCAAGTCGAAGACACCGCCGCGGTCATTTTTTCAACGACCTAGCCAGGCGGCGAACCGCGCCGGCGCCGCGGGTGTTCGTCACATTGAGGGCCTGATCGGTCAGGTCAGGCCAAGCCTGTTCGTTTTGCCTTCGCCATGGACAGCGCGCGCATCACTGCTCTTGACCGGCATGTCGGACACTTCGCGGACAAAACCGTTTTCGATAAGGACTTCGAAACCTTCTGCGAGATCATGACGCGCGGGATCGGGAAGCGCGCATGCAGACTGTCGCGTGGAAGCGCTACCAAGAAAACCTTCAGGATCGATGTGAACGCATCGAGTATGTGCGCTGGCAAACGCGTGATGTGAAGCAGCACACGATTGCCAGCCGGCGAATCATGCTGCACCGCGACGGCCTCGCAGTCGTGCCGTAAAAATATCGAAAAAACCATTCCCATATGTTGATCTATTGGACGCCTCAGCATTAAGATGACCTCCTTGGCGCGCGACATGTCTCCCGAACGCAAGATGACATCCCGCAGCAGCCATCCCCGAATTGATCCTGGTCGCGAAGCGAGATCGACGGATCAAATTCCCAGCGAAGCAACAAGCTCAGCCAGGAGACGGAGATGCTCAGTCCACATGAATTCGCAACCCTCATGCTGCTCAAGGATGCACCGGATCTGCTGAGTCTGGACCGTGCTGATCTGGAAGCGCTGCTGGATCGCCAACTCATCACGTTGGAGAACCTCGCTTCCGGGCAACAACGTCCGCTTATTACCGACGACGGACAAATTTATCTAAAAGCTGCCTCTCGTGTCCTGAACGACGAATGACACGCATCGCTTGATCAGGTTCACACTCAGGGAGCGTTCCATGGCCGAGTCGGGGACAGGAATCGTGGTGGGTCTGTGTGGGCTAGGTGCCGCCATGCTGCTCGTTGCGGTTCACTACTGGCGCGAAATGAAACGGCGCCGGCAGCTCAAGCGAATGGACCATCGCGATTGCTGGGAAGTCATGCGCCACCGACGCTGAAAATAAGCGCGTCGAAAACCTTGCAGTTCTGACTACTGAACAAGTTCGACTCAGTTTGATTCAAGTTGACCTGCGGGGAAGCAGGGCAAAAGAAAGCCGATCATGATCTGGCTGGCCGATGCGGTGCTTGTCGTGCATGCGCTGCTTGCGTTGTTCATTGTGGGCGGACTCCTCGCCATCTGGGTGGGCGCTGCCCTCGGTTGGACCTGGATACATCAGCGGCTTTTCCGCCTCACACACCTCTTCTCGATTCTAATCGTGTCAGCGCTGTCGCTGCTCGGTATCGCGTGCCCGTTGACGACGCTGGAGGACTGGCTGCGCACAGGTTCGCTGGAATCGTCAGGCGTCACACAAGGTTTTATCCAGCGCTGGGTGAGCCGCCTGCTCTACTACGATTTGCCGGCCTGGGTATTCACGCTCCTGTACGTGGCTTTCGGTCTGGTGGTGTTTCTGACTTGGCGCCTGATTCCAACACAGCACGCACAACGCTCGCAGGCAACGCGCCGATGAGCGATGTATCACGCCAGCTGCCGCGCGACCCGTCGGCGCAATTCGGGCAGCACGTCGCTTTCGAACCACGGGTGATGCTTGAACCAGGCCTGGTTGCGCGGCGACGGATGCGGCAATGGCAGCACCGCCGGACCAAAGTCGCGCCATGCGAGGACGGTGTCTGTCAGCGTCGCCTTGCGCGTGTTCGCGAGGAAATGCCGCTGCGCATACTGGCCGATCAACAACGTGAGGCGTATCGCCGGCAGTTCCGCGAGCAGCCGGTCGAGCCAAAGCCTCGCGCATTCGGGCCGTGGCGGGTTGTCGCCGCTCGCGCCGCGGCCCGGGTAGCAGAACCCCATCGGCACGATCGCGAAGCGCGTTGCGTCATAGAACGTGTCGGTGTCGACGCCGAGCCATTCGCGCAGCCGCTTGCCGCTCGCGTCGTCCCACGGAATGCCGCTGGCATGCACGCGCGCGCCCGGCGCTTGCCCGACGATCAGGATGCGCGCGTCACGGTGCGCGCGCACCACGGGGCGCGGGCCAAGCGGCAGCACCGCTTCGCAAGCGCGGCAGGCACGGATTTCAGCAAGCAGCGCATCGAGTGGCGCGCGTCGTTCTTCAGCCATCGGGGATTGCAGGTTTCAGTAGGGGCGCGTGCGCGGCCGTTCAACGAGATCAGTCCTTGCCCCACCGCCAGCGAGGCGGCTCGCCCTTGAGCCAGCACACGGCCACGAGAGCGAGACTCGATAGCGCGACCAGCAAGGCAAACGTGACAGGCTCTTCGTGCGGGCGGAAAAATCGCGTGTCCAGCCAGATCACCACGAGGTAAGTGACCAACACCACCCATCCTTGCCAACGCGATGGGAGGCCCCAGCCCCAACCATAGCGTTTAGCCGGAAACCAGTAGTCGTGCTCAGATGACATGATGCGATCCCGTCACGCGAAGATTGAGTCATTATGCCGTCTGCCCAAGCGGCTCGCCGAACTGCAGCGCGGCAAGCTGGGCATAGAGCGGCGAGTTGAGAAGAAGATCGGCGTGACGGCCCTGCGCGACGATGCGCCCGTGCTCCAGCACGACAATACGGTCAGCCTGTTGCACAGTCGCCAGACGGTGCGCGATGACCAGCGTGGTGCGGTTCTGCGCGGCATTGTCCAGCGCTAGTTGCACGAGGCGTTCGCTGGCGGCATCGAGCGCGCTGGTCGCCTCGTCGAGCAGCAAAATGGGCGGGTTCTTCAGAATCGCGCGGGCGATCGCGATGCGCTGACGCTGCCCGCCTGAGAGCCGCACGCCGCGCTCGCCGAGAAACGTGTCGTAGCGTTGCGGCAACTCGTCGATAAAGCCGCTCGCAGCCGCCATGTCAGCGGCGCGCCGTACTTCCTCGAGGGTGGCATCCGGTGCGCCGTAGCGAATGTTGTCGAGCACGGTTCCGGAGAAAATTACGGATTCCTGCAGAACTACGCCAATTTCCCGGCGCAACTCGGCGAGCGCCACCTGCTGCGTCGGCACGCCATTGATCAGAATGCTGCCGGACTGCGGATCGTAAAAGCGCAGCAGCAGTTGGAACAGCGTGGTCTTGCCCGCGCCGGACGGTCCGACCAATGCGACATGCTCGCCCGGGCGGACATCGAGCGAAATGCCGGCAAGCGCCGCCACGCCGGGGCGCGATGGGTACGAAAAGCTCACGTTGTCGAAGCGGATACCGTCGCCGCGCTTCGGCAGTGGCGCGGTGGCTTCGGCCTGCTCGACCGGCGAGCGCGCCTCCAGCAGTTGCAGCAGCCGCTCCGTGGCGCCCGCGGCACGCTGCAGATCGCCCCACACTTCGGCGACCGCTCCCACCGCCCCGGCGGTGACCACCGCGTAGAGAATGAACTGGGACAATTGACCCGCCGTCATGCTGCCGGCCAGCACTTGTTGCGCGCCAAGCCACAGCACGAACACGACGGCGGCGAACACCAGCACGATCACCACGGCCGTCAGCCATGCGCGAGCCCGAATGCGCGTGAGCGCCGTCTCGAATGCGGCTTCCGCCGCGCCGGTGAAGCGCATGGCCTCATAGGGTTCCTGCGTGAACGATTGCACGGTCGGCATGGCGTTGAGCACCTCGCCCGCGAGCGCACTCGCATTCGCCACCTTGTCCTGACTGGCACGCGAGAGCCGCCGCACGCGCCGCCCGAAAACGACGATGGGCACGACCACGACGACCAGCGTAGCGAGAATGTAGCCGCACAGCACGGGGCTCGTCACCGCCAGCATCGCGACGCCGCCGGTAAGCAGGAAGAAGTTGCGCAACCCCAGCGACAGGCTGGTGCCCACCACCGTCTGGATCAACGTGGTGTCAGCGGTCAGCCGCGACAGCACCTCGCCGGTCTGAGTCGTCTCGAAGAACTGAGGGCTCATCTCGAGGATGTGCCCGTAGACCGCCTGCCGCAAATCGGCCGTGACCCGCTCGCCCAGCCACGACACCAGGTAAAAGCGCAGCGCCGTGGCGGTGGCAAGGATCAGCGACACGACGAACAGCGCCAGAAAATAGCGATCGATATGCGCCCGGCTGCCGGCGGCGAAGCCGCGGTCAATCAGGTATCGGAACGCCACCGGCAAGGTCAGCGTCGCGCCTGCGGAGGTCACCAGCGCGAGGAAAGCGAGTGCCCAGCGACCGGCGTAGCGGCGCAGAAAGGGCGATAAGGCGAACAGCGGGCCGAGGCGCGAAGCACGCGGGGCGGCATCGGACATGATGCATTTCCTGGGCGGATCGAAGGTCCACCAATTGTGCCAGTCCTGTGGATTCGCGGGCGGTCCGCGTGGAGGCGTGGCGCTTGCGGCGGTTTTCC
>DASVNP010000280.1:0-17222 GCA_036383775.1 Paraburkholderia sp. | reverse complement strand
TCGTCTGGCAGTTGAGCTTCACGGATTCGCCGGCCGATCATCCGCGTGTCAACGCCGCGGAACTCGCGCATATCGAAAGCGGCAAGACTGCGCAGAAAACGCTTCGCACGGCGCGCCCCGAATGGCGCCGCCTCCTTGCGCATCGGAACATCCAGGCGATGTGCATCGGCTTCTTCATGATCAACTACAACTCGTACTTCTTCATCACGTGGCTGCCCACTTATCTGATGAAGGAGCGCGGCCTCAGCGTACTGGAAATGGGCTGGATTGCTTCGCTGCCGCTGCTCGTGTCGATCGTCGTTGAAATTTTTGCGGGCTGGGCCTCCGATCGCGTCTTCGCAAGCGGGAAGCTCTCGCTCACGGCCACGCGCAAGCTGTTCCTCATAATCGGGCTCGTGATGGCGTCGAGCATCGGGTTTGCGGCTTTCGCGCATTCGGCGTTCGTGGCCGTGCTGTTGCTCTGCATCGCGAAGTCGGGCACGACAGTCGCGGCTTCGCAGGTGTGGGCGCTGCCCGGCGACGTTGCGCCGCCCAATGCCGTTTCCGTGGTGGCGGGCCTGCAGAACACGGTGTCGAATCTTGGCGGCGTGGTCGGCCCAATCGTCACGGGCGCCATTGTCGGTGCGACCGGCTCGTTCGTGCCCGCGCTGCTCTTTTCGTCGGCGCTGATCGGTATCGCGATCGTCAATTATCTGTTCTTCCTCGGGACGGTGGAGCCCATTCAATTCGACCCTTCACAGGACACACGCACTCATGAACACGCAGATTTCGGCGCGTAATCCATTCAAGGCGGCACTTGCCGCGCGCATGAAGCGGATCGGCTTCTGGCTTTCGATGGCCGACCCTTACCTTGCCGAAGTGAGCGCGACAGCGGGCTTCGACTGGCTGCTCATCGACAGCGAGCACGCACCCAACGACCTGCGGAGCATACTCGCGCAGTTGCAGGCCGTCGCGCCGTATTCGGGCGAGCCCGTGGTGCGGCCCGTGAACGGCGACCCTGCGCTGCTCAAGCGTTTGCTCGATATCGGCGCGCGCAATCTGCTCGTGCCGATGGTCGATACCGCCGACGAAGCCCGTGCCCTGGTTTCCGCCGTGCGCTATCCGCCTCATGGCACGCGCGGTGTGGGCAGCGCGGTGGGCCGCGCGTCGCGCTGGAGCGCGCGGACCGACTACCTCGATATTTCGGATGACGAAGTTTGCTTGATCGTGCAGGCGGAAACGGCGACGGCGCTCGGCAATCTCGACGCGATCTGCGCGGTGGACGGCGTCGACGGCGTCTTCATTGGCCCGGCCGATCTCGCCGCATCGATGGGATATCGCGGCAAGGCTGGGCATCCCGAGGTACAACAGGCGATCGACGGCGCGATCCGCAAGATCGTCGCGTCCGGCAAGGCGGCCGGCACGCTCACGTCCGATCCGGCGCTCGCGCGGCATTATCTTGAACTCGGTTGTACTTTCGTCGCTACCGGCGTCGACATCTTGATGTTCGCGAATGCCGCACGCAAGCTCGCACGCGATTTCGCCGATGTGCGCACGGCGGACCAAGCAGAGCCCGGCAGCAAGGCCGCAATGGGGGGAGGAGACACCACATGAACGATGTCGCAGTGACGACCCCCGCGAACGCGCACATCCGTTCGCCCTCCCGAGCAGAGTCTCGCCTTCCTGCGCAAGGTCGGCATTCGTCTGACTAGTGACGATGCGTCTGCGTTCTCACTGATGCGTCGCATAGTCGGAAAGCCGGCGCTCTCCTGTTGGTTGACAGCACGTATAAATCCGTAGGAATATCTCGTGAAGTGCATACGCACATATTAATTGGATTGCCGTGCTTCGCAGGCACGTGCCTGCGAAAAAACGCAACCCAACAGAATTCGGAGATTCAAGATGACCAACGAGAGCGCACAAAGAATTGTCCTGGCGTCCCGCCCGAAGGGGCAACCCACCGAAGACAATTTCCGCCTTGAGCCGTTATCGGTTCCGAAGCCGGGCGCCCAGCAACTGCTGCTCAGAACGCTCTATCTATCTCTCGATCCCTATATGCGGGGACGCATGGACAGCGCGAAATCCTATGCCTCGCCGGTTGCTATCGGCGATGTCATGACAGGCGAGTGCATCGCGGAGGTCGTCGAGTCCAATCATGCGGGGTATGCCGTCGGAGATCTCGTTCTCGCCCACTCAGGCTGGCAGACACATGCCATTTCCGATGGCGCGGGTGTTCGAAAGATCGATTCCACCGACGCACCCTTGACAACCCGTCTCGGGGTGCTCGGCATGCCTGGCTTTACGGCTTATTCCGGCATGCGTGTCATCGGCCAGCCCAAAGCGGGGGAGACGGTGGTTGTCGCGGCTGCCAGCGGTCCGGTCGGGGCCACTGTAGGGCAACTGGCCCGGCTCGCTGGCGCCCGCGCCGTCGGCATCGCAGGTGGACCGGAGAAATGCGCATTCGTGCAAAACGAACTCGGCTTCGACGTATGCATTGACCATCGGGCGCCCGACTTCGCGGAACGTCTTGCCAACGCATGCCCGAACGGCGTCGATGTCTACTTTGAAAATGTTGGCGGCGCCATCTGGCGCGCAGTGGCACCCTTGCTCAACAAGTTCGCAAGGGTGCCGGTATGTGGCCTTATCAGTCAATTCGGCGTGTCCGA
The DNA here is from genome assembly GCA_036383775.1 of Paraburkholderia sp. Lineage (GTDB taxonomy): Bacteria > Pseudomonadota > Gammaproteobacteria > Burkholderiales > Burkholderiaceae > Paraburkholderia. Next base: position 14,577 of record DASVNP010000280.1, on the reverse strand, counting down.
ATATCCTGGGCCCGATCGGCTGCCCGGCACCATGCGTGACGTCCTGAGCAAAAGCCTCACCATCCGCGGATTCATCAACTACGATTTCGCAGAGTTGTATCCAGACTTCCTTCGCGAAGTCGGCGCCGGCATCAAGAGCGGTGCGATCAGGTACAAGGAAGACATCGTCGACGGATTCGAGAACACGCCGATGGCCTTCATCGGCATGTTGAACGGTCGAAATTTCGGCAAGCTGCTGATCCGGGTTGCAAGCTGATAGCGGATCGCTTCATCGCTTGCTCCGCTTACGCTGCCACCGTTTCGTCGCTATAGAGCGGATAGTCGGTGTAGCCGACATCCGTGCCGCCGAAGAAGCTGTCCCGGTCGTACGGATTCAGCGGCAATTGACGGCGCAGGCGCTCGGGCAGATCCGGGTTGGCGATGAAGTCGCGGCCGAAGGCAACCAGGTCGGCGTCGCCGGCCTGCAGAATGGCTTCCGCCGTGTGACCCTTGAACCCGCCGGCGGCGATGATGATGCCTTTGTAGTGCTGACGGATCAGTTGCGCGGCGACCGGGTTCTGATCCTTGTTCTCGTCATCCACATTGCCCACCACACGCGGCTCGATCAGGTGCAGGTACGCCAGGTTCAGCTTGCCCAGTTCTTCCGCGACGTAAGTGAAGAGGGCCTTCGGGTCGCTGTCGGACATATCGCCAAAACTGCCGCTCGGGCCAATGCGCACGGCCACGCGGTCGCTGCCCCACACTGAGATGACGGCCTGCGTGGCTTCAGTCAGGAAGCGGGCGCGGTTCTCGAACGAACCGCCGTAGATGTCGGTGCGCTTGTTGCTGCCGTCCTGCAGGAACTGATCGAACAGATAGCCATTGGCGGCGTGCAGTTCGACGCCGTCGAAGCCGGCTTCCTTGCCGCGGATGGCGGCGGTGCGAAAGCTCTCGACCAGCTCGGCAATCTCGATGATCGTCAGCTCGCGGCTCGGCGTGTTCGCGATCCAGCCTGCTTCGGTGTAGGCGACGCCGCCATGCGGCACGGCCGACGGTGCCACCGGCTGAGCGCCGTCTGGCTGCAACTGGCTGTTGGACTGGCGCCCGGCGTGGTACAGCTGCAGGAAAATGCGGCTTCCTTTGGCATGCACAGCGTCGGTTACCTGCTTCCAGCCGGCGATCTGGCTGTCGTTGTAGAGACCGGGTGCACCGAGGTAGCCATTGCCGTTGGCTGCTGCGATGGTGGCTTCGCCGATCAGGAAGCCGCCTTCCGACGCGCGCTGGGCGTAGTACTCGGCCATCAACGGGCCGGGTTTCGCGCCTTCCTCGGCGCGCATGCGGGTGAGCGGCGCCAGCACTACACGATGGGAAAACTCGTAAGGACCAACTTGGACTGCGGAATGAAGTTTGGACATGACTTCCTCGAGATTGAGTGGCTGATGAGCTTCGATCAACAGCGGGCTTTCGACCTTGAGGAGCAGTGTATGGACGGGCGCAGATAAGAAAAATAGGCTAAGGTTCCAGACATATCGGACAAATGTGTCCTTAATCGGTCTCGGATGCGGCATGGACAGTCTCAGTGGCATGTCAGTGTTTGTGCAGGTGGCGGAGACCCGCAGCTTTACCGAGGCGGGACGGCTGCTCGGCGTGTCGTCGTCGGCGGTCGGCAAAAGCATTGCGCGCACCGAGGCGCGCCTCGGCGTGCGGCTCTTTCACCGCAGCACGCGCAGCATCACGCTGACGGCCGAGGGGGCGTTGTTCCTGGAACGCTGCCGGCGCATCCTCGGTGAGGTCGAAGCGGCGGAAGCCGAATTGTCCGATGCCGCCGGCAGTCCGCGCGGCAGACTGCGGATCAGCACGCCACAACTGTCCGAATTGATCGTGCCGGCGCTGGACGGCTTCATGACGCAATACCCGGACATCGAACTCGATGTCGATCTGTCCGATCGCATGGTGGACATCATCGACGAAGGTTTCGATGCAGTGATACGTACGGGTGAGCAGCACGATTCGAGGCTGGTATCGCGCCGCCTCGGCTCCTGCGCTCAGGTGCTGGTCGCCTCGCCCGGCTATCTCGAACAGCACGGTACACCTGCACATCCGTCCGATCTGGTGCAGCATGCCTGTTTGCTACATAGATTTCCCGCTAGCGGCAAGCTGGAACGCTGGCCGTTTCAGCTCGCTGCATCTGAAGCGGAGCCGGAGTTGCCGCAAACCTTCGTCAGCAACACCGTTGAAGTGCTGGCCTTTCTGGCCCTTCAGAACAAGGGGCTTGCCTTCCTGCCGACCTTCCTTGTGCGCGATGCGCTCGCGAGCGGTGCGTTACAGATCGTGCTCGACGATTTCATCGACCAGACCGTCACTTTCTGGATCCTGTGGCCGGCAAGCCGTTACGCGTCTCCGAAGCTGCGTGCCTTTATCGACTATGTCAGCCAGCATCTGCGGATCTAGCTGCTCATCAAACACTGCACCGCCTCAACGCCTCAACCGCGAAAAATCACGAATCGGCGGAGCCTATAGCGCTGCGGGCTCACCCGGGTCGGACATTTGACCGATACCGGTGCGACGGCCCGGCTGGGATCATTGTCGCCAAGCCAATACCGTCGACAGTGAGGTCGTTTTGAGCCACGCCACCATCCATCCCGTATGGGTCCGCATTTTTCACTGGATTAATGCCGCGGCCGTCATCGCAATGTGCCTGAGCGGCTGGCAGGTGTATGACGCGTCCCCGATCTTCAAGGCTATTCGCTTTCCGGCGTCCATCACGCTTGGTGGCTGGCTAGGCGGCGCGCTGCTTTGGCACTTCGCGGTTATGTGGATTCTCGTCGCAAACTTTGTCGCTTACGTGGTCTTGAACTTCTTCACGGGACGGCTGCGCACGAAACTCTTTCCCCTCAGCATCCGCGCGATCGTTGGCGACCTCATTGCAGCGGTGAAAGGCAAGCTCGGACACGGCGATCTCAGCCAATACAACGCCGTGCAGAAGTTTGCCTATCTCGCCGTGATAGCCGATATCGCGCTGCTGGTGGTGTCGGGCGTGGCTATCTGGAAGCCGGTGCAGTTCCCGGTACTGCGAACGTTGATGGGCGGCTTCGACAACGCGCGTATCGTCCACTTCGTCGCAATGAGCGGGCTGGTTGGCTTCTTCGTGGTGCATGTGGTGATGGTCGCGCTCGTTCCACGTTCTTTGCTCACCATGATTCGGGGGCGCTAACCATGACTCCACGCAAACCTCTACAGACGCTCGACGCCGAGTCGATCATCAAGGATGCACGACGTGAACTGCAGTCGTCGTCACGGCGCCTCTTTGGCAAGCGAATCCTGACTTTGGGCGGACTGGCGCTATTGTCAGGCTGCGATTTGACGAACGACAAGTCGGTCAACACCATGCTGCGCAGAATGTCATCCTTCAACGACGACGCGCAAGCGCTGCTATTCGATCCGCGCAAGCTGGCGCCGACCTATCCGGAATCGATGATCACCCGGCCGTTTCCGTTCAATGCCTTTTACGACATCGACCAGGTGCCCGACGTCGATGCGCAGACTTATCGCCTCGAACTCAGTGGACGTCTCAAAGGCAAACGCATCTGGACGCTCGATGAACTGCATGCTTTGCCCCAGCAAAGCCAGGTGACCCGGCATATCTGTATTGAAGGATGGAGCGCAATCGGCAAGTGGGGCGGCGTGCGATTTTCTGATTTCCTGCTGCAAGCCGGCGCCGATACCACCGCGAAATACGTTGCGCTGCACTGCGCCGACAACTACTGGACGAGCATCGACATGCCGACGGCGTTGCATCCGCAAACGCAGCTCACGCTGACATACGACGGCAACATCCTGCCCGCGAAGTATGGATTCCCCATGAAGCTTCGCATGCCAACCAAGCTTGGCTATAAGAATCCGAAGCACATCGTCGCCATTACCGTAACCAACGAGTTCCCCGGTGGCTATTGGGAAAACCAGGGCTACAACTGGTTCGGTGGTTCCTGAGCCACTAGCCGCAACTATCTCTTAACCGCAACAACCAATACGGAGTACTTATGTCAATCAAATTCAAACTCGCTGCTTCCTTTCTCGCGTTGACAGTCGCCGGCGCGGCATTCGCTCAATCCTCCGCTGACAAGCCCGAACGGATCCGTGGCGACATCGTGTCGCTCTCGGGTACCACCCTGAAGGTGCATCGGCGCAGCGGCGACACGGTGACGATCGAAGTGAAAGATTCGACGGGTGTGAATGCCGTGAAGGCGATCCAGCTTGCCGATATCAAGCCGGGTTCTTATGTCGGCGCGGCAGCGATGCCCGGCCCTGACGGCAAGTTGACCGCGAAGGAAGTCGTGGTCTTCCCGGAGGCCGCACGCGGCACGGGCGAGGGACACTACGCGTGGGATCTCGGCACAAACAGCACGATGACGAACGCAAACGTGGATACTGTTGTGCAAGGCACTAGCGGCCGCGATCTCAAGCTTTCGTACAAGGGCGGCAGCAACTCCATCAACGTGCCGAGCAATGTTCCGGTCGTGACGCTCATTCCCGCGACACGCACCGAGTTGACTACAGGCAAGAAGGTGTTCGTCGTGGCAACCCCGGAGAAGGACGGCACCTACGACGGTAAAGTGGTCGTGGTCGAGAAGGACGGTGTAGTGCCGCCGATGTAAATCCGAGTGGGAGGGCGGCTCCAGGTGGGTTGTCACGCCCCCTGGCGCCGCACTCCTGATTGATTCCGGGTTGCGGATAGGCCCGAGCTTCGTAGCGACATGACGGTCGTCTGCCTGGAAGTTAATTGATTGAACTGTTGTCTGAGCACACGCATGGCCGCGCTGAGACCCGTCATCGCGGCTCAGGCGTTTGGCGTTCCGATCCAGCATGCGGCCTGGAGGACCAAGCCGAGTTGGGCAGTCGTCGCAACGGCGGATCGTGCGATCAATCCCGAGCTGGAGCGGTTCATGACCAGGCGTGCCGGGAGCACGACGGTCGAGATCAACTCGAGCCATGTGGCCAATATCTCGCATCCGGCCGAAGTTGCGAAGCTGATCGAGCAGGCAGCAACAAGGTCCGGCAAGCAATGATTGAACGGGATACGCCGCCTGGGATTGGAGTGATTGTCAGACCGCGCACGCCACGTACGTTCGGTTCTGCGAGTCAACGACTTCGACCGCCTTTGCTGATGCCTAGCTTCCCGGATCAAGCAGATTAGAGGAGAAGTCGCACGATTGCGCCGCAAGCCGCGCCACGGCAGCACTGAGCGAATGCGACTGCTCGGCCCGATGCATGGCGACATATTTGACAGGGGGCAGTGCCGGCGACGTCGGCACCACCACAAGCGCGCGCCGCTTGAGCATGCGCGCAAGGCATGCTTTGGGTAAGTAACTGACGCCAAGCCCCGACAGCGTTAGCCCGATTTGCGCAATGAGGCTGTTGCTCGCCAGTACTTTCTGTAAGGCCACGCCTTGTTCCTCCAGAAATCGGCTATACACGTAACCCGTTCCAGACAGCCCGCCTTGCAAAATCAGCGGAAACCTCGCGATCTCCGCGAGTGGAATGACACGCTTGCCCGGCGCGAGGGTGGCCGCGCACATCCACGCATTCTCGACCTGACCGACGAGCGTCGACGCATACGGCTCGACCTCGTGCGTCTGCGGCACGATGATGATGTCCACTGTTGCCGCTGCCAGCCGCTCGCGTAAGGTCGCGTTGAGATCCACCTCGGCTTCGACCTTGACCTTCGGATATTCGACCTGAATCGCCGCTATGAGACGCGGCAGCCACGTCAACGCCGTGAGTTCCGTCACGCCGATGCGAATCTGGCGCACCAGCGCTTCTTTCGAACTCATGCGCTCGACGATCTGGTCGCGCAGCTCGAGCAATTCTTTCGCATGCTCGAAGAATTCAGTGCCTTTCTCCGTGAGACGCGCACTGCGATTCGCGCGGTCGAACACCGCGACGTCGAATGCACGTTCCAGTTCCTGCACGCGCTTGGATATCGCCGATTGAGTGGTGTTCAGTCGCGTCGCGGCGGCCTCGAACGACCCGAGCTGAACGATCCAGTACAAGGCTTCCATCTGCTTGAACGTCAGCATGGTTCGTAGCTCATATCACCAAAAGCGATAGTTTCTCATAGAAAAAAATCGCTTTTTTAGTTCATTTTGGCTGGTTACTTTTTCTCATCGCGAGTCCCGGCCGAGGCTCGGCTTATCCATATCAACCGATACCTGTCTGGAGAACGCATGGAATCCGTCATGGAAACACCTCAACCCGATCGCGTGGAACGCAAGCTTCGCGTCGGGCTCGCGTGGCAAATTGTTATCGGCCTCGTCGTCGGCATCGCGGTGGGGCTGGCGCTCAACCGTTTCCCGGAGTTTCGCGAATCCGCGATCAACGGCTTCCTGCAACCGGCCGGCGATATCTTCATCCGCCTGATCAAGATGGTCGTCGTGCCGATCGTCTTCACGAGCATGGTGATGGGTATCGCGGGCGTGGGCGACGGGCGCTCGCTCGGGCGCATCGGATTGAAGACGCTCGTGTACTTCGAAGTCGTCACGACGATCGCCATCGTGCTGGGTCTCGTGCTCGGCAACGTGCTGCACCCGGGTCTGGGCACTGATCTGTCGCAGCTCGGCCATACCGATATCTCGCGCTATCAGCAGGCATCGCAGCAGACGCAGGGACATCACGGGTTTATGGCGCTGTTACTGAGCATCATTCCCGACAACATCGTCATGGCGATGGGGCGTGGCGATCTCCTGCCGGTGATCTTCTTCTCCGTGCTGTTCGGACTCGGCCTGCAATCCGTGCCTGCCGAATATCGCAAGCCTGTGCTTGCGACTTTCAAAGGCATCAGCGATGCCATGTTTAAGGTCACAGGCATGGTGATGCGTTATGCGCCGTTCGGCGTGTGCGCGTTGATCGCGGTGACTGTCGCGAGCTTCGGCTTCGGTTCGCTGTTGCCGCTCATCAAACTCGTCGCGGTCACTTACCTCGCGATCATCCTGTTCGCGGTGTTCGTGCTCGGCGTTACGGCGCGGCTCTTCGGTTTCAACATCTTCATGCTGTTGCGCATCATTAAAGACGAACTGATCATTGCGTTCTCAACGTGCAGTTCGGCGACGGTATTGCCGCAGCTGATGAAGAAGATGGAGGACTTCGGCGTGCCTGAAAGCATCACAACGTTCGTGGTGCCGACGGGCTACACGTTCAATCTCGATGGCGCGTCGATTTATCTCGGCATCGGCACGCTGTTCGTCGCACAACTTTATGGCGTGCATCTCGGCCTGCAGGAGCAGATTGTGCTCGTACTGACCATGGTCGTCACGTCCAAAGGCGCTGCGGGCGTACCCGGCTTCATGTTCGTCATCTTGCTGACGACGCTCGCGAGCGCGGGACTGCCGCTCGAAGGGCTCGCGTTCATCGCGGGCGTCGACCGGATCATGGATATGGGGCGCACAGCGCTGAACGTGGTGGGCAACGCGCTCGCGCCGCTCGTCATCGCTAAATGGGAAGGCCAATACGACGCGGAGAAGGGCAAGGCTTATATCGCGTCGCTGGACGCATGAGATTCGTTGAATACCGGAATGGCAATCATGAAACGAGGAGCAAGTGAGATGAGCAGTAGTCGCGGGCAGCTTTTTTCCGAATCGATTATGGAAGAGATCAAGCGCCGCTTCCATTACGTCGATCACGATGTCGACGACCGTGCGCGCATCTTCTTCGACAACGCCGGCGGATCGTTCAGACTGAAGTCGGCACTGGAAGTGTTCGCGCAGATCGATTCGTTGCCGGATTGTCCCGAGCGCATCCACGAACGCGCGCTGGCTTTGCAGGACATTCAGACACGCGGCGAAGACGACATTCGCCGCATTCTCAACGCGCGAGATGGCAGTGTGTATCTCTCGCTGACGGCATCGGCGGCGATGTTCGAGATGGTGCGCGCGGTGATGGAGAACGTGCCGGGCACGAATGCCGTGACGACCGTTCTCGAGCATCCGTCGTCCTTCGACGCGATGAAGCTGTACTGCGAGCGCACTGGCAAGGCACTACGCGTCGCGCCAAGCAATGCTGAAACCGGCGGCGTCGATGTCGATGCAATCGTCTCGCTCATCAACGAGGACACGGCGCTATTGAGCGTGATGTACGCATCGAACATTTCGGGCGCGAAGCTGGACATCGCGGCCATCGTCGAACGTGCGCGTGCGCGCAAGCCGGATCTCTTCATCATCGTCGATGCGGTTCAGCATGCGCCGCATGCGGTCATCGACCTGCAGAAGACGCCCGTCGACGGCATCAACTTCGCTCCGTACAAGTTCTTCGGATGCCGGGGCGCGGGCGTGGCGTGGCTGTCGGAACGACTCGCGGAGCTCCCGCATCATCGGCTCGAGGCCAAAGGAAGAAGTGCCTGGGAACTCGGCAGTCCCGCGCCGGCGCAGTTCGCCGTGGTGAGCGCGATCGTCGATTATGTCGCGTGGATCGGCGCGCAGTTCAGCGACGCTGAAGACCGGCGCGAACTCTTCGTGCAGGGCATGCAGGGCATCGAGGAGCACGAGCGCGCGCTGCTTTCGCTGTTGCTCGACGGCGTTGACGGAAAGAGCGGGCTGCGAGCGATCGAAGGCGTACACGTGTTCTGGGATCACGACGATCTGACGCGCCGCGACCTGATTGCAGGCATCGGCTTCGATAATCTTGACCCAACCGCCGCTGTGCGCGCCTATGAAGAACGGGGTGTGATCGTCTATGAGCGGATTGCAGCAAGCCTTTACTCTGGGCGGATGTTGAAGTCGTTCAACCTCGACGGTGCAGTGCGCATCTCTCCGTTGCATTGCCATGCGCCGAGTGACGTTGCGAGATTCCTGGCAGTAACGGAGGACATTGCAATCGCGAGTCGGCTTGCCGGATAGCGCAGGGTCATCTTGCGAGCCCGTTTGACCTCGTCGCTCTGCAGGTAGATGAAACGTGCTGCAGCACATTTCATCTATCTCCACGAGGAGGAAGCGAAACCTGCCCGCAAGGTTAGCGCGGCCCTCCGGCAGCCAGTTCCGCGCGGTGAGCCTTCGTTATAGCGGCCACCCGCCTTCGGCGCTTTGGATCGCCATGTTCATTTCCCTGGCCAGTCCCTTTGTAATCCGTGGACTTCGCGTATGGTCCAGGCAAGCTCGGCGCCACCGCTTGCTGTACGCTCTTCGAAGCATGCAAACTGCTCACCCGCTTGGCAGGAGAACCCGGACGGCCTCGCCGGGAGAGATCAACGCCGACATGCTTGCCTTCTGGAACGGGAACGGGAACGGGAACGGGAACGGCGGCGACATCTGGGTGGCTCGACAGGAGCATACCGACATCACGCTCGTGCCGGTGACAAACGCCCTGCTAGTCTTTGCCGCTGTTCGTGAGGCGCTTGCGCCCGATGTGGACGGTGCGAGAGTGCGGTTGCCCGGCGCGATGTGGTTAATCAGAAGCGCGCCTGCCTGAGCGGGCCCCACCACGCAATGGCTTTTTCGCCGAGCGTGAGTGCGCCTTTGACCCTTGTCGGAAAACGTTGCGACTATAAAGTTGTCAACTTGTCACTTCGGGGCAAACCGACCACGTGGCAAACCGTACTGAGTATGGGCTTGTTCGGCACGAAATAAAGTTGTCACTTCGCCCTACGGCTGCCGACGGCACCAGAGGGGCCCTGCGGGCAAGAATATGCCGGTTGCAGAGGGCAGCACGCGGCCATGAAGCGACATTCGCTAGCACCGTCGTTCAGACATTCAGGCGTCGGTTCCACCCAGGAACCGGCCATTCGAACTCCCAATGGTGGCGCATTACAGTTCTCTCCCTATCCAGACTGGCGAATGGGCCGCTTAGCCAAACGTGAACGTATACGCCTGCACGCCCGGATCGAGAAAGTGGATCTCGAACGTACGATCCACAATCGGGCCCTGCTGACGGACTAACTGATAGAGCCGATGGCCGGTCACCACCCCGTTGCCGTCGGCATCGACGTCAGCACCGTGGTTCGCGCCGGGTGCCGCTCCATCGACGGTCACGCGAAACCGCACCGGCCGGCCATCCGCCGATGGGCCGAGCACCAGGTGCAGGTCGCGTGCATGAAACCGGTAGACGATGTCGCCTCCCGCGCGATCGAGGTCGGCATGCTCGGCGCCGAGCGTCCACGTCCCCGCGAGCGCCCACTGATTCAGCTTCAGCGCACCACCCGCGTAGAGGTGCGGTTGGTTGACGACCGGATCGCCCGCCGAGGCGAATCCCTGCGCGCGTGCGTACCCGAGGTAGGTCTCCGGCGACTTCATCTCGCCGAATGCGGGCGGCGCTTCGGCACCCTTGCCGGTATCGGCAACGAACCCGCCCGGCAGGTTCTTCGCGCCCGCCTCGGTCAGCAGCTCGCGAATGACCTGCTCGGATTCCGCGTAGTTACCCTCGCCGAACTGGTGATAGCGAATGCGGCCTCGTGCGTCGATGAAGTAATTGGCCGGCCAGGAATCGTTGTTGAACGCATCCCAGATCGCGTGATCGTTGTCGATCGCGACCGGGTAGTCGATCTTCAGGTCGCTCACTGCGTGACGCACGTTTCCGGGGTCTTTTTCGAACCCGAACTCGGGCGCGTGCACGCCGATCACGACGAGGCCGGCCGCGCGGTACTTGTCTTCCCAGGCCTTCAGGTACGGCAGCATGCGCAGGGAATTGATGCACGAGTAGGTCCAGAAGTCCACGATCACGACCTTGCCGCGCAGATCGGCAGCCGTGAGCGGGGGCGAATTGAGCCATTGCACGGCGCCGTCGAGCGGGGGCAGCGTGCCTTCCACGGTCAGCGCGCTGCGCGCCGAGACCTTCATCAAAAACGACGATGCTTCCTGCTTCGCCAGCGTTGCCGCGTCTTCAACTTTGGCGGCGGCTAACGCCGGGTAATTGCGGTCCGGCAATCCCTGTTTGATCCCACCATCGCCGTCGGCAAAGGCCGCGACGGAGGCAGAAAGGAGCAGGGTTGCGAGGACGAAACGGTTAAGCCGGGCGGTTACTTTCATGATCGCTTTCCATAACAAGTGAGAGAGCCACTCCATGCGCGTACGGGCACGGATGGCAAAAAACTGCGGGCAAGGCCAGGAATTGGCGCAGATAGCGGCGCCTGCTGACCTTCCAGTGCTGGCAACCACCGCGATGGCAATGTGGTCGCACGAGCCATTGGCGATGATCCTTAACGCAAAGCTGACTCGGTGTTGATGTAGTGAAACGCGCGGATGTATCTCGCTTGTTTCCATGAACTAGGGTTTTTGCAAGCGCATGTATCAACGCGCCCGGCGGATACATGGCGGCACAAAGAGGAATCGCCTAAATTTTTACCTGGCCTGACGCAAAACGCTTGACCTTCCCACGGCAGGAAGGTCTAGCTTGTCGAGATGCGGGACGCACTCGCGCATCTCGCGCGGCATTGCGCGGGGGATCGCCGGCCTTCTTGCCCCATTCTCGATGAACTGAGCCGGGGTGACGGGCGGAAGCTCGCGCGTCGCGAGTTGAGTCTGCTGGAAAAGTCCGCATCGGGAATGGACGACCGAGCAAACTCGTGAAACCTGGGCATAGACACTAAACGGGAGAGCAAGATCGTGAAGTGGGCTGTAAAACTGGCGCTGTATTTTCTGGTTGCGTGGCTGCCTCTGGCAGGGTTCGCCGCGCAGGCGCCGTTTTGCTCTCTCGTTTCGTCTCCGATCCCGGCCTCGCACATGGCCGGGCAGCACGCGGCACCCCCCATGGCTGATATGCACGCCGCGGACTCGTCGCCGGCACATGATCAGACCGCTTGCCATGGCAGTACCTGCATGCTTTCCTGCAGCGTCTTCGCGGCTCCCGCAGAGATCCGCATGCGCGCCTTAGCAGCGTCTTCGTCGGTTTATACGCCGCGTGATTCCACGCGCGTCTCCCAGTTCATTCCCCATCTCCCGCTGCGCCCTCCACAGGCGCTGTAGCCCCCTTGCCGGATCTCCGTCTGAAGACCACGTCAGCGGTCCGTCGCGGCTCGCCCGCGGGGGCTCGTGCCGACTGACGCAATTCCGTCGAAGGTTTGGATCCTGCGATCCGGAAACGGTCGCAATGTGCCGCGGCGGCGTCATCGATTGACTGTCGGCCCGTGGTCCAGCATCTCTACCTTGAAAGAGGGACTTCACATGAATACCAGACGCCACCTTCGGAGTAACACACGATCCTTCATCGGATCGGAATGAAATCGAATCTGAACTCAAGGAGTAACACGATGAAATGCACGAAAACGATGCTCACAACCGGCGCCGTCCTCCTCGCAGCCTTGGCGCTTGCCTATGTGGCACTGCCCCAGTTCCGGACACTGGTGCTGAGCGCCGGACCATACTTGCTGTTCCTGCTTTGTCCGCTATCGATGATTTTCATGATGAAGGGCATGCAATCGAACAACGATCGTCCCGTCGCCTCCTCCGATACGCAGCGGAACGGTTCGCCTGTGATGGATTCACAGCCGAAGCGGTAAGCGGTTGAAACGAACGGCCTCGCACGCGCATGCATCAATGCGCGTGCGCACCGCGACCGCAAAGACGCAGTCGCGCGGGTCATTGCGGTATTCCGGAATGTTGTTGCGACCTTTTTCCGAATATTGGGTAAACTAGCGGCGCCACATCTGCTGCCATGAAACTATTCCGGACTTTCATCCTCCTGTTGCTTTGCGCTGTGCTGCCCATCAGTGGGCTGGCAGCCAGCGGCTTGACCGGAGAATGTCCGATGCAGATGAGCATGAATTCCGACAACGGCAGCGAGATGTCGTCGGCGATGCCTGGGTGCGAGATGATGAAATCGTCCCAACCGGTTAAAGCCAAAGGCTTTTTCTGCAAGTCGACAGTGCAATGTCAGCTCGGCAGTCTGTATCACCCAGTGCCGCGCATTGAGGTAAGCCGTCCCGCCGGACTGACCAGCCCGCTCGTATTCCACTACGCACAGTCGCTCGCCGTCCGTGAACCGGCCGGCCTCTGGCGACCTCCTCGCACCCTCTGATCCCTTGCTGACAGGTTCGCCGCACTCGCGGCGAGGTCGTCCTGCGTCCAGGACGTGGATTCCCTATGGGACTCCGTCATTGGGGTTAGAACATGCTTTCCACTATTGCCGCGCCGTCACGCGGGCGTGCGCCGTTGTGCGCGCGTCCACTACTTGCGGTACTGATTCTCGCAAGCGCTTCTGCTTACGCCCAGCAAGCGCCCGTTACGCTCGACGCAGCACTGCAGGCTGCCACCGACCACTCCGCCGCCATGGGGGCGGCGCAAGCATCGGTACGCGCCAGCTCTGAAGCGTCCGTCCGAGCCGGGCAACTGCCCGACCCGACCCTCAAGGCGGGCATCGACAATCTGCCCGTGAACGGGCAGCAGAAATTCACCATCGGCCAGGATTTCATGACGATGCGCCGCATCGGCATCGAGCAGGAGTGGGTGTCGGGTGAAAAGCGCCGGCTTCGGTCGGAGCTGGCGAATAACGTCGTCGACCGCGAGCGGGCGGGCTACCTGGCCCAGCTCGCGAACACCCGCCAGCAGACCGCCACAGCGTGGCTGAAGGCGATCTATGCAAAGAAGGCCGTCTCCCTGCAGCAGGAACTCGTTCACCATATGACCCATGAGCTGGACGCAACGAAAGCGTCCTACCGCGGGGCAAGGGCGACTGCCGCCGACGTCACGCAGGCTCAGGCAATGCTCGCGCAGACGCAGGACCAGATGCTCAAGGCACAAGAGACTTTGCAGACCGCGCTCATCGGCCTGTCGCGATGGACGGCAACACCTGTCTCCGACGTGTCTGGCGAGCCACCTGCGCCACAGTCCTATGTGTCATCTTTGCCGCCCGAGGAACTGCGTGATGTGCAGCCTATCCTCGTCGCAGCCTCGCGAGACATCGAGGTTGCCGACGCCGATACGGCCGTCGCGAACAGTAACCGCAGCCCCAACTGGACATGGGAGATCGCCTATCAGCAACGCGGTGGCGCCTATTCGAACATGGTGTCGATTGGCGTCAGCATTCCGCTGCCCATCAATCGCAAGGACCGCCAGGACCGGGATGCGTCAGAGAAAGCAGAGCTCGCCACCAAGGCGCGATTGATGTACGAAGACGCGCAGCGCCAGGTGGAAGCCGACATTCGCAGCCAGTCCGCCACCCTCGCGAGCGGTCGCGAACGCATTGCCAATCTTTCCAATTCGCTGCTCCCGGCTGCAGATCAGCGCACGCAACTTGCGGCTGCCTCGTACCGGGCCGGCACTGGCTCGCTCGCCGATACCTTTGCAGCGAGGCGCGCACAACTTGACGCTGAACTTCAGGTGCTGGACCTGCAGCGCGATGTGTCCCAGACCTGGGCCGAGCTCGAGTACCAGGTCGTGCCATCTTCGATGTCCGTGGGTCAGTAAAGGAGAACCATATGCAAAAGAAACAACTGGCGCGCGCGGCCCTGATGGTGTTTGCGGCCGCGGCGCTGCTCGCGGTTGGCTATGTCGCCGGCACGCATCGTCCCCCTGCTGGCGAAGCAGCCGCTGCCACCACCACCACGCCCGGCGACAAGGTCGACCCGAAGACGGGGCGTAAGGTGCTGTACTGGCACGATCCGATGGTCCCGGCGCAGCA
>DASVNP010000279.1:0-19434 GCA_036383775.1 Paraburkholderia sp. | reverse complement strand
CGCGCGCCACGGCGAGCGGCGCATGCACCGCCCGCGCCGCCGATGCCGCCGCCTGCGCATGTCCGTGCTCGTGGCCTTGCGCATGTCCATGCGGACCGAATCCGGATACCTCGTCATCCTGCAAAGGCTGCCCTTCGCTGTCCTTCGACGACGTGTACACACGCATCTGCTGCACCGGAATCTCGATGCCCGCTTCATCCATCTTGCGCTTGAGGCGCAGATTGAAGGCCCGCGCCACGCTCCATTGCTGCAGCGGCCGTGTCTTGATCTGGCCTTTCACGACCATCCAGTTCGGATCGAAGCGGTCCAACCCCCACACCTCGATCGGCCCGAGCATCTCACGGCGGTAACGGAAGTCGGCCATCAGTTCCGCCCCGACTTCGCGAATCAGTTCCGTGATCTGATCGACGTCGGTGGAGAAGGACATGCGGACTTCGAACACCGCGTAGGCGAAGTCGCGCGAGAGGTTCTTGACGATCTTGATCTGCGAGAACGGGATCGCGTGAATCGCGCCTTGCCCGTCGCGCAGGCGCACCGTGCGGATCGACAGATGCTCGACCGTGCCCGCGTGTCCGCCGTCCACGTCGATCCAGTCGCCCACCGAAATCGTATCTTCGATAATGATGAACAGGCCCGTGATCAGATCGGTGACCAGCGACTGCGCGCCGAAGCCGATCGCAAGGCCGATCACGCCCGCGCCCGCCAGCAGCGGCGTGACGTTGATGCCGAGATTCGCAGCGGTCACGATGCCGGCAATCGTCATGATCGAAACCAGCAGCACGTTGCGCACCAGCGGCAGCATGGTGCGCGCCCGTGTGCTTGGCGCGCGCGCCTTATTGCGCAGCGAGCCCGGACTGAGCGCTTCCGTGATCGCCGTGTCGACCAGAATCCACAGCAGCCAGGCAATGAAAACGGTCGCGACGATCGCCGTCACGGCATGCGCGATGCCTCGAGCCGCGACGTTTTCTTCGATCACCGCCGCAAGCGATACGCCCCACAAACGCGCCGCGAGTTCGAAGAAGAATAGCCAGATGAACAGCGTCAGCAGCGTGCCGCAGAAGCGCAGCAAGCGCGTCAGATACGGCGAACGGCGCCGCGCGCGGGCACTGCGCGGACGCGTGAGGCGCAGCACCACAGCCGACAGGAAAAACGCGAGCACCAGCAACAGCGCGGTCACCACCGAAATCTGCAGCACGTTTTCGCTGGAACCGGACCCGCCGAGCGTGGCGACCACCGACGCGGTGGCCAGCACCAGCACGGGCAGGTGCCAGAGCGCGGCCAGCACGTCGAATGCGTCGGTCGCGGCTTTGTGGTTGTTGCGCTGCTCGTAAGGCCGGTTGCGGATCAGATGCGCGACCGGCCGGCGAAAGGCCAGCGCGAAGTAGCCGGCCAGCACAGCGGCCGTCATATTGGACGCGGTGGAAGTCAGCGCGGCGAGGTTGGAGCCAAGCTGATGCGCGACGTCGTAGTTGACGGCCGCGTCGCCGAGCGCGCCGCACACGCCGACCACGAACAGCACGCGCCGCGCATGATCGATCAGCAGGCGCACCGCGATCCGCCGATGCCCCGAGCCGAACAGCGAGAACATGATCAGGCAGATCGCCGAAAACACCGCGCCCGCGACGATGGCATAGGCGACCACCAGACCGAGCGTGCGGCCGAGCGCGTCGGGCATGGCGCGCACGAACAGCAGCGCCGCCACAAAGGCGATGATCCATGGCCCTACGCGGCGCAGCGCGAAAATCAGCAGTTCGCCCGTGGTGGGATTTGGGTTGAGTCCCATGACGACGCCGAAGCGCCGGTACAGCCGTTGCTGCAGATAGATCAGCGCGCCCGCGCACGCGCCCCATCCGGCCAGCATGGCGATCATCGAAAACAGGACCTGGCCGAAGCTCTCGTGCCCCTGCCCTGAAATGATCGTGTAGAGCTCGT
Source organism: Paraburkholderia sp. (assembly GCA_036383775.1). Taxonomy (GTDB): domain Bacteria; phylum Pseudomonadota; class Gammaproteobacteria; order Burkholderiales; family Burkholderiaceae; genus Paraburkholderia. The sequence continues at coordinate 17,502 of DASVNP010000279.1, read as the reverse complement.
TGGCGGCGGCGTTGAAGCGCCCGCCCCAATAGCGCACCGGCGTGCGGCCCTGATGCACGTCGGATTCGAACGAAGCGATGCCCGACGCGATCGCGCCGAGCAGGCCGGGGCTGGGTTGCGCCGGCGCAGGCGTGGACGCCGCGACGTTTTGCGACACGTCGCGCAGCTTCTTGAGTTGCGCGACGAGCGCGGTGCGCTGCCGGTCGTTGTCGAGCGTGGCGATCACGCTGTCGAGCGAGCGGCTCAATTCCGCCTGACTCGCGGGCGACGGCGCGGAGGCTGCCTCCGCCGCCGATGCGCCCGACGCGGCAGCGGGCGTCGCCGAGACCGTCGCGCTATTGATCAGGCTTTGCAGGGCCGGAATGACCGGCGTAGCGGTGACAGCGCTGGCCGCGAGCGCATTCGCGGGCATCCAGCCGGCGCACAGGATCAACGCGACGCACAGCGCACTCGTCCAGGCACGCAGACACGCCGCGACATTCGATCGCGCGCCACGGCGGGCGTCGCGTCCCGCATGGTGGAAAGCAGTTTGAAAAACGGCGTGAGTGGCCGGCTGCCCGCCGTTGGACGGCGCAGCGACGGCCTCACGCCGCGATGGGCATGGCTGCATGGCAATCCGTAAGGAAACGGGAGACGCCAGTGTAGCCGCACTTTTTGCGGGACCGACCGGACATGCGTAACGGAATGTTAGAGCGCTTGCACGGGCTCAATAAGCAACGGTCGCGATCTGACGGATGAAATGCCCCTGCTCGAGTTCGTCGACGAAGGCAATCGCGTAGTCTTCCGCGGAAATGCGGCTATTGCCCTCGGCGTCGGCCAGCAGCGTGTTCGCGCCGGTGCGGAATTTACCGGTGCGCTCACCCGGGGCGATCAATGCGGCCGGAGCGAAGAACGTCCAGTCGAGATCCGTGACGCCGCGGTAGTAGTCGAACGCGACGCGATGCGCGAGCGCGATCGCCTTGTAGGCTTCCGGGAAACCTTCCGCATCGACCAGTTGCTTGCCCGGCGCCACTTCGAGCGAGCCCGCGCCGCCCACCACGACGAGGCGCTTCAAACCCGCCGCGCGCACGCCGTCGACCAGAGCATGCGTCGCCTTCGTGAGCGCCGCGAGATCGTCATGCGGCGGCGCATACGCGCTTGCCACCACGTCGTGGCCGCTCACCGCGGCGCTGACGCTCGCGGCGTCGAGCAGGTCGGCCTGCGCCGCTTTCAGATTCGCCACATCAGCCGGCACACGCGCCGGATTGCGCGCCAGCGCCGTAACCTGATGCCCGCGGCGAGCCGCTTCTGCGGCAATGCGCGAACCAATCGTGCCGGTGGCGCCGAACAATGCGATCTTCAACTGTTTGCTCATTTCACTACTCCTGTCATGAGTTTAAATGTAACCATGTTGATTACATATCATAGGGAAAAAAGAGGGGCTCAAGCCCCCGTTGGTTAATAGCCGCGTGTTCGCCTGTGTGCTCAGCTTTAAAACACGCGCGGCCCCGTACCGCTTCGTTACCACGTCACCCTTGCAAGCGCCGCTTGCGCTCCCGCTGCTTCTCGGCCCGCACCACGTCGGCCGTGGCGTCGGCCAGCGTACGCGCGCCGAGCGAAGCCTCCATGGCTTGCTGCGCATCGTCGATGATGCCGCGCAACACGCCCTGAATATGGCGCCCGACCATGCACGCCGGATTCGGCTCCTCGCGATGCATCGCGAACAACTGCGCGTCGTCCACCGCGCGATACACCTCGAGCAAGGTGATCTGCTCAGGCGCCCGCGCAAGCAGCGCGCCGCCGCCCGCGCCCAGCTGCGAGACCGTGAGCCCGGCCTCCGCCAGCATGCCCAGAAGCCGCCGGACCAGCGCGGGATTCGTATTCACGCTGCCCGCGATCATCTCCGACGACAGCGGTACGCCCTCCTGCAACGACAGCAGCGCAAGCACATGCACCGCAAATGCAAACCGGCTACTCGTGTTCACAGCAAACCCGCCTGACGACAATGTGTAACTATAGTAATTACATTTAATCCAGCCGTCAATGAGAATGGCTGTCTGAGCTGTCTGAGCTGTTTGAGCCGCCCGTCACTTGTCCATCTGCTTTTGCGCGTCGCCGGCATCGCCCGATGCCGCCGCCGACGACGAGCTCTGCGCCGACCACTCCTGCAGCTTGTGCCCTGCCGTCTCGAGTCCCTGGCCGGTCAGCGAAGCGGCTTTGCCGAGTTGCGCATGTGCCGCGCTCGCGGCATTTTGCAGGTTCGCCTGCGCGGTCGAAGCGAGCGCGTTGGGGTCGAGATTGATCGACGGCGCGGAGGCCGATTCGAGATTCTGCTGTGCGGCGGCTTTGGTCGCGTCGACCTCCTGGCCGACGTAGCTGGCGGCCTGATCGAGCTTCTGACCGGCAAGCTGCGCCGCGTCGTTGAGCTTGCCGGCGACCTGATCTGCCGACGCGTTGTTTTTCTGGCAGGCGGTGAGCCCGCCGAACACGAGGGCTACGAACGCGGCGCGGCGCAGCAAGGGGGAACGGATAGATGAAATCATGTCTGATCAAGAACCGCGACGAGCGGCTTGCCTATACGAAAACGCGCTCATGATACGCCGTCGCGGTTCTGTCAAACGTAGTGGAGTAGACTGCCTGAGCTTTTAAGGGTGTCGATGAGCTGTATTCCGTTGATCAACTGGAGGCATACGATGGCGGCAAAGAAGATTCTGTTCCTGACCGGCGACTTCGCCGAGGATTACGAAACGATGGTGCCGTTTCAGGCGCTGCAGGCGGTCGGCCATGTGGTCGACGCGGTCTGCCCGAACAAAAAGGCGGGCGAACGGATCAAAACCGCCATTCACGATTTCGAAGGCGACCAGACCTACACCGAGAAGCCTGGCCATCTATTCACGCTCAATGCCACGTTCGACGATGCCGATCCGCGCCAGTACGACGCGCTCGCGATTGCCGGCGGGCGCGCCCCCGAGTATCTGCGGCTCGATCACAAGGTGATCGAGATCGTGCGGCAATTCGCCGAGACCGGCAAGCCGATCGCTGCGATCTGTCACGCGGCGCAACTGCTCGCCGCGGCCGACGTGATTCGCGGCAAGCGCATTTCCGCGTACCCGGCCTGCGCGCCCGAAGTGAAGCTGGCCGGCGGCGAGTACGCCGACATTCCGGTCGACGCCGCGATCACCGACGCCAATTTCGTCACCGCGCCCGCATGGCCCGCCCATCCTGAGTGGCTGCGCCAATTCCTCGTGCTGCTCGGCACGCGCATCGAACTCTGATCGACGTTGTATCCATCGGCGAGCGCCATGCCTGTTCGGCATCGCGCCTCGCCAAACCTCCCCCGCATTTGAGACTAGTCCGATAGTTCACAGCGAAAGGCTTTCCTATAGTCGCCGGTTGACTTGGGAGTGTTTTTCGATGGAACTGACCGACTGGATCGTCATTCTCGCCATCACGCTGATGGCTATTGCTTTTTTCTGCGGACGTACGCCGGCCAACTGGACGCGCGAGAACCGCGCACGGCGTCTGGCCGGCACGCGCATGCTGATTCAGGCCGCCTGCGCGGTATGGGCCGCACTGCTGATCGTCGCGCGGGGCCTCTTTGCACTGGACGGACTGCTCGGGCTGCGCCCCGCCCCACAGCAGACCTTGACGGGCGTCGCCATTCTCATCGCCTGCGGCTGCTACTGGTCGATTCGCGGCCGCCAGTTGCTCAAACCCCGCCGCCTCTTTACCGCCTGCTGATCAAGGCGTGCGGATGCCGGGCCTGGCGTCGGCGGCATGCGCAGCCGCACTGTCACTGTCACTGCCACTTGAGCGGTCGCGGCTTTCCTGAGCCGGGCGCGCCTCGCGAACGACCTGAACACCAGCGGCCACCAGCTGCGCGATTCGCACCTCGGCTTCGGGCAGCGACAGATAAAACGTCGTGCCGACGCCCTCCCTCGACTCTGCCCACACCCGCCCGCCGTGCCGCTCCACCACGCGCCGCACGAGCGCGAGACCAATCCCTTCGCCACGCGCCACATTGCCGTGCAACCGCTGAAATGCGCTGAATAGCCGCGGCAAGGCCACCGCCGGAATCCCCAGCCCGTTGTCCCTCACGTAAAAGATTCGCAGCGAGTGCACGCCCGGCGGCGACGGCGTCGTGCCGATCTCGATCCTGCCTTCGCGTGACGGGTCCAGATAATTCACCGCGTTGCCGATCAGGTTCGCGAACACCTGCTCGAGCGCGGTCGGGTCGCCCCACACCGCGGGCAATTCGTCGACGCTGACGCGCGCGCGCCGCGCCCGGATCGAGCCCTGCATTGCATCCACCACGCGCGGCACGATATCGCGCACCTCCACCTTCTGCTGCCGGTATTCCACGCGCCCGACGCGCGAGAGCCGCAGCAGCGCGTCGATGATGTGCGAGGCGCGCAACACCGCCGTCTGCAGATAGTGCAGCGCTTCGCCGATATCCTCGTCGACCACCCGCTCGATGCGCTGCCGCGTCTCGGCCGCGAGCGACGACTCGCGCACCGCCACGCGCAGTTCGTCGCACGCGCGAATCAGCTCTTTCGAGAAGCCTTGCAAATTCACCAGCGGCGCGCGCAAATCGTGCGACACGCTGTAAATGAACATTTCGTTTTCCTGGGTCTGCTGCCGCAAGGTCTCGTTGATCCGCGCCAGTTCGCCGGTGCGGCGCGCAAGATCGGCCTGGAAGCGCGCCTGGATGCGCTCGGCCTCCAGCAGGCGCCGGCTGGTGTCGTGCAAGGTCAGATCGAGCCGGGCGATTTCATCGCGGCCGGGGGTGATCGGCGCGAGCGGTTCATTGCCCGCGAGACGCCCAGCGTTGTCGGAAAGCACCGCGAGCCGCCCGCGCACGCCGCGCGTGAAGAGCCACACGGCCAGCGCGACGAACAGCAGCGAGCCGAGCACCGCCGCGACCACCAGGGCCTGCTGGCGCGCACGCGCGGCGTCGGCGGCACTCGAACGGAGCGTGTCGAGGCGCCGCTCCTCGGCCTGAAAAGCCGTCAGCTGCTGGCGGAAACGGTCCAGCACGTCGGATGGTTCGAGCTCGCGGAAACGATCGAGGAGGTCACGCCGCCGGCCCGAACGCAGCATGTCCTGCACGCGGTCCGACCATTGCCGGTAAGCCTGCACCGCTTGGCGCACCTGAACCACGCGCTCGACCTGCGCCGGGTTGTCGGCAACCAGTTCGGCCAGCTGATCGATGCGACGGTCGACGTTCACCCACACCGCCACCGGCGTGAAAAAGCGAGTGTCGTTGGCGAGCACCGCGCCGCGCAGCGCCACGGACTCCCCCAGCACCGGATCGAGAATCGCGGTGGTCTGGCGCAACACCTCTTCGCTATGAAAGGCCCACCGTTCGGCCAGCGTCGCATCCGACTGCGCCTTGACCAGTCCGGACAGAAGCGCCAGCTCGAAGAAAGCCGGAATCGCGATCAGCAACAGGCCTTTAGTGGTCAGTCTCATGCGCGCGCATTGGAGGTCGGTGGCCGGCAGATCGTGCTCGGGACGCCACATTATGTCGGCGATTGCCCAGGAAAACAAAGCGCGCACGCCATTACGCAGGCGTTCTTCGCCAGCATCAGATCGCGTGCACGGCACACGGACGGTAAAACGTCAGGATTTTGAATTAAACGTAAAACAAATCGAAACTTTTGCCCTTCTTTGGGTCACGCCGCCCGAAACGAAACGATCATGCACATTACTTGTGCCTTTGTGTGTAATTCGCGGTGCAGACTCAATCGCGTGTCTATGCCGATCGGAACCACCCACTCCCATTCCGGTGCCGTTTTGCACCGCATCGACGCGCCACGGCACAACTTTGGCCCACTTCTTGCATTCAATGCCCGCTTTTTTGCCTAAGCGGGACTCCTCGATGGAAAGTTTGAAAACCGGCACCGATACCCTCTTCCTTCTGCTCGGCGCCGCAATGGTGCTGGCGATGCATGCCGGGTTCGCGTTCCTGGAACTCGGCACGGTGCGCAAAAAGAATCAGGTCAACGCGCTGGTCAAGATCCTGGTCGACTTCTCGGTCTCGACGATTGCCTATTTCTTTATCGGCTACACCATCGCGTACGGCACGCAATTTTTCGGCAGCGCCGAGTCGCTGGCCGCTCACAACGGCTACGCACTGGTGCGCTTCTTCTTTCTGCTGACCTTCGCCGCGGCCATTCCGGCGATCGTGTCGGGTGGCATCGCCGAGCGCTCGAAATTCAATCCACAACTGTTCGCGACGTTCGTGCTGGTCGGTTTTATCTACCCGTTCTTCGAAGGGATCGTGTGGAACGGCCGCTTCGGCATTCAGGACTGGCTGACCCAGGCTTTCGGCACGCCGTTCCACGATTTCGCCGGTTCCGTCGTGGTGCACGCGTTCGGCGGCTGGGTCGCGTTACCGGCCGTGCTGCTGCTCGGCGCGCGGCACGGGCGCTACCAGCGCGACGGCGGCATTGCCGCGCATCCGCCGTCGAATATTCCGTTCCTCGCGTTGGGTGCGTGGGTGCTGGCGGTCGGCTGGTTTGGCTTTAACGTGATGAGCGCGCAGACCATCGACAAGATTAGCGGCCTCGTCGCGGTCAATTCGCTGATGGCGATGGTGGGCGGCACGCTGACGGCATGGTTCGCGGGCCGCAACGACCCCGGCTTCACCTACAACGGCCCGCTTGCAGGACTGGTGGCGGTGTGTGCCGGCTCGGACATCATGCATCCGCTCGGCGCGCTGGTGACGGGCGGCATCGCCGGCGTGCTGTTCGTCTATATGTTCACCTGCGTGCAGAACCGCTGGCGCATCGACGACGTGCTGGGCGTGTGGCCGTTGCACGGCCTATGCGGCGCGTGGGGCGGCATTGCGGCAGGCATTTTCGGGCTGCGCGCGCTAGGCGGCATGGGCGGCGTGTCGTTCGGCGCGCAACTCGTGGGCACGCTTGGCGGGATCGTGGTGGCGACGCTCGGCGGCACGCTCGTGTACGGCGCGATCCGTCTGACCGTGGGTCTGCGGCTCGATCAGGAAGACGAGTACAACGGCGCGGATCTGTCGATCCACAAGATTTCAGCGACGTCCGAGTAAACGAGGCGGCGTGCGCTTTAGCTCGTATGGCGGCATTACCGGCGCGCCGGGTCCGGCGCGTCGTTCGCCGTACCGCCCAGCATGCCGAATTCGATCGGACAGCGCGTGTAGAAAACCGGCACGCCGCCCTCCCGCACGGCGGCAAGCAGCGTATCGGCTTCATCTTCGGTGACCGCGAAAATCACCTGCTGCGGCTGATCCGCCAGCTCGAAGAAGCGTGCCGCGTGGCGCTCGCCCGCGTGGCCGACCCCTTCGGCGGCAGCCACCACGGTTGCGCCGTGAATGCCGGCGTGCCGCGCGACCGAAAGCAGCCATTCCACGACCGATTGATGGCCGTGGCGCCGGTTCTGTTCGGTAAAAAACGTGAGTTGAAAACCCTTGGTCATGTCGGCCTCCCGCGAAGCCGCAGCAAGCCCGCCGTCGACACACGCGGGCAGTCCATTCATTCTAGGCCACACCTCTGCGCCATGCGGACAGCGCGGTCCGGCGCCCCGCTCACGGCCAGCCGAGCTGTCCCCACATGCACCCGCCGGTGATAGACTGTCGTGCTGGAGATGGCATTCTCCATTAACCGCCCTTGTGGCTGATGATGCCTGCTTCGCCCGGATGACTGCGGACGCGGCATCACGCCTTCTGCTCAGCCCGGTTTGTCAACACTCCTGATTTACCAGGCCTCCTTCCATGTACTGGTCCATTCTCGCTGTCGGTATCGGCGGCGCGCTCGGTTCGTTGTTTCGCTGGTTTCTCGGCATCCGCCTGAACGGCCTCTTTAGCGGCATGCCGCTCGGCACGTTCGCCGCCAATGTCATTGCCGGCTACGTCATCGGTGTCGCCGTTGCGGGATTCGCGCGCGCGCCGCAGATCGCGCCGGAATGGCGGCTCTTCGTCATTACCGGTTTGATGGGCGGCCTTTCCACCTTCTCGACGTTTTCCGCCGAAGTCGTGCAACGCCTGCAGGACGGCCGGCTCGGCTGGGCCGCGGGCGAGATCGTGATTCACGTCGGGGCGTCGCTCCTGATGACCATTCTGGGTATCGCCACGGTTGCGTTGCTGTCGCGCTGAATGCGGCAACGCCGCGATTCTCCCTAGCGGAATTCATTGTCCTCGCGCGCACGCGCCTTGCGGGCGGCGCGCCGGCTTTGTTCCTCGTAGTCGAGCAGCGCGGCCGAAAAGAAGCAGCCCACGACCGCGGACAGGATGATGAAAATCGCGGCGGCATCGACCAGCAACAGGAAGTACTTGAACAGCAGGAAGCAGACCAGCAACGTCAGCAGATTCAGCGATATGCCCATGGCCGCGAACCCGGCCTTCGGGACGCTCCTGACGAATGCCGTGAAGCGGGCACTGGGGTGCGGCAGATACCAGATGATAAGGATGCCGAACACCATGATGAAGGTGCGCTCGGCCCGGATCAGCCAGGTCGGACGCCGCAGGAAGCGTCCTTCGAAAATCGCCTCGATGGCCTGAGCCTGGACCTCCACGCCCGGCACCAGCTCGCCGAGCGCAGTCGTGCGCATGTCGGTCAGGCCAGTGCCCGTCAGGCCGACCAGCACGAGCTTGTTGCGGAAACGCTCCGGGTCGACGCGCCCATCCAGCACGTCGCGCGCAGACACATTGCGGCTCCCGGTCAACCGGACGGACGCGAAATCAAGCCGGAAATCGCCGTCGGGCTCCGTGGGCACCTCAACGTCCGCAACACCCACGGCCCGTACGCCGGACGTGTCGGTAAACACGTCGACCGCCGGCGACCCGGTGGCGACGCGCAGCATTTCTATCGGCAGGCTCGGGACCAGCTTGTCGCCCAGTGCCACGATCACGGGCATCCGCCGGATCGTGCCTTGCTCGAGCGTCACGTTCAGCAGCGCCTGGCCGTGTGCGGCGGCCTGCAGCTCAGGCAGGCTCGCCAGCACGTAGAGGTACCGTTGCAGGCTCGCGAGCGGGTTGGCGCCATGCACGAGGATCGGAGCGCTGCGCAGATCGAGGCTGGCGTCGGGGGCGGCATGATCGATCGCCGCCGCGCCCAGCACGGACGGCGCCGCGCGCAAGGAGGCGGCGAGAATGGCCTCGTGACTGGGAAGCGCCCGCAGGCCGGCCGCGAGATCCGCCGACGACGCGGGCAGGTTGTCGGCCACCTTGCCGGGCGAGGTCTGATCCGCCTCGGGCATGTAGAAGTCGAGACCGATGGCGAGCGGCTTGTGCGCAGCGATGTCATCGATCAGCGTGGCGAGCCGGTTGCGCGGCCACGGCCACTGACCGACGGCTGCGAGCGTCCGGTCGTCGATCTCGACGATGGTCACGGGCTGCGCCGCCGGAACCCGTGGAAACAGGCGCTGATAATGATCGAACAGCAACTGCCTCGTTGTGCCGAAGGAGTCCGGCGTCACCGCGTAGAGCTTTTCCACGAGCGCGGGACGCGCGACATCGCGAGGCCATTCGCTGCACAGGTTGATGAAACTCAGGGTGAGCAGCACAGCGAGCGCCACCGGGCGCCCATTGCCCGCCCTCATCAGTTTCGCGAAGAAGGTCAACCATGAGTCGCGCGAGCGTTTCATGTCGGTCGAGGCAAGTTAGGGCTCGCTCACGCCGATGGCAGCCGCGGGTAGCCCTTCGATCATTGAATGGTGATGACGACGCGCCGGTTCCTCTGACTGGGAACACCGTCCGGCGTATGCACCAGCAGCTCGCGCTTGCCCCGGCCCGCAGTCTCGATTTGCTTCGCGGGAATCCCCGACTTGATCAGGAAGGCCGCGACACTTTTTGCCCGCTGCAAGGAGAGCGCGTCGTTGTGATCGTCGGAGCCCGCCGCATCGGTGTGCCCCACCACTGTGAGATGCGGGGCGGGCCAGCTCGCCAGCGTGGCCTTCAGCTTGTCCACCGTGGCCGCCGACCCCGGGGCCAGCTCGGTGGCCGAGTCGAACACGAAGTTGATCGTAAACGTGGTCGGGCGCGGAGGCTGCGCGGCGAGCAGGTTGCCATAGCGAGCCTTGACGTCGGACGCGCTGCCTGGGGTCTCGTCGATGGAACCGCTCTGGGAAACGTCGACGCTGGCGTACGCTTTGTCGATTACCTTCGTCTCCTTGGCGCTGTGCACGACGACCGATCCGACTTTGCCGTCGGGGTCGGGCAACAACGTGATCTTGTCGGGCGTGCCGCACCCGGATACGAAGGCCAGCAGCGCGAAGCCCGCCGCCATGATCAGCCAATGCCCGCGGATCGCCGCCATCAACGCGCCCCCTCCCCTTTGCCGCCGACCTCGATGATGAATTCGGTGCCGCGCACGCCGAGCGTCGTAGTCGGCGTGCTGTAATGCACCGCACCAGGATTGGCCTTGGCGAGCTGGCCGTTGACCACCGCGAGGGAGCCGCGCCTGATCGTGGCGTCGAGCTCGCCGTCATGGGTTTTCGTGTCGAATTCGAATTTGCTGAGCTCGAGGGTGGAGCCGGCGCCCTCGGAAAGCAGCGTGTTGTCGTGCAGCGTGATGCCAACGGAGGAATCGGGACCGGTCACGATGCGATCGCCACTGTAGACCTCGCTGCCGATCGCCACGTCGAGGCTTTGCCCTGCCCGCTCGATGTGCACCGTGCCTTTGAGCGTCTTGACGACTCCTACCACGCCGGCCGCGCAGGCATCGACCACCGCCACGCCGCCGCAGGCGAGAATCAACGCACATTTGATGGCTTGGCGACGCATGGGTGGCAACCGTAACGGTGGCTCAAACATGATTCTGCGCAGGGATTCCGGACGCGGACCCTCGGCAACCGATCACGTGAGAATAGGGTCCCCCACCCAATCACTCCGTGCGCTACCGCGCATTTCGCCACCCTGCCGGGCGTATCTCTTGCCAACCAGGGGTAGGCCGCATGACTACGAGATCCATCGGCCGGGACGATGCAAATTCGACAAACGCGAACTCGTCGGTTTTGACTTTCGCATCCATGATATTAAGCAGCATCACTAATGATTGCTCATCGGGCAGCCGAAAAACATCGAACGGCATCGACCGAACCAGGTGTCTATGCGCCAGCCAGGTCACGTTGATAGAACCCGGAATATCGCCCCAGATGGCGAGCCGCGTCTGCCGGGTCGAGACCTTCGTTGAGAACGGCGCTTGAAAAGCCAGTTCGCGCTATCTGCAGAAGCTGGTCAATCTGCACGTCGCCGGTTGCTCGCAAATCCCCTGTGAAGCCCAGTCTGCGCCGAAGAAGATAGGCCTGGCTATAGGCACGTCCGTCGGTGAAATGCGGAAAATGCAACTCGATTCGCTCAATTCCGGCCAGGCCGCCGCCTGCAAGCGACATGGGGTCTGCATCATTGGCAAGCTTGAGGACATTGGGCTGTTCATCGCCTCGGACAGCGTGCCACGCGATGACATTCAGTCGCGGGACTTCGCTCATGCGGACACCTCCTGTTTTACTCGTGCGTTGTTCGCGGCCGCTTTGAATGGGTCAAGGCCGGTCCGGCGCAATGTTTCAATGAAACGTTCGTATCGCCCCTGTTCCCGGTATTCGCGCAGGTCGCGGTACGTTCCAAGCATGGCTTCGAAGACTTCGGGCACCTCAGCAGCAGAGAACGATGGACCGATGACCTTTCCGGGTTGCGCAGCACCACTCGCAGCAGTCCCGTCGGCCCCTCCCAGCGTAATCTGGTACCACTCCTTCCCATCCTTGTCGACGCCCAGCACGCCGATGTGCCCACTATGATGATGACCGCATGAGTTGATGCAGCCGCTGATATGGACATCGATATCACCAATGTCGTCGAGTTCGTCAATGTCCTGATAGCGTTCGGCGAGTGCCTGAGCGATTGGAATTGAACGCGCATTGGCCAGCGCACAAAAATCCCCTCCGGGACACGCGATGATATCTGTCAACAATCCGACATTCGTGCTGGCCAGACCCAGCTGACTGGCGGCCTCCCACAAGGCAAAAAGCTTGTCCGCAGCCACCCATGGAAGCACGAGATTTTGCGTATGCGTCACGCGTGCCTCGCCCGCTGAGAAACGGTCCGCCAGGTCGGCAAGCCGCTCGAGCTGTACGGCTGACGCGTCTCCGGGTGCCTGTCCAAGACGCTTGAATGACAGCGTGACGATGCGTAGTGCCGGGTCCTTATGGAGAGCCACGTTTCGCTGCATCCACCGCGTGAAACGCGGACTATCGATTGGCGCATCCTTACTCGCGGCCTGCTCCGACTCGCCGCGGATCACCGCAGGCCGCGCAAACGAGGCTGTCACGCGGTCAAGTTCCTCCTGCGAAATCGTATGCGGACCGCCATCGTGCTCGACGATTTCTCGAAACTCCGCCTCGACATCGTCGATATAGCGCTGCCCCTCGGCTTTGACCAGAATCTTGATGCGAGCCTTGTACTTGTTGTCGCGCCTTCCGTAGCGGTTGTACACGCGCACCACCGCTTCGATGTAGTTCATGATTTGATTCCAGGGCAAAAACTCACGCAGCACGGAGCCGACCATTGGCGTGCGCCCCATGCCTCCGCCGACGGTTACCCGAAAACCCAGCTCGCCCAGTTCATTGCGCCAGAGCCGCAGGCCGACATCATGCCAGTCAGTCGCCGCGCGGTCCTCTGCGGCGCCGGTTACCGCAATCTTGAATTTGCGCGGCAGGAACGCGAACTCGGGATGCAGGGTCGTCCATTGCCGCATGAGTTCAGCGAAAGGCCGTGGGTCGGCGATTTCGTCAGGGGCGACACCTGCGCGCTCGTCGCAGGAGATGTTGCGGATGCAGTTACCGCTAGTTTGAATGCCATGCATATCGACGGACGCCAGCAGGTCCATCACATCAGCGGCCTTGCTCAAGGGAATCCAGTTGAACTGCACGTTGGTTCGCGTCGTGAAGTGCGCTGAATTTGTCGGCAGATGGGTCGTACCCAGCCGGCCTTGGGTGTCAGCCGCCTTCAGATAGACCTCGGGCTCTGGTGCGTCGAACTCTCGAGCGATGCGCGCCAGCACGCGCAGCTGAGCGCTCGACAATTCGCCATAGGGCACCGCGACGCGCAACATTGGCGCGTGGCGCTGTACATACCAGCCGTTCTGCAGGCGCAGCGGACGAAAGTCGTCTTCACTCAACCGGCCGCTTTGCCACCGTTCCAGCTGGTCCCGAAACTGCGCCGCGCGGTTCTTGACAAATGCTTTGTCGAAATCGTTGTACTGATACATGAGTAGGGAGCGTCTTGCGTCGCGGTATTGCGCGACGTATTTGAAGGCAAGGGGCGCTGGAGGCAGCCCTCGAAAAGGCACGAGTGACCACGATAAGCCCGTCGCCGTCGAGCGAAAAGAAGCAGATGCCACTGATGTATGCGTAGCAGGCAAAACCGGTTGGTGGCGCGTGCCCAATCGCCGCAGCCCCACCGCGGTCGACGCAGGCTCAATGACGGAAGCGATAGAATCGCGACACAATTTCCCGGCAGACACGCTCGGAATCGCGCGACAAAACGTGGGCTGTGAGTTTGGTCATCGAAGAACACGGTAAGGGCAATCAATGAATCGCTACGAGACCATTGCGAAGAATCTGGCAACGCAAATACGAGAAGGCCTTCTTCCCGCCGGTGCCAGGCTGCCGTCGCTTCGCCACCTGATCGCGCAGTACGGCGTGAGCCAGTCGACGGTATTTCGCGCGTACTCGCTCCTCGAGCAGTGGGGTCTCGTGCGCGCCGAGGAGCGTGCCGGGTACTTCGTCACTCAGGGCGCCACGGTGAACGAAGCGGCTCGGGCAGAAGGACTCACAACGGAACCAAGGAAGGTAGACATCAGCGACCTGGTGTTCTCCGTGCTCGAATCAGCCCGGCATGCGGACATCGTGCCGTTGGGTTCCGCGTTTCCCTCGCCCCAGCTCTTTCCATCTGCGCGGCTTCTGAAGTCACTGGTCTCCGGCACGCGGTCGCTCACTCCATGGAACACGGTAGAAGACCTGCCGCCCGGTAACGACCATCTCCGCCAGCAAATCAGTCTTCGGTACGTTGGCACGGGCATGTCCGTGCCGCCGAACGAGATTCTCATTACAAACGGCGCCCTCGAAGCATTGAATCTATGTTTGATGGCCGTCACCCGGCCCGGGGACCTGGTAGCCGTGGAGTCCCCGGGTTTCTATGCCGCCCTGCAAGCTATTGAGCGACTCGACCTTCGAGCTGTGGAGATACCTGTCGACCCGGTGTCCGGCCTTGACCTGGAAGCGTTGAAAAGTGCGCTTGACCAGCATCCCATTCGAGCGTGCTGGTTCATGCCCAACTTCCAGAATCCGACCGGCACATCCTTGTCGGCCGACAAAAAGCGCGCTCTGGTCGAACTACTGCGTGGACGTGAAGTGCCGCTCATCGAAGACGACGTCTATCAGGAGCTTCATTTCAGCCGCGACCGTCCGCTGCCGGCCAAAGCGTTCGATACCCAGGGGCTGGTCATGCACTGCAGTTCATTTTCAAAAACACTCGCGCCCGGCTATCGGGTCGGGTGGACGGCGGCTGGCCGATTCGCCGATCAAGTCCGACGGCTGAAGCTGATGACAACACTTTCCGCGTGCATTCCCGCGCAAGCAGGCGTTGCCGACTATCTGGAGCACGGGGGCTACGACAAACACTTGCGCTCGCTGCGTTCGTCGCTTCAGTCGCAGCTCGAGCGAATGGAGACGGCACTGCATAAGTGGCTGCCGGGTACCGTTAGATGGGTGCGTCCAACTGGTGGCTACATGCTGTGGCTACAACTTCCGCAGTCCGTCAAAGCGATGGAACTGCACGCGTTGGCGAGCGCGCGCGGTATCAGCATCGCCCCGGGGCCGATCTTCTCAGCGACACACGGCTTCCAGGACTGCATCCGGCTCAATTTCGGCCACCCTTGGGACAATCGCTTCGAAAACGCGATTTCCGCACTCGCCGAAATCCTCGACGACCCTTCGATTCACGGCTAGCGTCACTCGCAATCAGAATCCTTGCGTCGAACTCGTGACGCCGGCAATCAAATGTACGGCGCCAAAGATGAGCAGACCAATCATCAAGGCGAGCGCAACTGCGACAAACGGCAGCAGCACCATGTTGACATTCGCCAGATCCGCCTCGTGAGAAGCGCGTTTGCGTACCCCAAAAAAGCTGGCCAGCACCATACAAACCATGCGGAAAAGTTCCACGATTGTTCTCCCGGAAATCCATCTGATGCTTGATAGTCTCGTATAGCGCTCGGCACTAGAAGAAGCAGTTGCCGCCGATTCGAGGTAAGCAGAACCTGGGGGTGCAGTGGAAAACCGTCGTCGTTCCACAGGTCTTCGCGCAATTGCAGGCAGAAATTGTGGAGGTAAAACGCAACATGCCGGCTTCGATTGGGCCTATTTGGCCCTTGCGCATAGGTCAGTCGAAGGCTTTGTCGCGCGGTGCTGCGGTTATTGGGACCGGGTTGCCCGGCATATTCCTTGTGGCTAGGCCTCATGTCTGGTTTCTGTTCGTCAGGTCGTGGCTCTGCTACACGCTTCCTTCAGACCCCGCCTCACGACGACGCCCTTGCGTTTCACTAGTCCTTCACCACCCTCAGGCTGGACAGGAGACTTGCACCCCCCAAGCTGTTGCGCATGCTCGGCGCACAAAAAAAAAGGCGTCACGTTGCCGTGACGCCTTAAAAAGTTCTAGCCATTCCGAGGGCCGTGCTAGAACCTGAGAGACGGTATTCGAAAGAGAGACCGGCGATGCGGCGCACTGCGGGGCGCGCGGCATGGATTGTTACGGTGGAAAGACACTCGACCGGACACTGCGCGGAATACTGAGGGTTCGGAAGGTTCAAAACTTCAAATTGCAGAACCTGAAACCGTCTTTCGAAATGAGGTTCCATTTTTTATGGTTATGCTGACTAAGTCAAGCAAAATCTAAAGAGGCTTCATTCGCTCCGGAAAAATATTCCGATACAATGAACCTTCTGATGAAAACTCATCTTCATGCCCCATTTTGGGGCTGCCCCTGAAGTCTTGAGAGAGGGCTTTCAGAACGGCACAAACAAATAAATTGAAATAAGGTTCCAAAAAAACACATGAACCAATCAACGTCCTCACGGCGCGTGGCAGACCCGGCGAAAGACAAAGACGGTTCTGGCGATGAAGTCACCGCCCTCGCACGCGGGCTGACCGTGCTGCGCTCGATCGCCGCGGCCGACGCGCCGCTCAGCAACCGCGAACTGACCGAGCTGACCGGCATTCCCAAACCCACTGTCTCGCGCATCATCGCCACGCTCGTCAGCGCGGGCTTCCTGTTTCGCCTGCCCGACAGCGAGCGCTTCGTGCTGACGTCGGCGGTGCTGGAGTTGAGCAATGGCTTCCTGCGCAACTTCGATATCCGGGCTCGCGCGCGGCCGTTCCTGATCGAACTCGCGGAACGCACGGCGTTGTCGGTACATCTTGCCGTACGCGACCGCTTCGACATGGTGGTGATCGACGCCATCCGGCCGCGTTCGGCGGTGCTGGTGTCGCGCCTCGAAATCGGCTCGCGCATGAATCTGAGCCGAACCGCGGTGGGCCGCGCGTATCTGGCGGCGCTCGAGCAGCCGGAGCGGGACAAGTTGCTGATCGGCCTGCAGGAAGCGGAAGGCGACGATTGGGGACACCTCGGCAAGCGGCTCGAAAGCGCCTTGCAGGACACGCTCGAGCGCGGCTTCGCGATTGCCACGGGCGAATGGTACGACGGCCTGAACGCCATCGCGCTCGGCTTCGTCGGACCGTCCGGTGAGCGTTATGCCGTCAATTGCGGCGGCTCCGCCGACCAGTGTCCGCGCGACTGGCTGATCTCGCGCGCGGCGCCGGCCCTGCTCGAATGCATTGCCAACATCGTGCTCGAAATCGGCGGCACGCCGGGGCGCCGCCTCGACACCTGACGCACCCCGGCACTCGCCGGCCGGTGGCCGCTGCCATTGCAAGACATCCTGTAACCTTCGTAATCAAAAGAAAAATACGCGAGTGGACTGTTACAGAGCCCGCGACGTAGGATCACACTTTTCCCGTCGCGGGGCGCGCGCCCGGCTTGCCGTTATCCCATTTCGTTAACGTCCAGGCCGGTCGAGGCCGTCTGACACAACGCCGCGCTGCGTTAACATCTCTGTCCCGCGCCTCGGGTAGCATCGCGCTGAACGAGCGCACGCACCCACTGTCGAAACCGCCTGTCATGCCGCCTGCTGCCGGATTGCCCGATTGCACGAGCGGCTCACATCCAAGCCAGCCACCTGACTGAATCGATGGACGAACAACAAAAGCATCCGGAAACCACACGCCCCGCCATCCCGGCTTCCCCACCGCCGGCAGGCGGCCACCGCCCCGGCACGCCGTCTGGCGGGCCCGGCGAGGTGAAGTCGCATCGCGGGCGCAACGCCGCACTGGTCGTCGTGGCACTGGTCGTCCTCGGGGGCGTTCTGTGGCGCTGGCATCCGTGGGGAGACCCAGGCGGCGCAAGCGGCGCGGCCGGCGCCAGTGGCGCGAGCGGCG
>DASVNP010000278.1:0-8662 GCA_036383775.1 Paraburkholderia sp. | reverse complement strand
GACAAGGCGCTCGACGTGCTGCGCGTAACCGTTGACCCGGCCACCAACGTGGCGACCATCACCAACATCGTCACGCAGCAGCAGATTGCCGACGACCTGGCGGTCAAGGCGGCGGCCGAGACCTCGACCACGCCGATGAGCGGCTCCGGCATGGACACGGCGGCCAACGACATCGTGCTGATCCGCAAGGTGCTGTCGGACTTCGTGGGCAAGTTCGCCACCGGGCTGCCCGCGCCGTCCGAGCTGCTGCCCCTGATGACCGATGGCAGCAATCCCGTCACCGGCACCTACGGCTTCAGGTCCTCCGACCTCAACGCCTCGCAGTTCGCGAACGAAACGGCGACCGACACCAATCTCGTGGGCGCCAGCTTCACCGACGTGGTGATCCAGCGCATCAACTACACCATCGACGCGAACAACACGAGCCCGCGCGCCTACGTCGAGTTCACCCACAAGGACAAGAACGGCGTCGCCTTCAGCAACAACCAGGGCATGCAGATCGTCAAGGGCACGGACGGCGCGTGGCGCCTGCGCGGCGACGGGCGCGTGCTGGACATCAACCCGCACGTCCATGCCACCAAGGAAAAGGCGACGGGTTGCGTGAGCAGCTCGCTGCAGTTCGAGATCCAGGACACGAACACCGGCAACAGCGGCACCGTCGCCTCGGTCGTGGTCACCGGTCCGGGGCTGCCCGCCGGCGGCCTGCGCCACACGCGTCCTTCGAGCGGCGGCCCGTGGCCGATCGACGGCTCGTCCACCTACAACTACTACTACCTGACGTCGAACTGCGGCGGCCTGCCGAACGCCGGCCTGAGCGACAGCGCGATCGCGGCGATTCCCGCCACGCCCGAGTACACCTTCACCGCCTACGAGAGCGACGGCACGACGGTGGCCAAGTTCAACGGCTTCGACATCATCTACAGGCACCGTTTCCATGCCCGGCCGATGACGCTGGCGGAAGCCACAGCGGTCAGCTACCCGGGCTTCTCGACCACGCCGGCCCTGGCGTCCTACTCGGGCGGGAGCGACTTCGCGGTCAGTGCCACCGGCCTGAACCCCGGCTTCGCCGCGCAGTTCTTCCTGAACCTGATGTCGGGCCCGTCGGGCGGCGCGCAAGACCTGGCCGACGTGGCGCCGTCGGCCACGGGCACGGCATCGAAGACCTTCAACCTGCCGGCGCAGGGCTCGGTGGCCTACCGGAACATGTTCGTCAGCACCTACGACAGCAGCTGGCGCGAAATCGTGCTGCGCGACAACAACACGTCTCAATGACCGACTGAGGCAGGGAGGTCGGCGCCCGTCGTCATTCGGGCGCCTGAAAGCAGAAAGCCCCCGAAAGGGGGCTTTTTCATTGGGCGGCGGACTTATCTAGCTGATGCAAAACCCCTTTATATTCAAGGGGTTGCGGCTTCTTTATGCGGAATATGCCCAGAGAAGCAACGGTTCGAGGTTGTTGACGAATCGATTCAGTTCCGCAATATTCGGCTGGTAATGTCCGTGTGCCGCGTTATTGAGCAGCACCACGTCGGGTTGGGTGCCGTTCGCCACGCTTTGTGCGCATTTGACCTGGCGGTACTCTGCTTTGGAGTCAAAGAACGCCCCTGAATTGCCAGCCAAGTACTTGATCAACGCATAGACACCCTTCTCTGACACCTTAGGGTACTCTGCAGGGAAAGATCGCTCCACTTTTGCGAGCAGGCCGCTTTCGAGCACAACGCGCAAACACATGGCGATAGCGATGTCTCGCTTGGCGCGATGCAAAAGCAATGTCTCGTTGATGATCGTCTGCAGCGCAGCGCTGGCAACGGGAGATGCCATGAGCTGCGTCAGCACTTTGACCAGCGGTTCGGGCGGCGGGGCGGGCGATGGAACGGGTGTGGGGGCGGGTTTTGGCTTAGCCTTTTCGCTGGCACCTCCTGCGCCAGCTGACGTGCCTCCCTTTGTCGCTTTCTCCGTATCAGCCTTCTTGGTGGCAGGCTTTCCTACGGGCGCGTAGATCTCTGCCTCCTTGTTGACGTGCTTCACCTTGGTTTCGTCGACGCGATACGCTTCCGCCTGTGCTTTGAGCCGCTGTACTGCCGGGTCACTAAGTAGCTGCGCAGAGAACTCCGTTTCATCAAAATCGAATCTATCTTTGGTGTAGGTCACGGGCAAATCATCGACAAATATCTGCCCGTACACCCGCTGTCTTGCATACTTGTTGCCAGTGCCAAATAGCGACTCTGGAAGGAACGGTCGTAGCGTTGTGCCGCAGATTACGCGGTCGTGACGAAACATGACCAAGCCTGGATTGGTTTTATAACTGCCCTTCTCAAGAAGACTGATCGAGCCGGTGACAGCCGCACCTCGGAACACCGTCGAAATGCTGACCGTCCAGGTTTCAGGCTTGCCAATTGAGTAAGTTTCCTTGCCGACGATCTTGAAGAGTGGGGCCGAAAGCACGGCAGGAATGGCGTCCGACTCGAACTGCAAGCTTCTCGGTGTGTCGTCGAAGTGCGCCGTCAGCAGCATCCTGGGATTGGGCCCGCTTGTGAATCTCTGATAGATGTCAGTCAGTTCGGTACAGATAGCAATGAATCGGGCATGGTCGATTGTTCGACGAGTCTTGGTGAGTGTAAGAGTCGTGCCACTCGACTTGTCACTGACCTCGTCATTAACGACTACTTCTTCTCGACGTTGCTTGACTAGCTCTGCAAGGTTGAAGTCGAGCCAGTACCGTTTGCCTTCACTCTCTGGGCAAGTACTCAATGACCAATTGTCTGTAAACCAAACCGCTGCGGCCTTCATCCCAATGCCGAATTCGTTCAAGCCGCGAACCGTTGCCGGTCTCGCCGGCTTCATTGCGTCTTCAAGACGAGCTCCAGGAATTCCAGGTCCGCTGTCTTCAATAATTACGGACTGAGCCAACTTGGGATCTTTTGAGTAGTCGGCCGAGTAGAACTTGATGTCCACCTTCAGTGGTTTCACTGCTTTTTTGGCCCGCTGAGCAGGACGCAACAGATGCGCTTGGAGCGCGTTGTCAACGAACTCAGCCAGCGCGTATGCCGGGTCGTAGCCTTGGTTGCGCAGCAGGTTGTACATGCCCATATCGGGCGCGACATTAACTTTGAACATCTTCGGTCCCCCCTCTTGTTTCGCTATCGGAGCACCGCTTTCGCCACCTCGTGGACGATGCTCGCATTAACCGCGTTTCCTAGAGCGCGAAACGCGCGCTCGTTGTTTTGAGGAAAGACGCTTAAGCCTTCGAGGGCCTGGAGAGAAGCAGCTTCACGCACGCTCAGATAGCGCTTCTTCGGGCCAATGATTGGAGTCTGCGTCGGCGTCATGGCCACCAGTGACGGGGCCATGCTGGTTCGCATCACGCGAACGCCTGATGCGCGGAACTGAACTGTGTGATTCCACAGATTTTGATTCGCTCGGTCACCACGCCACTCCAGTTTCTGCCAACTATTGGGAAGGGATGACATTCCGCACTTCCATTGATCCAGAAATGCTGGCGCTTGTGTGTATAGACGCCTCGAAGTCATCACATAGGGTTGCAGCCATTTTGGAACCACACCGCCGTTTTCTGCAGCGTAATGCGGAAGGCGCTGAATTGCGGTTTCACGGTCTGAAGCTGTGCCGAGCGGATCACCGAAGGCGCCCGCATAGTTGCGCCAGGGTCGACGGGCCGGCAACCCATCGAGTGGATAGGTCGCGCCGAACTCGCTCGCCAAGATCGTGTGACTAGTGTTCAGAGGCACCTTTGCCAGCAATCGATTCCATTTTTCGAGCAGCGCCAGCTTGGGTGGTTCAATCTGCCGCAATGAGTCGACCGCTGTTCCGATGAACTCCGACAGGGGGCGAACCGGTATGGATTTCGGGTCCGGCCACACGAAGGGGGGGGCATCGTCACGTCGTGCCACCACAAATAGTCGGAGCCTCTGTTGCGGCATTCCGAATTGCAGGGGGGAGTAGATCTTGTGCTCGACACAATAGCCCAGCCTCTTGAAGCACCCATTGATGTACGCCCAAAAACTGCCATCGGCAATCGTCATGATGTTGGGGACATTCTCAAGCAGCACATACTGCGGGAGATGGTGACGTACCAAGCGAAACACATCGTCGATTAGTTTCCCTGAGTCAGGGCATGCGGCGCCCTTCTTCTTGCCAGCAAGCGAAAACGGCTGGCATGGAAATCCTGCGCAGAGCACTTCGTGTGGAGGTACGTCTTCAGGCTTGACGCGTCGAATGTCGCCCGCAGGGCGTAGACCAAAGTTGCTCTGGTAGATCTGACGGAGCTCTTCATCAATTTCGCAGGCAAAGACACATTCGTGGCCTAGGCGCTCCAGTGCCACATGAAAGCCTCCCAGCCCTGCAAAACAATCTGCAAACCGGTATTTCCGAGGCATATCGCTCGTTTCGCCGTTCTGTACTGAAGCCTCTGAACTCCCCCCTCGTCCCTGCGTGAAATCCATAGATCCCTTAGGTGTTGAATTATGATGTTTCGTACGATACATTCTATTGGTGAGCAAAGTCAACTCGACCCACAAGTTTTATGGGCATTTAAGCCTCATTGCGCATCGCTTTAACAGCAAACTTTTCGCCGGCAAACTGCCAGCGCCACTGTTCACGCTGAAGCGGGGTAGCAACGCATTCGCATACTTTGTACCTGGGCGATGGTTAGGGCGTGATGGGGAGGTAGTCGGAGAGATCACTCTCGATCCAGCGCTTTTTGCCCAACATTCTTGGCTTTTTCTTATGCAGACGATCGCGCAGCAACAGTGTCATATTTGGCAGCATGCGTACGGCCAGCCGAGTCGCCCCGGATATCACAATGCCGAATGGGCGCGAAAGATGCAGGAGATTGGACTAATGCCTTCGGCAACCGGTCTGCCTGGAGGCCGTGCCACCGGGCAGCGTGTTTTTTCCTATCCACTTCCGGAAGGGAAATTCATCAGTGCCTGTGCAGAATTGGCTGATCAATTGCCCGGAGCGCCGTTTGCTGCTCGGGCCCTCTCAGCGTCGAGCATTTCCTCGGTCCCGTTGCCACTCAAACTGTCGCGCGGGACGCTCACACGCTTGACAGCCGAGATTGGCCCGTGGACCGATGACCCCCAACTCATCGAAGACCAGGCACTAAAGGCGCAGAAGCGAAAGCTCAAGTACACGTGCCCAGCTTGTAACGTCAACGTATGGGGGCGCCCCGGACTCGACCTCCTATGTCAAGCATGCAGCAAGAAGTTGCGACCCGCTTCACCAAAGCGATCACCGCTTGAGGCAAAGTTTGGTAGTGTTCTGAGGAGTCAGTAGTGACGGCCTTAGTTGGGTTGCAATGTGCAAAAAATGAAAAACGGATGTTGCGAGGCCAACAACGGAGACGATGGGATTGAAGCATCCATAGGATTTCCGGACGTTGATACAGCCCGGCCACTGTGCCTACCTAGGCTTGGCTTGGTGGGGGCGAAGTCGGCAGAGAAGCATAGTTAGCGCCGGACTTCGCTCCATTGCTGCAACTTGTTAGCGCCAGTGCAATCGTGGAGAACCCGTTTGCCGAGTACCCGTACTCATTGGCGGCACTTGGGCTTCCAAGCGCGCATGTCGTCGATGGTGGTCTGCAACACAGCGAGGGCGCCTCCGTGCGCGAGCTGCTCGGCCTGCCCGACAACTGGCCGCAGTAGATCTGCCCTGCAAGCTTCGATGGAACGTGTTCGAAGCGGTACGTGCAAACGAACTACTCGCAAGCGGATGTTAGGATCCCTCAGACTGTCCCCTAGTGCGTCGGCCCACCAGGAGTAGCAATGGCAAATTTTGCAAAAGCTTTCGTATCGCATTCCAGCGCCGACAAGCCGCTGGTGGAGCAAGTGGTCCAGGCTGTTTCGGCGGCGAGGTGGGAGATTGACAGCCATACCTTCGAAGAGGGCAAATACAGTGCGGGGGAAATCACGGCGGCCCTGGGAAGATCCGATCTCTTCGTTTTAATCGCGTCCGCCAATTCGACGGGTTCCCAATGGGTGAAGGCCGAGTTGGAGATCGCTCAGCATCTTTTGTATTCCGGCAGGCTTGGCGGAGTGGTGGCCTTCATAGTTGACGGGACTCAGGCCGCTGAGTTGCCGGAGTGGTTGCGGATGCACGTCTTCATTCGGACCTCCAATCCAGTCCGTATAGCTAACCTGATTCGCTCCAAGCTCGTGGAGCTCGACACTAAGCGAGGTGTCAAGCCAAAGCCATATGTGCAGAGGATCAAATTGCAGGGGGAGATGGAACGACGCATTGCAGATCTCCGGCTGCCCATCCAGGCGATCTATCTGAGCGGGGTCGATGGGATCGGAAAGCGAGCGGTTGGCACACGGACGCTGGAGCCACTCTTCCCGGGCAGAGATGTCACCGGAATCGAGATTTCCGTTGCAGACGGGGAAGGAGTGCTGGAAGCTTATCGAAAAATTCACTTTGTTTGGCAGAGGCCCACCGCCGCCGAGGCCCGCACGTTCTTCGATGAGTCGGCCGCGATGAACAGCGAGGAGCTGGTCGGAAAAACCTGCGAGCTCTTGCGTTCGATAGACGAGCAAAAAATGTTCGTCTGGCTCCGATTCGACTACGACATCCTAGACGACGACGGGAACCTGCAGCTTGACTTGGCCGCGCTTCTCAAATCGTTGACGAACAAGCGGCCCACCCTTGTCATTTGCGCAAAGCGCCTGCCGCGCATCGCGGCGCAGCGTCGACTGGAAAACGTGGGCTTCTTCAAGGTCGAGGGGCTGACTGAGGAGGAATCCGGCAGAGTTTGGACGTTCGCCCTTGAACATTTGCAATTCGACGACCTTGAGCCGCAATTTTTGAACTTCCTGCGCGGCGAAATTAGCGGGCACCCGGCGATGATTTGGACCGCCGCCGAATACGTGGCTTCCTCGGGTAGGGCTGCTATCGAGGCGAATCCGAGGGAGCTTATGGAGGCGCTACGCGGCTTGTCCGTTAGTCTAGTTGAAGGTCTTGCATTGAGTCCAACGGCTAAAAAGCTGTTGGCGCTTTTCGATGAGTTCAATGCAATCGACCCGACCGACCTGCTTGAGATTTGCGGCGGGCAAGATCAGGAGGTGGCCGACTCGGTCACTAGACTCGTCAGCCTAGGGCTTTTGGAGTCCGAGGGCGATCACCTTCGCATTGCCTCCTATTTCAGGAGGGCCCGGTTCCGCAAGCAATTTTCGGCCGAGACCGAGGAGTTCGTGGCTGACGCCCGTCAACGCTTGCTCGGGATAACCGCGAACTACAAGGATGAAGATGACATCTCGTTTGAAACCATCGACGTGGCGCTAACGAATTCCATCGCGTTGGGAAAGCCAGTGTCAGCCTTGTTTGGCGAGAGGGCCGTTGTGGGCTCCCACTACCTGCGGGTGGCGCGCAATAGCTACGACCGAGAGCGCTATGAGGACGCAACTCGATTCGCGATGGCAGCACTCGACAAGCGTCACACGCTCACCAAAGAGGCGTGTGGTTGAATCCTTGCGGCTGCTTGGCATGGCCTCAGTTCGCACTGGGGTAGCTGATAGCCTTGTGCATGCCATTGATGAATTGAAGAAGATCGGTACGAATCAAGCCGCCCGCCATGTGCATTTCATCCAAGGTTTCGAGTACCGGTGGAATGGTGTTTCTGAGCGCGCCGAGGGAGAATTCGTCGAAGTTTTGAAGTTCAATGCTCGAGATACGCACGCGCTCAGGGAATTGGCGCAACTTCTCGTTGGCAGAGAAGAATATCAAGAGGCGGAGCGGTTTGCGCGCGATGCGTTGGAGCGCAATCCTGGAAACCCATTCATCCTAGACGTCCTGATTCAGTGTTTGGTCGAAAGGGGCAAAGAGAATCCTCAGCGCCTAGCTGCCGACGAAGAGTTAGAAGAGCTTTTCGGCCAGTTGCAGATCGCAGATCGGCGTGAGCAGTCCGACTTCACTGACCTGAGGCGTGCTCAGTATTTTGCCGCCTTGAAGGATTTTCCCGAAGCGCTGCGATGGGCTGACGCGGCGGTGCGCAGGTCTCCGGGGAAGGTGGGAGGATATGTCACCCGGGCCGAGATCAAGCTTCGCGTCAAGAGCGATGCGAAGGTTTTCCATTCGGTGGACGCCGATATCAAGCATATTCAAGCAATAGCGGATGAGTCCAAAGGAGCCAAGTCGCACGTCGCGCTACTCGCGAAGCTTCGAGTTCGTTATGAACTGGCGAAGGGGAATGTTGGCGCTGCTATTGAGCAGCTCAACCGCGCTCCTTGGACTCATCGCCAACTCAGAAAGAAGTTGGCGTGGGAGATCGGAGCGGAGATTATCGATAGGAAATTGCAGGATCCCGACCTCATCGCGTTTGCCAACCAAGCGCTCGCGTCAGAATGACAGAAGCGACTGCATCTGTGACGCCGGCAGAGTTCAAACTCGAACTCCGCAAAGAACTGCAATCCGCCGTCTTCTAGGAAAAACTGTCTCGACTAAACCGTGAGCGTCCAGTCCTCCCATCTTGAGTTCCGGAAAGAGGTATAGGAGTCTCGAATCCACTTAACTCTGATCTGACCCCCGAAACCTGGACAGACCGGGAGAATCGGAGTGGGCAAATACACGGACAAGCAGAAACTAGACGCTGTCCAGGCTTACAGGAATGGCGGAGGTGGATTGCGCTCCACCGCCGAATCACAAGGCGTCAGCT